>JAIFKM010000087.1 GCA_020049575.1 Desulfobulbaceae bacterium
ACAACAAGGAGGCAACCATGGAAAAAGGAAAAGACATCTTTGAAACCGGCAACGCTCCCTCGAAGGATTGGTTCCTGCAATTCCTGGTGAACCAGGCCAACAAGAATCAATTCGAGCTCGATATAACGCTTACGGTCGGCGGTCTGCTGATCGCCGGAACACTTGCCGGGGTAAGGCAGTATTTTGACGATCTCGGCGCCTATTTCGCGAGTCCCTTTGATAATGCCGGCGCCAATTCGAAAGAGGTGGAAAGGGTCTTCAAGGCCATCGGCGATCAGTGTTCCTGCGTCACGCCCTCGGAAAAGACTGAAACCCCCTCATATATCCATTTGAAAAATGCCAGGTTTTTTGATTCTCAGGGAAGATCGATTCCGGGAAGCACCGGGACCTGGTGGCGCGGACGACTTTCCGAGGTCCAAGGCTTCACCCCGGGGAAGTTATTCACATAGGTGGTAACAGGAAGGATGAAGCGTTTCCCATGAAGTTAGCGACTGGAGAGAAAGCGGATTCCTCTTTCTTGCCGTGTGCTGGTCTTCGTCAAAAAAACTGGTGGATCAATGCGACCGGCGGACGCTGAGCCGATAGCCTGGGATAAAGTACCCCAACACGGCCGGCACACTCCTCCCACGGAATGCCGGACGCTTCGCCTGCAGTCAAGTTTCATCATCGCGAAACTCTGTCAATTTTCATTGTCCAAAAAGAGTAAATCCGCTACACTCCAGGCCTTCAGCCCTTGATGCAGAGGGGCTAGTCATTACCCTGGAATTCTCTTTTTTCGCCTTCAACAATATATTGGAGAAACCGTGACACGCCCATTTTCTCGGCTCCTGCTTGCCGCCCTCCTCGCTCTTTTCTGCATTCCCCTGGCCTCCTCGAATTCCCTCGCAGAAAAAGGAAAACCCTGGATTCATGAAATCCGTTTTGGGGTGCTTGATCACGATACCGACAACCTGTGGAGCGGCTTCTCGGAAGAGAGTGGTATCGATCTGAACGCCGAACTCATCTTCTCGCCGAGTTACCAGATCTGGCATGGACGTATCCGGCCGAACCTTGGTCTCTCGGTCAATACTGAAGGAGATACCAGCAAGGTATATGCCGGCGGCGTCTGGCAATACCTCTTTGAAAAGGGATTTTTCTTTGACCTCGGAGCAGGCCTGGCGATACACGACGGGGAAACAAACAATCCGCAGGCCATCGACAGCAAGGAACTCGGCAGCAGGGTCCTGCTGCATTTTTCTTTCGAACTCGGATACACCGTATCAGCGCACAGCAGGATCTCCCTGATGTTCGACCACGTCTCCAACGGCTATACCAACGACCCCAACGAGGGCCTGGACACGGTCGGCATCCGCTACGGCTATCTGTTATAAAGATCGACCATCATTTTCTGCTGCTTGTCTGCTCCAGGGCAACAGCATCGGTACCTGGCGCTGGTACCTGCGGTAGGCATCGCCGTACTCGGCCAGGAGTTTGCGCTCTTCAAGGAATGTGCCGATTACCAGATAGACACTGAGGACGGTCGAGACAAGTAGATCGACGACTGAATAGCCCGGCAGGATTGACCAGATCAGCAGGAGCGAGCCGAGATACCAGGGATGACGGGTCAGGCCGAAAACTCCAGCGGTGGAAAACTCCGCCGTCTCACTGAGCAGAAGATGGGGCGCCCCGGAGTTGAGCTGCCTGAGACCGAGAAAAGAACTCATATCATACCGGCGAGCGCCACCCCGGAAGAACATCCCCGCCGACAGCAGCATCATAATTCGCAGGATCTGCCAGCAACCCTGCCAGGAAAACACTGTTTCCCCCCGCATCCCCCAGGTCATGAACAACAGCGGCACCAAGGTGATGACTGCCGTGAAGTTATAGAACAATCGATAGAACCTGTACCGTCCAGCCAATAATTGCTGCAGGTAACCAGTCACAGACCGGACGATCAGCAGGCTGTGCGCCGCACACCAGAGAATCCAGAAAAATCCTAGAAAGATATAATCCATCTCGTCAAGCTTTCTGGGTTTGTCGCCGCAGGATAAAGAGATCCCCGTCTATCCAGCGCCCTTCTTCCCGGCGGATACCATGTTGACGGTGGGCCAGTACCTGCCAGCCATAATCGCCGGCCAATCTCTCGATATATCCGGGAGACTGGGCATAGCGACCGGAAGGTCGCAGACAGAAATCACTTCCATCACTACAGCGCTCTACTGAAAATGCCAGCATGGCGTCAGGGGCGGCACAGCCCTCCATACCGGCAAAGACAGGCTCGAGGCGACCGATATAGACAAAGACATCAGTTGCGATAATCAAATCATATGATCCTAGACTGGCAACAAGAAAGGTTTCAACCTCATCTCTCTCCAGTCGATCATAGATCCCTTTTGCCGTTGCCTTGGCAAGCATATTGGCCGAAACGTCGACGCCCTCAAGCTGCAACGAGATTGAGCGGAAGGCCTCCCCGGCCAGCCCCGTGCCGCAACCCAGGTCAAGAGTTGAGGAAAACATCTTGGACGGCTGAACCAGTTCCCCGACCATCTCCCGCAATACCTTCGGTACCGTATAGCCGAGTTTTTCGGTGAGATGCCGGTCAAAGCGCCCAGCATAGGTATCAAAGGTGGCCTCGATATAGGCCCGCGGTGCCGTTTCGGTGTTTTTACCGGACAGCGCCGCCAGCATGTGCCCGGCCAGGGTATGCGCCGGTTCAAGGACAAGGATTTTCTCCAGCAAGGGCAAAGCAAGTTCAGATCTGCCCTGGCAGTTGTAGACACCCGCCAGGTTGTAGAGTGTTCCGGAATCCTCCGGCTGAAGAAGCAGCGACCGGCGAAAACACTCCTCTGCCTCCTCGAGATTGCCCTGCTCGCTGAGAATGACCCCGAGATTATTGAGAGCGAGGGGATATTCGGGGGCAAACTGCAGGGCCTTACGGATGGAGTTCTCCCCTTCGAGCAATTCCCCCTGCCGATGCAGGACCTTACCCAGGTTGTTCAACACCCTGGCATTATCCGGTTCAAGAACGAGGGCCTGACGCAGGGAGGCGAGGGCCCCCGGCAGATCACCCTGCTCTTCATAGACTGCGCCCAGGTTGAGGTGCAGCAGCGGGTCATCCGGATCCTCCCGTAAGGCCTGTCGGCAGCAGTCGATTGCCTCGGAAAATCGCCGTAGCTCACGGTACAGCAAGGCAAGATTGGCGAGAACCCGGGGATGTCCCGGCAACTGCTGCAGCACTTGCCGGTATCTGTCTTCAGCCCCTTGATAGCTTTTCTGCTGGTGCAGTTCCACCGCCTCGGCGAAGAGAGCCTGGGGATCGACCGGTACCGCCCGACCATCATCAATTCCGTGTATTCCCGCCATGCTCCCCCCTGCCTGGTGATTGTTCCCTGCGAAACCTTCCCGCAGTTCATCGATTGTTCATCTGCGTGCGAACTCCACTATCCCCTATTTCAGCGCATTTATCAAGCCGGACAGGCCTCCGGTGGTCTGCGCGCGACGAAGGCCGCAACAGCCGTCTTGTTTCGAATATTTTTTATTTTAGTTTCAAATGAAATTTTATCCCATTTCACTTGAACTCTTTTTCGAAGAAGATTAAACAGAGAAGGAGGCTGAATCAGAGTATGAGGCACGGGAGGATACTGCCTGAAAAAGCGCTTCAACATTCCTCCTTCCTCTGCCGGCCCAGCGATCAGATTTCTGTGCATC
Organism: Desulfobulbaceae bacterium; assembly: GCA_020049575.1. GTDB lineage: Bacteria > Desulfobacterota > Desulfobulbia > Desulfobulbales > Desulfocapsaceae > Desulfoprunum. The sequence goes on from JAIFKM010000087.1 coordinate 3,688, forward strand.
TCCCCCATAATCCAAGGAAGCACTCCATGGTGACACACTCCTCAACAACCCGGCAAACGACTGGTCGACGGACTTTCGAAACCGAGGTCCTGGTAATCGGCGGCGGCGTCACCGGCGCAGGCATCCTGCGGGATCTGGCCCTGCGCGGCATCCACGGTCTGCTCATCGACAAAAAGGATCTGTGCGCCGGAGCTTCGGGCGGAAACCATGGCCTGCTGCATTCGGGTGCCCGATACGTCTCGAACGACCTGCAGTCGGCTGTTGAATGCCGCGAGGAAGGCGAGATTCTTAAGCGCCTGGCCCCGCAGTGCATCGATAATACCGGCGGCCTGTTCGTCAGCGTTGAGGGAGACGACGAGGATTTTGCCGGGAAATTTCCCGGATTTTGCCTAGCGGCCGGCATCTCCTGCCAAGAGATCTCAGCGACTGAAGCCAGGCAACTCGAGCCTGGACTCTCGGCCTCAACCCGCCGGGCGTTTATGGTGCCCGATGCCACCGTTGATCCCTTCCGCCTGGCCTTGGAAAATGTCGCGCATGCCCGCACCCTCAACGAGAGCATCTATCGGCCGCACACTGAGATAATTTCCTTCGACATAGAAGCCGGCATCATCAGGTCCGCTCTCTGCCGCGACAACCGCTCCGGTGAGGAACTGCGCGTGATCGCGAGACAGTATGTCAACGCCGGCGGCGCCTGGGCCATGAATATCGCCCACCTGGCCGGCTGCCGTGATGTACACCTGCTCTATTCCAAGGGAACGCTGCTGGTCACCCATGACCGGCTGACCAAGCGGGTCATCAACCGCCTGCGGCCACCAAGCGACGGCGACATCCTCGTCCCCGGCGGCACGGTCTCGGTGCTCGGGACTACCTCGCTGCGGACCGAAAGTCTCGACAGGGTGCTGCCAACCGTCGACGAGGTCAATCGCAACATCCTGGAAGGTGCGGCCATGCTCCCGGCACTGGCGCATACCCGCTATATCCGGGCCTTTTCCCGGGTCCGGCCGCTGCTGCAGTCAGTGGGCGACTCCGATGACCGCAGCGCCACCCGCGGCTTCGCCCTGCTTGATCACCAATCCCAGAATCTCAAAAATTTCTGCACGATTACCGGCGGCAAACTGACCACCTACCGGCTTATGGCCGAAAAAGCTGCTGATCTTGTCGCTGGTCGAATGGCCAACACGACCGCCTGCCGCACCGCAATCGACCCGATGCCGGGCGGTGACGCCTGCCGCTGGACCGAACCCGGCGCCTCCCCCAAGTACTGGTACCAAGCCCACAACACCGAAGACACCATCCTCTGCGAATGCGAGATGGTGCCTCAGTCGGCCATCGACCAGATCATCCACTGTGCTCCGGGGGCGGAAGAAGATATGACCCTGGAGGCCATCGCCCTCAGGTCGCGGGCCGGCAAAGGCCCTTGCCAGGGCTCCTTCTGCGGTATCCGCATCGCTTCGTATCTCTACGATCGCGGCTACTATCAGGACAGGACTGGTCTCATCCATATGCGCGACTTCTTCAACGAGCGCTTCAAGGGACAAAGGACAGTTATCTGGGGTCAGCAGATGGCCCAGATGGAACTGGCGGAGGCCCTGCACTGCGGACTTCTCGGCCTCGACTGTCTTGAGGATGTCTGTCAGGACACGCCGGAAAATGAATGACAGGGTGGAAAACACGATGATACAGGAAGCACGACACTTCGAAACGGATCTGGCTGTCATCGGTTCCGGCCTCGCCGGATTCGCGGCCAGCACCTTCGCCCTCAACCGCGGCATCCGCACCGCCCAGGCCGGCAACACCGGCGCGGTCGCATACACAACCGGCTATCTCGACCTGCTGGGGCGCGTTCATAATGAAGACGTCTGCCCGGTGACCGACCCCTGGCAAGGCCTCAGACAGCTGCGGCAGAGCCAGCCGCTCCACCCGATGGCTCGGGTCAGCGAGGATGATCTTCGGGCAGCGTTCCGGGAATTCACCAGTTTCATCAGCGATTGCGGTATCATCTACAATGCTCCCGGCCAGTTCAACGCCACCGCCCTGACCCCGGCCGGCACCCTCAAACCCACCCTCTGTGTCCCGGCCACCATGCAGGCCGGCGTAGACGCCCTGGCCCGCAAAGCCCGCTGCGTGATCGTCGATTTCAAAGGTCTCAGGGGGTTCAGCGCCCGGCAGGTGGTGGCCAATCTGAAGGACACATGGCCAGAATTACGAGCTGAAAGAGTTCTCTTCCCGGAGATGGAAACCGGTGAGATCTATCCCGAGGTCATGGCCCGCGCCCTCGAGGTGCCTGCTCATCGCCAAGCTCTGGCCGAACGGATACGGGCCGTTGTTGGTGACGCCGAGGTGATTGGCGTCCCGGCAGTGCTCGGCATGCACAACCCGGATTTGGTCATGGCCGAGATGATGCGTCTCCTCGGTCGGCCAATCTTCGAGATCCCGACCATGCCGCCGTCGGTTCCCGGCATCCGGCTGCGCGAGATGTTCGAGCAGGTCTTCCCGCAGAAGGGGCTCGTCCTTATCCCCCAGCAGAAGGTCGACAAGGTTGTCTTCAACGCCGACGACCTGCAGCTCTCTCTCTCGGATAATTTCGGGCCGATCACCATCCGGGCCAAGGCGGTCATCCTGGCCACTGGCCGTTTTCTGAGCGGCGGTCTTACGGCCGCAATCGACGGTATCCGGGAACCCCTCCTCGGCCTGCCGGTGACCCAGACCGCATCCCGAGAAGACTGGTACCACCTGCAGTATATGGATAAGCGCGGGCACGAGATCCACCGGACGGGCATCGAGGTCGATGACAAATTCCGGCCTCTGGGTGAGAATGGTCAACCAGTCAACGACAGACTCTTCGCCGCCGGCCTGATACTCGCCCACCAGGACTGGATTCGCGGACGCTGCGGGGCCGGGGTGGCCCTGGCCAGCGCCTACAAAGCAGTTGAAGCCGTCCAGGAACTTTTACGCTGATTGCCCTTGGCAGTCAACGGTACGGCCCTCCCTTCCCGTATGGACCAGAGGGCAGGAAGAATGAATCAAAAGGAAAACCCCATGTCCGAAGTGACGATCCCCACCATCAATTTCAAGGCAAGGGCCATGGAACTCCTGCCCGAAGGGGCGAGTTTCGAGGCTTGCCTGACCTGCGGACTCTGCTCCTCCGGCTGCCCTGCTTCAGGTCTTGAGAATATGGACCCGCGCAAGTTCATCCGCATGGCCATGCTCGGTATGGACAAAGAGCTGTCGACTACCCCCTGGGTCTGGCTCTGCACCCAGTGCAAGCGCTGCCAGCATGTCTGCCCGATGAATATTGATATCTCCCAGCTGGTCTTTCTGGCCCGCGGCAACTGGCCCGAAGAGAAGAAGCCGGCCGGTATCGTTCGTTCCTGCCAGCTCGCCCGCGCAACTGACAGCACCAGCGCCATGGGTCTGCCGCCGCAGGACTTCGTCTTCGTGGTTGAGGATGTGCTGGCAGAGGTGCAGGAAACCCAACCGGCCTTCAAAGACATGGTCGCACCGATGGACAGGGCCGGGGCCTATTTCTTCGTCAACCAGAACTCACGGGAACCGATGAGCGAGCCAGACGAGATGGTGCCGCTGTGGAAAATCTTTCACCTGGTGGGAGCCGACTGGACCTATTCCTCGAAGGGCTGGGCGGCCGAGAATTTCTGCATGTTTTCAGGTGATGAGGCAGCCTGGTACGAGGTAGTCAAGAAACGGGTCGACGCCGTCAACGCCCTGGGTTGCAAGGTCTGGCTTAACACCGAATGTGGCCACTCCTACTACACCATGTGGAACGGTATTCAGCGTTTCGGTCTCGAGGCTAATTTCCAGCTGGAGAACCTGGTGACCTGCTATGCCCGTTGGATCAGGGAGGGCAAGCTGCCGGTCAACGCGAATTGGAATTCCACAGGCATAAAATTCACGGTCCAGGACCCCTGCCAGATCATCCGTAAGGCCTATGGCGATTCGCTGGCCGAGGATATGCGTTTTGTTGTCCGATCTCTGGTCGGCGACGAGAACTTTATCGATATGCAGCCCAACCGCAGCGCCAACTACTGCTGCGGCGGCGGCGGCGGTTTCCTGCAGGCCGGCATGACCGAACACCGACGGGCCTACGGTAAACGTAAATTCGACCAGATCCAGGCCACCGGCGCAACCTATGTTCTGACCCCCTGCCACAACTGCCACTCGCAGATGGAAGACATCGGCCACCACTACGGCGGCAACTACCAGGTTGTCCACTTCTGGACCCTGATCTGCCTCTCGTTGGGCATCCTCGGTGAAAACGAACGGACCTACCTCGGCCCCGATCTGGCGAGCCTCGGCCTGTAGGCCGGTTCACCTCTTCCGGCTCGAGCCTGATTGTATCTCCTCTCCGGTCCGACTGTCCGTTCCAAGGTGCCTGCCTGGGCAGTCGGACTGGTTTTTTCTGCGATATTCTCTTTTCTTGTCTGCCCAGTGCATCTCTTTGACTTCCTGAACAGCTGCGGTATCATCTGCTGAAACACAGCATCCTGCCGCTCTCGGGAAGAAGGGGTCGGCAGGTTCAAAATGCCCTTCAACGGCATCCCTTTAATCGCACATTCAGAGAGGTCATATGACAATCATCGATCTCAGCCATTCGATTTCAGAAAACATGCCGGTCTACCCAGGCACCGAGCAGCCAGTCATCCGCACCGGCTGCTCGATCAGCAAAGACGGGTTTCTTGAGAAGAAAATCAGCATGTTCTCACACACCGGCACCCACATGGACGCGCCGGCTCATCTCCTCGAAGAGGGCGCTACTCTTGATCGCTTTCCTGTCGCGCATTTTTTTGGCAAGGCTTTCATCCTGCGCTGCAGCGTTGGTCAAGGCCCTGAAATTGAGCTGCATCAACTCCTGGCCCACAAGGAATCACTGACCCAGGTCGATTTTCTCCTGCTGCAGACGGGCTGGAGCCACTACTGGGGAGAAGCGAAATATTTCTCCGGGTATCCCGTTTTATCGCAGGAGGCGGCAGAATTTCTCAGCAATCTTCCTCTCAAAGGCATCGGCGTGGACACAATTTCCGTGGACGCCATCGACTCCGTGCTCTTCCCGGTACACATAGCCCTGCTCAAAAAGGATATCGTGATCATCGAAAATCTCACCAATCTGCAGGCGATTCCCGATGTCTTCTGCACATTCTCCTGCTTGCCTCTGAAATTTGTCGACGCGGACGGCTCTCCGGTCCGGGCGATTGCTCTGCTCTAGGATTTTCGAAACTGCCCTGCCGGATATTCTCAAAAGACAGCAGCGGCAGTGTCGCACACAGCCTTAAATCGAGGCCGTTTACCCTCAAAAGGAGAGGTGACAGAGGGAGTTCTATCCTTTAATTTTCATTGACATGTAATATATTGAGGCACCTTTGTCGCTTCCCTGGCTTGACAGGAAGAACAGAGGTTGTACTATCTACAAAACGCCCTTCTGGGGCCCAAGCGTATGATGTGTCAACAAATTATCACTACCACCAAGAGAGGGGAAATATGCAGATTTTGAAGGAGTTCAAGGAATTCGCGGTCAAAGGCAATGTCATCGACATGGCGGTGGGTATTATCATTGGAGCTGCCTTCGGCAAGATTGTCTCGTCCTTCGTCGCCGATGTCGTCACCCCGCCTATCGGGATGCTGCTCGGCGGGGTCGATTTTTCCAATCTCGCCATCACCCTCAAGGCCGCCGCCGATGGTGCCCCGGCAGTGGTGCTCAGCTACGGCAAATTCATCCAGACCATGGTCGATTTTACGATCATCGCCTTTGCCATCTTCATGGCGATCAAGGCCATCAACACCTTGAAGCGGAAAGAGCAGGAAGCGCCGGCGCCTCCTGCTGAACCGACAAAGGAAGAACAGTTGCTCACCGAGATCCGCGACCTGCTGAAAGAGAGGAAATAGAGCTCATCGCACGATTCCCGCCAGGTGCCAGGTTTTTTTGCCTGGCACCTGCTCTATCTGGCAGCAGACGGTTTTGCTCCACCATGTATTTCTCTCTAACCGCGGCATCAACGTCTTTCCCGTCATTATGATCAGTTGCTTATTCAACTCTTTTGGCGCTGCGATATTGCAAATATGGCTTCCGGAAAGGTAGGAATTTACATTCTAACGCATTTTGAGTAGATCTATGCCAGACTAGACAATGAGACCAGTGCATGGTGTTTTGCCTTCTTAGTGCTATCTGCCTGAGTGAAGCCGATGATGAAAGTATTCCATTTGAATCTCAGAGTTAAAATCATGTTCATTCTCGGATGCTATGTTCTGGGCATCTTGAGCATGGGATTCGTTTCCTATGAAGACCTGCGCACTACAGAAGAAAAAATCGAAATTCTCGAGCTTGCCTACAGTCTGCATAATATCATCCTGGAGGCCAGGCGATATGAGAAGAACTTCCTCCTCTACAACGAGAAGGAGGCCTTTCAGGAAAACAAGAGATATCTCGCCCAAGCCCTGGTCACAGAGAAAGCTATCCTGAGCAGGAGCGGTAAGCTGAAATTCGCCCCCATGTTGAAAGAGCTTGACGGCCTGATCAACGCCTATTCCTCCGATATAGAGCAATTGTATGGGCAGAAAACCCGCGACACGGTTGGATATGACCATATTGTCGACAGACTCCGCGATCTCGGCAAGCAAATGACCGAGTTGACCGAGAAATTTGTCGATTTCGAGCGCAACCAGATCCATGCAATTCTCACAGTACTCAAACGACAGCTTATTCTCTGGGCAACTGTAGCCGTAACCCTAGGCGTTGCCTTGCCGTTGCTGATGATCTTCAAGATCTTCAAACCATTGTCCATCGTCAAGAACGCCACCGAAGATATCGCCCTTGGCAGATTCAAGAGTATCGAGGTGATCAATACCAAAGACGAGATCCAGCAGGTCATGGAGGCTTTCAACACCATGGTCCGCGAACTGGAACGCAGACAGGATCAACTGGTCCAGTCGAAAAAACTCTCATCCATCGGCACCTTGACTGCGGGCGTGGCCCACCAGCTCAATAATCCCCTGAACAATATTTCAACATCATGTCAGATTGCCATCGATGAGCTGGCCGCAGGAGATACCGAGTTTCTCAGGCGGATGCTGAAGAATATCGATCAGGAAACCCTCAGGGCCCGCGACGTCGTCAAGGGGCTTCTGGAGTTCTCCCGCGTCCAGGAGTTTGCCCTGCGGCCTTCACACCTTTCGGATGTGGTGAAGCGCTCCGTCCGACTGGTACAGAGCCAGATTCCCGCCGACGTAGAAATGGTGGTGAGAGTTCCCGAAGATCTGATGTTTCCCATGGATTCCCAGCGCATGCAGGAAGTCTTCCTCAATCTGATCATCAATGCCGCCCAATCCATCAAAGGAAGCGGACGGATTTCGATTACGGCCTGGACGGACGAGCAGACCAACGAGGTACTGATTGAAGTGCGCGATACCGGACCAGGCATCCCCGAAGAAATCCAGGGACAGCTCTTTGATCCGTTCTACACCACCAAGGAAGAAGGCCAGGGGACCGGCCTCGGGCTGTCTGTGGTGTACGGTATTATCCAGAAACATCGTGGTAATATTACAGTCGAGAGTGCGCCGGGCAAGGGCGCTTCCTTTTTCATCCGCCTTCCTTTGCTGGAAAACTGACACCTCCCCCTTCGTGAATGCATGAAAGCCCGCACAATCCTCATCGTCGATGACGAACCCATCGCCCGCGACAACCTCGATCACATCCTGAAAAAAGATGGCTACATCACCTTTCTGGCTGAAGATGGCCAGCAGGCAATTAATTTTCTCAAACAGCAGGAAGTCGATCTCGTTCTCACGGATTTGCGGATGAAAGGCCGGGATGGCATGGCCGTTCTGGCCGAAACAAAAGCCCTCTGGCCTTCGACCGAAGTGGTGGTCATTACCGGCTACGCCAGTGTCGATACGGCGGTCGAGGCCATGCGGCAGGGGGCCTATTACTATATCTCCAAGCCGTTCAAGATTGATGAACTGCGAGTCATCGTCGAGAAGGCCCTGGAAAAAACCCTGCTGCGCCAAGAAATCCTCAGCCTGAGACAAAAGGTCTACGACACGACGAGCGCCTCGCGCATCATTGGCCAGAGCCCCAAGATGCAGACCCTGCGCGAGACCATTCAGCAGGTTGCCCAGCTTGATTGCAATATTCTGATCCAAGGGGAGACAGGTACGGGCAAAGAGCTGGTCGCCAGAACCATCCATGAGCTCAGCCCCCGAGCCGGCAGGCGCTTTATGGCCTTCAACTGCGGGGCCTTTACGGAAGAGTTGATTACCAGCGAACTCTTCGGCCACGAACGAGGGGCGTTTACCGGCGCGGACAAAATCAAGAAAGGGCTTCTCGAACAGGCGGAAGGCGGCACCGTCTTCTTTGATGAAGTGGGAGAACTGCCGTTGTCGATGCAGGTGAAGCTGCTCAGGGTGCTGCAGGAAAGAACATTGCTGCGGGTAGGCGGTACCGAAGAAATTCCCATCGATATCAGGGTGCTGGCGGCTACCAACAAAGATTTGCGGCGAGAGGCTGAAGAAGGCGCCTTCCGGACGGATCTCTTCTACAGGCTCGATGTTCTGGCCATCAAAGTACCGTCCCTGTTTGAACGTAAAGAAGACATCCCCCTCCTGGCTACTCATTTCCTGGCAAAATATGCCCGCTCGGGCAGGTCCATTCCCCGGCTCTCCCCGGAGGCTGCACAGCGCCTTATGCTCTATGAATATCCCGGCAATATCAGGGAACTGGAGAATATTGTCCAGCGTATCCTAGTCAACTGCGACGGCGATGTCGTCGAACCGCGGCATCTGCTTACCGATCTGGGCGACGCCTCCGCCATGGCTGTTCGGGACAGCCGGCAGCACTGGCAATCACTCAATGAACACGAAAAGCAGTATATCCTCGAGGTCCTTGATGAAGTCGAGGGCAACAAGTCGTCGGCTGCCAAAATTCTCGGTATCGACCGGGTTTCACTCTGGCGCAAGATCAAGCGCTATGGTCTGGAAAACCCTGACTCCTGAGTTGCATCTCCGCCAGCCAATCCTGCCCTGAAATCAAGGCGGCAGGATATATGCCTTGCCCTCAAGAACATGCTCCACGACCTCACCGGCGCTTGCCACCAACACCAAGGCAACCCCTTCAGTGACATCAGGATCCAGGGCATCCACTTCCGCCTTGTTGTCCAGGGGCAGCAGCACCGTGCGTACCCCGGCGCGTCGCGCTGCAAGAATTTTTTCCCTGATGCCGCTGATCGGCAGTATCCGCCCGCTGAGGGTCATCTCTCCGGTGAGCGCCACATCCCGCCGGGCAGCACGTCGAGTCAAAAGAGAGAGAAGCGCCGCGAAAATGGTAATTCCAGCCGATGGTCCATCCTTTGGAATTGCCCCCGACGGAAAATGGATATGAATGTCGGCATTTTGAAAGAACGTATCGAGAATATTAAACTCTTTTGTCCGGCTGCGAATATAACTGAGGACGGTCTGGGCCGATTCCTGCAGCACTTCACCCAGAGATCCGGTCAGCATTAGGTTTCCGGATCCAGGCATCATGGCCGTTTCGACACTGATTATCTCCCCTCCAGTCTCGGCCCAGACCAATCCAGTGGCAATCCCCACCTGGGCCTCGGCCTCGGCCGCTTCCCGAAAGAATTTTCGTGGTCCGAGAAGTCGGGCAATGGTGTCGGCATCAATTTCCGCCGTCTGGCCATGACTGTCCGTTTTCAGGCACAGCAAGGCAATTTTGCGGCAGACATCAGCAAGTTCGCGCTCCAGATTGCGTAGTCCCGATTCTCTGGTATAGTCCGAAATCACCCGGCTGATGGCCTCAGGCGAGAATTGCATTGCCGACCTGGAGAGCCCCGTCGCCTTCAGTTGCCGGGGGAGTATAAACTGCTGAGCTATCTGCAATTTCTCTTTCTCTGTATAACCGGCGAATTCGATACGTTCCATGCGGTCCAGGAGTGGTCCGGGCAATTTGGACAGGTCATTGGCAGTGGCTATGAACATGATCCGGGAGAGATCAAACGGGACATCCAGATAATTATCGGTAAATCGGACATTCTGCTCCGGGTCAAGTACCTCGAGCAGCACCGAGGCCGGATCACCGCGAAAGTCCTGACCTATCTTGTCGATTTCATCGAGCATGAATACCGGATTATTCACCCCGACCCGTTTCAATTCGCTGATGATGCGACCGGGCAAGGCTCCGACATAAGTCCGCCGATGGCCGCGTAACTCGGCTTCATCACGCAGACCGGCCAGTGAAATGCGCACGAACTGGCGCTGCAGGGCCTCGGCAATAGCCCGACCGACCGAGGTCTTGCCGGTCCCCGGCGGACCGGTAAAGCAGAGTATCGGCCCTTTGCCCATTTCGACAAAAAGCTTCTTTTCCAATACTTCCTTGACTGTCTTTCGCAGTTCATCGAGGTTGACCGGCTTGCCGAGATAATGCGCCGCCCCTTTTTTCAAAGCCTCAACCGCCGATTTGACGGTGGCGAATCCCGTCACCATAATTACAGGTATCTCCGGCGACACTCTGTTGATCTGCCCGAGAAGTTCGATACCATCCATCTTCTCCATCTTCAGGTCGGTGATGACCAGGTCGATGTCCTCTCTCGCCAGAACCGACAGGGCATCGAGGCCATTATTCGCACCATGGCAGTTATACCCGTCCTTTTTCAGGATATGCTCCATATTGGCCCGGGCAATCTCTTCATCATCGACGATGAGAATACTTTGCTGAGCCTTGCTGCACAGGGTCTTGGCCGCCAGGAACTCAAGTATCCGCTGTTTGACCTTCGCCAAGCCGCAGTGCCTGGCATCCAGAAGAGATTCGGCCCTGGCAAGATCCAATTTGCACTGCGACGATACGTTCCAAGGGAGTGAGAGCACCAGTTCGATATAGTTGAATCCAACAGAATATTCAGCAACCGCCGGATCAGTCTTTTCGATTTTCTCAAGCTCCTTGATGACCGCTTCAAAAACGTGCGGCGGCAGGGCTGCCTCATCGATTCGGCTACGCAGCTTGGCCAGGGGAGAAACTGCATCCGGCCTGGCTGGCGGTGCTTCCTCGATCTGTTCAATTTTTTTCTTAAAAAACATGGTGCGGTTCCTTTGCAGTTTTGTTGCCGAGTCAATAAATCCGCGAAATTGTCGCCTGCTCCGTCTTGTCAACGTATACCATACCCCTGCAGTGCTCACGAATGTTTTTCTCACGCTGGTTTCTTCTCTAGCAAAATGAAGTCCAGAACTGAACATTTGTGGAAACCTTGAGCACCTGTGCTTCCGTCACTCCTGTCTCCTAGGGAGTTCAACGGATTCAACAACCTGAAATCTCAAATTCCTGCCAGGCCCTGGCGCACGACTGTTGCATCCCGCACTGACTGGTTGCAATTTGAAACACCAAATAGCCGATTCTTGGCTAGACCCTTCCTGCCTTGTTGCTAAATGCAACTCACCTTCTCTTTCATCATACATTCGCAATTATTTTATCTTATATATCATATACTTATACAAAAGTTCCGATTTGGCATACTTTTTGGAAATACTCTGAGCAACGATAACAACATGCTTGAGAGAGAGACATGGAACCCTTAAACAGTCAAAAATCTGCAGACCAGCCGACCGATCATAATTTCCTTGCCGGCGACACTTCTCCTCTACCCGCACAGCCGAAAACATCCTACATCCTGGTAATCACAAGGAACGGCCATATGGCAGAATCGGTTATGGATTATGCCGTCAATGTCGCAGACCGCCTCAAATACAAGATACTGGCCGCACACATTAACACCCTGCCTTTTTACCATGACGGCGGCAAACGCAGTGCCCTCTTCGCCTCAGCGATGCAGGAAAGCGCCCTCCTTTTCCGGGAGAAGGCCAAGACTAAGGCACTAGATATTGAACACATTGGCGATGCAGGCAAAATCGGCAAGGTTGTCAAACGATTATGCCACTCTAACAAACGCATCGAGTTTATTGTTATTGACCAGGGCATCCGCAGAGAAGAGGTGGCAAGTCAGTCACCCGTCCCTGTATTCAGTGTCAACTATACCGAGGCAAAGGCAGGTCAGCAGCTTACGACCACTCACCATAAACCAGCTAGTAAAGGAGTATCAATCATGTCTACCACCAGCAGGAAACGACACGCAAAGAGTTGTCTCGTCTTTGGCGGCCTTACCGCAGGCATATACGCTGCGATCTTTGCCAACCAGGACATCGTCATGACCTATTTCACCAAGGGTGGCCTCTATGCCCTGCTGCCGGTGGCGACAGTCTTCGCCGTCTCCTATGCCCATGGCAATTTCACCAGTTCGTTCTGGTCGGCCCTTGGTATTGAAGGCTCCAAGACCACAGGCAAGCAGGCGGAAGTTCGCAAAGAAGCAGAAGAAAGGCCAGAGATCCGCAAAGACGTCAGGCCACGCGCAGAGCTCAATGTGTAAGAAATCACCATCACGACAAATAACAGCCAGAAAAGGCTCGCATATTTAACCCTTCTATTTGGAGATTATACAATGCACGGACCAGTCGCGGAAATACTTCAGTTTATCGACCTGACAGCGTATTCCATCACCTTCCTCTTTGTGCTCGGCTTCATCGGCGGCCTGGTGAGCGGATTCATCGGTTCAGGCGGAGCCTTTGTCCTCACCCCCGGCATGATGAGCCTTGGCGTGCCGGGAACGGTAGCTGTTGCCAGCAACATGTGTCACAAGTTCCCCAAAGCCCTGGTGGGAGCCATCAAGCGTTTCAAATACGGTCAGGTTGATATCAAACTTGGCGTCATTATGGGAATTTTTGCCGAAGTCGGGGTCCAGGTCGGTATCACGGTTCAGCGATACATCCTGGAAAAATTCGGTCAGGCCGGTTCGAACCTCTACGTCAGCTTTATCTTTGTTATGGTTCTCGTCATAGTAGGGTCTTACGTCATGCGTGACGCAATCAAAACCAAGAATGCGATTGGTGATGCCCCCAGTCCTGCCCTTGCCAAACGCCTGCAGAAAATAGAGCTCTGGCCGATGCTCACCTTCAAGACCGCAAACCTGCGGATCAGCATGTGGTTCCTGGTGCCAGTAGCCCTGGCCACCGGTATGCTGGCGGCGACCATCGCAGTTGGCGGCTTTATCGGCGTACCCGGCCTGATGTATATCATCGGCGCCACCAGTATTGTCGCCTCGGCCACCGAACTGGTCATCGCCTTCGTCATGGGTCTGGGCGGCACGCTGATCTGGGCCTATTACGGCACAGTGGACATTCGTCTCGTCATGATCATCCTTGCCGGCTCGTTGTTCGGGGTACAGCTTGGCGCTATAGGCACCACCTATGTAAAAGAATATATGATCAAATATGTTATGGCCACAATCATGCTGATAGTTGCAGTAAGCAGGTTCTTCGCTATCCCGAAATATTTGAATGAACTGCATGTGACTTCCTTTACCGATGGCAGCGTTTCTTTTATGACTCAGCTCAGCTTTGGCATCATGTGCTTTGCCCTTTTGACTGGAGCCAGCATCATTCTTTTCAATCTGTTTAAGGCTCGAGGCCTTGAAAATGCCTTAGCAACAAGAGGATAGCCATGTCTGACAGCATCAAAACCATTCTCGTCGCCATTGACCCCAGTCCGGCCGGCAAGCATGCCTTTATCCAGGCGCTTCGCCTGGCGCAATCCATGCGGGCAAAACTGATCGCCACATCGGTTACTCCTCGTTATGAAGGAAACATGCATCGATGGGTGATCAAAGATGCCGAGGAGCAATTCAACAAGCCCTATAAGGATTGTCTTCAGGAAGCAGTAAGAACAACAAATGGTTTTGGAAACTCGGTGCGCATAGTGCACAGAGTTGGTGAGCCAGCTGAAGAGATCGTCGCTCTGGCCGAAGAAGAAGGGGCTGACCTGCTGATCATGGGATGCCCCGCGGCCTCCTATGTAAAACGGGTGCTTCTCGGCAGAACAACCGCCAAGGTCATCGGCATGAGCCCCTGCGATGTACTGATGATCCCTGAAAACTCTGAGGTAAACTTTGCCAGAATGCTGGTCGGGGTTGATGGTTCAGGCTACAGCATAGACGCCGGGCAACGCGCCCTTAATCTGGCCATGGAATATGGCGGTGAGGTGCATGCCCTCACCGTCCTCGATGTCCCGGTTGATCGCAGTCTGCTCTATGGGGTACTGGGTGAGGCGAGGCATAAGAACTTCACTGCCCTGCAGACCCTGGCCAATCAGGGAGAAACACTGGGAGTGCCGGTAATCACCGAGATGCGGGAAGGATCACCCTATGAAAATATTGTCAAGTACAGTGAGGAAAAAGAGATTCAACTCATCGTTTTAGGTTCGTACGGGCGTACTGCCCTCGGCCGCATCCTCCTCGGAAGTGTGGTTGAGCGGGTTACCGCTCTTTCTCCTCTGCCGACCCTGGTCGTGAAAAGACGGGGAAGCAATGGGGGCTAAGAATTACGCTGCACATCTTGACTTGTGTACAGATCCGGCAGGAGGATGATGTCCGTTTCAAACCGGAGAGAAACGCACGAGAAAAACAACCCGGAGGCAGACCAACCTTCCTCTGGGCCAACCAAGGAGGTTGGATTATGGAATCGAGTCAATATTTTTCACTGCTTGTGCTGGCCGTATGCGCTTTTCATCTGGTATCTGTTGCCTGGAATAGCCTTGCCAACTGGTGGGGCAGCCAGGAGAAAAAACAGGGGGTTGGCAAAGGCGCAACTCTTAGCAAACTTCAGGACAAAGCCGCCATTCAGCAGAGAAGCGACTGGTATGCCTTTTTCCACTGCTCAGACCTGACGGGAGAGAGCACGGAACCGTATCGACAGTCTCATCGCTTATCGGATCAAGCAATTTCCGACGAGAACAGCAGCCTCCAAAAAAACAGACCCCAGGACACGACCAAGCGTCCCAGGGCCAGCATGAATTTCTCTTAAAATCCGGTGATACGGCATGCTCTGTTTGTCTTTAGACACACAGAGCATGCCGTATTTGCATAATCTTCGGACTACCAGTTCTCGCCTAGCACCTCAAAATGGGCCTTGGGATGGGCGCAGGCGGCACACATCTCGGGGGCAGACTCACCCTCGTGCAGATATCCGCAGTTCCGGCAGCGCCAGGTTACCTTTTCCTTCTTGGTAAACACCTGGCCATTCTCGATATTGGCCATTAGCGCCTTATAGCGTTTTTCGTGTTGTTTTTCGGCCACGGCGATTGCCTCGAAGACCATGGCAATGTGGGGGAAACCCTCAGTGCGGGCCGTGGCGGCGAATCCTGGATACATGATGGTATACTCATAGTTTTCACCGCCGGCAGCTTCTTTCAGATTCTCGACAGTAGTGCCGATGACGCCTGCAGGAAAGGCGGCAGTAATCTCCACTTCACCGCCCTCAAGGAGTTTGAACAGCCGCTTGGCATGCTCTTTTTCCTGGTCGGCGGTCTCCTCGAAGATGTGCTGGATCTGTACAAATCCCTCTTTCTTGGCCTGACCTGCAAAATAGGTGTACTTGTTGCGAGCCTGCGATTCGCCGCAGAAAGCAGTCAGGATGTTCTTTTCGGTCTGGGTTCCCTTGAGACTTGCCATGATGGTTCATCCTCCATGTGTTTGTTTGAATTGAAATGCCAAAGACACTGTATTCTATCACGCAAATGCACAAAATCAACAGGCAAAAGACTCTCCTGTTTCGCTCGGAATAGGCTGATTCCGGCAGTTTGTGCTTTCAGCGCACCACATTGTCGAACCCTATGTGGCGGTATGGCCGACTGCATCTCTGTGATAAAATTTTTAGTTTTGATATTTAATCCTATATCAGATTCCTTCGCAACTAAAAAATCATCAGCATCTCTCACAAGCCTCTCCCCGACAAGTTCGGGCTCGCATTCACCACCGAAATCGACACATCCGTAAAAATGTGGTAGTTTGCCCAAAATGATTGGCAAGGTTCGGAACTTTCGCGCTGGCGTCCCAGAAACCCTGCCGAGAGGGAAATTCACAACAACCAGCAAGGCATGGAGGTCAAGTATGTTCGATATTCAAAATTACGGCAGTTTCGTAGCCGCCATCATTGTCTTCCAACTGGTTCCCGGACCGGGCACCCTTGCCATCCTCAACGCCACTGCCAGAAACGGCGTCGGTGCCGGCCTCGGTGCAGTCCTTGGCACCCTCGTCGGCGATTTCCTCTTCATGGTGGCGGCGGTGGCTGGTCTGGCTGCCGTCATGAATGCCAATCCTCTACTGTTTCAGATCCTGCAGTGGTTCGGAGCGGCATACCTGTGCTGGATGGGAGTCCAGCTCCTGCGTACACGCATCGGCAGTCCATCGGCCGCCAGCGAACCCAGGAAAACAGCTTGGGTCTATTTTCGCCAGGCCTGCGCCGTGAGTCTGACAAACCCGAAGGTCGTCCTGTTCTTTGTGGCTTTTTTCCCCCTTTTTCTTCGGCCTGGGGCAGCCAACAGCACGCTTGTGGCCATGATGGCCCATGTCACCCTGTTGAGTTTTCTCTACCAGGCCGGTCTCGTACTGGTCGGCAATCTGGTGGCAAACCGCCTGAAAGCGCTGCCTGCCGCCCGTAAAATCGCCACCCGTCTTGCCGGAGTGGCGCTCATCGGCTTTGGTCTCAAACTGGCAGCCAATAACCGCTGAGTTCCTCCACAGCGAAAGCCCTCAGAGGATCAGCACAATTTTACCGCAGTTGCCGCTCTGCATCACCAGGCGATGGGCTTCCGGGGCCTTGGCCAGTGGCATCTCCCGACTGACGATGGGGACAAGACTGCCATCCTCCAGGGCCAGACCGATGGCCCGGTAGGTCCTGGCCATCTCTTCGCTCGTACAGGCAAAACCTGAAAGACCACGGATATCGGTCTCTTTACCCATTGTTGCCCGGGGATCAATTTCTATCCTGCCGCGACTGCCGATGATAACCACTCGGCCTTTGGGTGCGAGCAGATCGAGATCCCGCTCCAGATTGACATTGGCCAGCATCTCCAGGATGAGGTCAAAGCCACCCGCAACCTTCTCTTTCATCTCCTCGACATAGCCCTGGCTGCGATGATTGAAGGCCACCCGGGCTCCGAGCTGCTGCAGCAGGCTGAGCCCTTCGTCCGTGCCGGCAGTCCCATAGACCTCCATGCCAGCCGCCCGGGCCAGCTGCAGCGCCGCCTGACCGACCGAACCGCTGGCTCCGTGCACCAGCACGCGCTCCCCAGTCCGACCGCCACCCCGGATGAACAATCCCCGCCAAGCCGTCGCCGCCGGAATGCCAAGGGCAGCCCCCTGCTGAAAGCTGATGATATCGGGCAGCGGGAAAACTTGATCGGCGGCACAGACGGCGTATTCCGCGTAGGCGCCGGTCCGCGTCGAGGCGCTGTAGACTCGATCACCAGGCAGCCACTGTTGTTCCACCCCTGCGCCGCAGCCGATGACCGTCCCCGCCATATTGCCGCCCGGTGTATAGGGCAGCGAAGGCAGCAACGGATAGGTACCCGCCCTGATGTAGGTCTCAACCGGATTGACGCCTATGGCCGACACCCGGACCAGGACCTCACCAGCCCCGGGCGAAGGCGTGTCGCACTCCACGAGTTCCAGGACTTCTTCCCCGCCAAAAGACTGTACCCTGATCGCTTTCATCGTTTCTCCTCCTCATCTTCAGTATCGAAGCAGTAGATAGTCGTCTGTCTGTACGTCTCGCCCGGCAGCAGGCTGATGCTCGGAAACCGTGCATGATTGGGCGAATCGGGAAAATGCTGGGCCTCAAAACAGATTCCCGCATACCTGCCCAATGTCCTGCCATCCCGACCGATACAACTTCCGTCGAGCAGATTTGCGGTATACACCTGCAGGCCGGGTTCAGTCGTATACACCCTCATTCGCCTGCCGCTCTCGGGACAGTACAGGCTGGCCGCCAGACTGAGCCCCTCATCAGGGCGGTCGAGGATGAAATTATGGTCAAGCCCGCCCTGCCGCAGATTGCCGCCGGCACTGGCGAATATCGAACGCATGATCGATGCTCTCCGCAGAGCAAGGCAGGTTCCGACCACAGGTTGGATCTCGCCCGTGGGAATGCCCGCGTCGTCTACAGCCGTGACTGCGGATGCCTGCACGGTCAGCAGATGATCGAGGATGTCACCGGTCGAACCCAGATTGAAATAGCTGTGATGGGTCAGATTGACGAGGGTGGCGGCATCGGTCTCGGCGGTATAGTCGATGACAAGACGATTGTCCTCGGTCAGTCTGTAGAATACCCGCACCTGCAGGTTCCCAGGATACCCCTCTTCACCATCCCCACTGAGATAGCTCAACTGCAATCCTGGACCTTCATCATCCATGAACGCCAAGGCATCCCACACCACCTTGTCGAAACCACGGACGCCTCCGTGCAGGTGATGGGGACCGGCATTCTTCGACAGCTGATATTCACGGTCGGCTAGAGAAAAGGGGCCGCCGGCAATCCGGTTGCAGCACCTGCCGATGAGACAGCCGACATAGGGCTGGGGTCTGAGATAGTCTTCAAGACGATCGAAGCCGAGGACGACATCACCCGGTCGACCGTCCCTGTCCGGCACTTTCAGTGAAGTTACCGTCCCACCAAAGGTGGCGATGGAAACCTCGCTGCCGGTGGTGCTGCACAGGGTAAACAGGCGCACCTCCCGGCCGGCGACCTCTCCGAATCTGGAATCTTCAATCCTTGCAGCGCTGCTCTGGCAATTCATCAAGAAATTATTAATTTTTCTTTACAGAAATCTTTGATTCTGTTTAAGAATATGTGTGTTTGTGTCGATATACCTAGAAAGGGTATACACCACGCCAAGGAAGGAAACACTCATGACTCCCCGAGAAGCAATACAGATACTCATGCTCAGCCCGATCTACTTTCAGCTGCAGCCAGCGGAGCGCAGACAACTTGTCAAGGAATACTGCGAACTTTTCTCCCAAGTTGCTGCCGAACAGGCGTACAACCCAGCAGACAAGTAACAGCCGGAGCACGAGCACTGCCCCCATCACGCTCCTTTTTATTTCCCCTCTTTTTTCTTCCAGCTCTTTTCTTTTCCCTGCGCCAGCCGGACAATATTCTCCCAGTGTTTTACCCAGATAAGCAGCGCCACGACAGCCGCTGTGGCGATGACCACCGGTGATGCCCCGAAAAGCCAGAGCCACAAGGGGATAAGGCCTGCAGCCAGCAGAGATCCGACCGAAACGAAGCCCGAGAGCGCTACCGCCGCAATGAATATCACCAGGCTTATACCAATGGCCTGGGGTGAGAGATAGAGAAAGACCCCCAGACCAGTAGCCACACCTTTTCCGCCTTTTCCTCCCAGATACACTGAAAACATATGGCCGAGAACGGCCATCACGCCGCAGAGGCTGACAAGCAGTTCCTTGTTTCCCTGCTCGGGTAAAAAGTGGGCGGCGGCCAGCATCGGCAGATAGCCCTTCAACCCATCGCACACCAGGGTCAGAAGACCCAGTTTCTTACCCAGAACCCGGCTGACATTGGTCGCGCCGATATTGCGGCTGCCCTCCCGGCGCACATCGATCCCCACCATTGTGCCGATAATGAGCCCGAAGGGGACTGCACCGAGAAAATAACTTACCAGGGGGAAGAGTACATTCAGCAGCATAGAGTATCTGAGGGAACGCCATGAAAAATGTTGATGCCGGGCTGAAACACCGGGGTTTTATGCAGGCAAACTACTGTACTTTTCTGGGAAACACAACAACAGCTGCAGCGTTTGCGGTCTCTTGGCGAATGCTCTGGAGACAAGCGAATTTGATCACTTGGGACCGTTTCATACTAGCCTACCTCTGCAAACTCAGGTGAAGAGCTGAAGGAAGATAGCAGAACAGGGGAAATGCAAGAAAGGCTGTCAACCGGCCGCATCAGGCCGACCGGTTGACAGAGGAGGGAGTGAAGTTCAATCAGGGACGGATAATTTCGCAGTCGCATGCCGCATCGTCAATATTGAGCAGCAGAAATTTGGCATTGAAACCATGTTTCATCAGTTCCTGGTAGGCGAGATCGGCACGTGCTCCAGTTGAGCAGTGGATATAGATCTTCTTATCTTTCGGCAACTCGCCAAGCCGGTTGGGAATCTCATCAAGCGGAATGTTGACGGTATTTTTGAAGATACCGAGTTCGGCAATCTCTTCCTTGGTTCGCGCATCGATAATCATCACATCGGGCACTTTTCCTTCGGTCGCCAATTTGAATTCGTCGACAGAGATTTCACCCTTGCCGAGCTTGCGTACCCAGTGAAT
Source organism: Desulfobulbaceae bacterium (assembly GCA_020049575.1). Lineage (GTDB taxonomy): Bacteria > Desulfobacterota > Desulfobulbia > Desulfobulbales > Desulfocapsaceae > Desulfoprunum. Next base: position 23,913 of record JAIFKM010000087.1, read on the forward strand.
CTCGGTGGACGAAATTGGACCTTTTTCTATGGCACCATCCGCTGCAACCCAACCCGGATAGTTCCCTTTGACCAGCGACACGAATTTGAAACCATCCGCCCTCATGTCGTCCAGGGCGTCCAGAGCTTCCTCTTCGTTGTCACTGTACAGCACCACCGGGGCATTCCGGGGAATATCGTTCATTCTGCCTTCCAATTTTTCATACGGCACGGAAACGGAGCGGGGAATGCGGCCGGCAGTGGCTTTATTGCTGGCCCGCAGATCGATCAGGACAATATTGCCCGTGGTGATGTAGTCATTAGACGCATACAGCTTATACCCGGCTTTGGTCCAGGCAGGCTCGCCTTGCAAGAAAACTTTGACATTTGTATATCCTAATTTGCGCGCCAGACCGGCGTTTGCAGTGGACATACCTCAGGTGGGGCCTCCGCAGTAAAATATCAGCAGCGTTTCTTTTTCTGGCGGCAGGGCATCAGCCTCCTCTTTTTTCAATCTATCGACAGAGATACTCACCGCTCCGGGTAGATGGGCCTGGGCATAGCGACTTTCCGGACGGGCATCGGCGAGGACCATGCGTACCCGGTCATCAAGGAGTTTCTTGACTTCGGCGGTCTTGATCTCTGTAACGCCCTCCGGCAATTTGGCAAGTTTGGGCTTGATGCTGACGGCGATCTTGTCTGTTCCCTTGACTTCATACGTGATGATCGCGGCATCTTCCTTATTGGCAAATTCCAGGCCTGTTGTTTTGTCGGTAAATTTCAGCATGAAGGTCTCTGATTTCCCTTCCGGCCCTACTGCAATCGAGACAGTCTTGGCCTTCTCGGATTTGCCGACGATTTTTCCGGTATAGACATTATCAGCTTTTTTGGCTTCAGCCACCGGCTTGGCGGCAGTGCCGCTCTTTGCCCCGTCTTTGGCGCAGCCGGTAAAGGCAAAGGCTGCCAGGAGACACAGAAGCGCCATCTTCGTAACATTCTTTCCCATGGTATCCTCCTCGTATTACATGGTTAATTGTGGCCTGCCGGTAGAAAAACAGGGCAGCATTCTCCAACACTCTCCATAATATTATACTTTTTGAAATAAAGAAATCAAGAAAATAACTAAATGCTAACACAAGGTATACCCGATGAAAGAAGCGAAAGGCATAGGGAGAAAAGCGCCCTCTTTTCTCCCTATCTATGTAAAGGACTTCAGCACCTGCCCCAGACGCTGTATCCCCTCTTCGATTTCTTCCTCCGGCTGGTAGACGAAATTGAGACGGAGAAACGGCTCCGGCAGTTGGCCGTCGACGGCCGACTGGTCTCCCAGGGCATAGCCCACCCCCTGCCGGCAGGACCGACGGAAGAGCTCATCGAGGGCAATCCCCGGCGGTAGCCGCAGCCAGATATAAAACCCTCCCTTCGGCGGCTGCAGACCTATGTCATCCGGCAGATGCGCGGCAATCGCCTTCAACATGACATCCCTTCTTTTCCGGTAAATCCGGCAGGATCGACGCAGATGAGACTGATAGCGGCCGACCGAGAGATAGTCGTCAAGCGAGCGCTGCAACAGGTTTGATGTCGCCAGATCGTTGAGGCATTTGCGTTTCAGCAGGCTGTCATAGACCGGTCCATCGGCCACCAGAAAACCGATGCGCAGGTCAGGCATCAGCATCTTGGAAAACGTGCTGATATAGATGACCATGCCATTCCGGTCCAGAGCCTTGAGAGCCGGCTGGGCGCAGCCTTCGTAGCGCAGGTCGCCGACATAATCATCCTCCAGAACCGGCACATTATAGCGTTCGGCCAGTTCCAGGACCTGTCGGCGCCGCTGGGTCGACAGACAGACGCCGGTGGGATTCTGAAAATTGGGGATGGTATAGAGGAGCTTCGGATGATGCTGCCGCAGCAGGTCTTCAAGCCTGTCGACCTGCATGCCGTCATGGTCAAGGCCGATTCCAATCGGGGAAACATCCATCGAACGAAAGATATCAAGCGCCCCGGAATAGGTCGGATTCTCGGTCACCACCACATCGCCTGGCCTGAGCAGCAGCTGAGCCGCGAGCATGATCGCCTGCTGCGAGCCGGTGGTGATGAGAATCCGTTCCGGGCTGGTCTGCAGCCCTTGACTCGCCAGGATCTGGGCGATTGTTGCGCGCAACGGCGCAAATCCCCGGGGATCGCCGTAGGTGCAACCGTTCACCCCCTGGCGGCGGATGATCTTCTGGATGCTCTGACCAAAGTCCTTGAAGGAGAGCAGGTGAGGGTCGCCGATACCGCCGCCGAAATTGATCGGCCGAGGATGGCTGTCGGTCAGTTGCTGCGGATCGTTGAAGCTCTCGCTTCTCACCCTGGCAAGCGGCCCCTGCTGCCAGAGGGGCCAGATCTCGTTGCCCGGCACCGCCGGCTTCGGCCGACTGGCACCGATGGCCAGGACATAGGTGCCGCTGCCCTGCCGACCGGCAATCAG
>JAIFKM010000154.1 GCA_020049575.1 Desulfobulbaceae bacterium
CTCACCTGGAAAGCCAATTATAATATCTGTCGTTAAGGCGATCCCTGGTCTGCTGCTGAGTAATTTGTCTATCTTTTCAAGATAGTTTTGGATGGAATATTTTCTGTTCATTTTTGCTAGTATTGCGTCTGAGCCAGATTGAACAGGCAGGTGGAACTGAGGGCAGAGTATCTCGATATCCTTGAAACAACGAATAAGTTCATCGGAAAGATCTTTCGGGTGTGAGGTTGTGAATCGTAACCGCTGGAGGCCGGCAACCTCGGCCACCCGGTGAAGAAGATCGGGAAATGAGGAGGGAGGCTGGCTTGCTTGTGTATTTGTGTTGCGACCGTATGAGTTGACGTTCTGCCCTAAAAGAGTAATCTCTTGTATTCCATTGTTGACCAAATATTTAACTTCATCGATTATGTCATTAGATTTTCGTGATATTTCCCTTCCTCTTGTGTAGGGAACTATGCAGTATGAGCAAAAATTATTACAGCCTTGCATGATGGTAACGAATTTGCGAAAGTCTGGATGATTTTGTTTTTCCAGATTGGAACTGTTCCCACCAGGGATGAAATCAGGGATCGAAAACGAATCGTCCATTTCTGTTATAATGAGAGCAGGTCCCTTGGCTTGAACTTCCTCAAGCCAATGACCGATTTTGTAAATATGCTGGGTGCCGATAATCAGATCTATATGTGGCATCTTTTCAAGAAGATGCTTGCTCTCTTTCTGGGCGACACAACCGGCTACACAGATTTTCATTTCTGGTTTCTGGGCCTTTATCTTCCTCAAGGATCCAAGCAAACTCATAACCTTCTGCTCGGCTTTGGCGCGTATCGAGCAGGTATTTACTATCACCAGATCGGCGGTCTCGATTTCTATTCCTTCAATGTATCCAAGAGAAGATAGGACTTGTCCCATAATCTCCGAATCTCTTTCGTTCATCTGGCAGCCGAAAGTTTTAATATAAACAGTTTTCTGCATTTTAATAATTCGATAGTGAGGCTTATTAATGTTATTTCTAGATAATTATCGCTTGAATTTCAGTGGCAATGGAACTGAGAAGCCCGAAAATATCTTGAGCACTGCCCTTGTTGTAACGTAAAAGAACAATGCCTCTCTCGTTTTGATAGCTCGAAATAATTCCGAGATTATCATATCCTTCGAGGAGGAATTTCAAGATATGAAATTTCTTAGGAGAAATAATCAGGAAAATCTGTTCAAGGCTTTCCATGACTAGACGGTAAGTGTTGAATCATAAAAATCCAATTCGGCTTTATACCGCTCAAGAAGTGGGTAGACTATTTCTTTCAGATATTCCTCTGTTTGTTGAGGAGCCCTGCCTACAAAATCCTGTTGATTCTCAAGAATCAACTGTAGTTCAGCAAAAGAGAAGGGGAGGCGGACGTCCTCAGCAAGGCGCCGGAGCAGATCATTCTCTTCACCATCTTCCTTAATTATTTTTCCTGCACAAAGTGAATGTTCCTTGATGATTTCGTGCGCTTCTTGTCTTCCTACACCTCGGTTGACTGCCTCCATTAGGATTTTCTCGGTAGCCATAAAGGGTAGTTCTGAAAAAAGATGCTTTGAACATTGTTTCGGAAATACTACCATATCAGAGGTAATATTAATAAAAAGTTTCAGTATTGCATCCGTCAACAGGAAGCATTGGGGAATGTCCATTCGGCGAATGGCCGAGTCATCAAGAGTTCTTTCAAACCACTGATTGCTGTATGTGGCAGAAAAATCTGCAGGAAGCCCCATGAGCTTGCGCGCCAATCCTGTCATTCTTTCTGAACGCATAGGGTTTCTCTTATACGCCATTGCTGAAGAACCAGTCTGATTTTTTTCAAAAGGTTCTTCTTGCACTTTAAGGTTAGAGAGAAGGCGAAGATCGACGGCAAATTTATGGGCAGAGGCGCCAATTCCAGCCAATGTTTCGGCCAGTTTCATGTCAAGCTTACGCGTATAGGTTTGGCCTGTTACTTGAAATACACTGTGAAATCCAAGCTTTTTAGCAACTAATTCATCTAATGCGCGAACTTTGCAATGGTCTCCCTTGAAGAGATCCAAAAAAGTTGCCTGGGTTCCGACTGTTCCTTTTACTCCACGAGCTTTTATCTGGTTTAAAAACGACTCGATATAATCCAAATCCATAATAAGATCCTGAATATAAAGAGTATTTCTTTTTCCTACGGTAACGGGCTGTGCGGGTTGGTAGTGGGTATAGCCTAATGTCGGCAGATCTCTATATTTGTAGGCAAAAACAGCAAGATTCTTAATAACTTGCAATAAGGCTTTTCGTATAAGCAGGAATGCTTCCCGTTGAATGAGTAGATCTGTATTGCAGACAACAAATTGAGAAGTTGCGCCGAGATGGATGATTCCAGCTGCTTTTGGGCAGCGAAGGCCGAATTCATACACATGGGCCATAACATCATGACGAATCTCTTGTTCCTTTTTTGCCGCGATTTCATAATCAATTTTGTCCCAACTGGATCTCAATTCTTCGAGCATTTCACTTGTAACAATATCAGTCAGTCCAAGTTCGAATTGAGCTTCTGCTAGTGCTATCCAGCACTTGCGCCATGTTGTAAATTTCTTTTTTTCAGAAAAAAGAACCTGCATTTCTTTGCTGGTATAGCGACTGACCAACGGTTCCTGGTAAATGTCTCGATTCATAATTGTGCTCCAAGCAGTCTGGTGCGTTGACTAAGCTATTTATTCTATGACTTTGTTATTTCGTGATATTTGACTGGTATTGTATGCTTGGATCTTTCCTATTGTATCTCGGTAAGCCAAACGGATCTTGCTTATAACATTTTTAAGTGGAAAAAAAACCCTCCGGCAACAAAGCATTATGCAAAAAACAGCAATGTCGCATAATGTATATTATGTATAATGAGATAATACTGTATAAATACAATTACATAAAATATGCTTTAAATGGGCTGGTTCTGCTTTTGAAAATTGAGATTTTTAAATGTCTGTGCTCTAATTTTTCAATCTAGAGCCACCTTGATTTAATCTGTGAAACCTCACCCTTTTTCACCAGATATCGAGAATCCTGGGTTGCCATTCCTGTTGGTCTTTGTATCTATTGTTACTCAGTGTATAAAGAACCTCACACTCCCCTTTTTCTCTGACGTGTAAGATCTTACTCCCTAGTGAGAATCCTATTCCGCGGGGGTTCGATCCTTCACCTCTGAATGTAAGCTGGAGGTGCTCGTTGTTCTTCCCAAGAGTTCGAGTCTCGATTACTACTGCCCGGTTGTCGTAAAAAACAGGCTTCTCGTTATTCTGGCCAAAAGGATCCATGAGCGAAATAAATTCAATATTGTTTTTCGCGAGGATCAGGCTGATTGGAAATGCAATATCATGTGTTTGAATGGATCGTTTGCCTGGTTTATCCTCCTTGTATTTTTTGATAAACGACGAAATCTGTTGTTTGAATTGATTAAGTTTATCATATTCAATACTTAATCCTGCGGCCAAGGCATGGCCTCCATATGATACAAGATGTTGTTTGCAATGATCCAGTGCTTTGAAAATATCAACTCCTTCTATGGAACGGCATGAACCTTTGAGGACCTGTTTGTTCTTCGAGAGATCTCCTTTGTCAAGGTAACTGCAAATAATCACAGGGACATGTAGACGCTCCAGCAATTTCGAAGCAGTTATGCCCATTGTTCCGTGGTGAAAATCTCCAAAAATGAGACAACAGGAGTCATGTTCAACCTGAACCGGATCTATATATGTTAAAGCTTTCTCAAGGTCACGCGCGCAAGATTCTTTTCTGCCGTCGTTTAATTGAGAGAGCTTTGATGCTAAAAGTTGAGATTCCTTGATATCTGTACATGTAAGAACCTTGACTGCCAGATCAGATTGGCCCATCCTGCCCGCCGCGTTAATTCTCGGACCAAGCAAATAGCCGATGTCTTCAGAAAATATCCGTCCATCTGAAATGCCAGCAGAGGAAAGCAATGCAGAAAGACCTGGATATTGTCGCATAGCCAATGCTTCAGTCCCTGCCCTTGTTAAGATCCTGTTAAGATTCCCCAACGGAACCATATCGGCGATAGAACCCAATGCTACATAAGCGAGGAGAGATTTCAGATTTGGCATTTCTCGATTTTTGAAGAATCCGAGAGTCTGTAAACGTCCTCTAACGCCAGCAGCAAGATAAAATGCCACCCCTACTCCAGCGAGGTGACTGTCTGAGAAACCGCAATTGTCCTGATGAGGGTTGAGTGTAATGCAGTCAGGAAAGATATCTTTTTGAATTTGGTGGTGATCTGTAACAATGACAGCCACTCCCCAGGATTGTGCCTCCCGGATTTCATCAGCGTTAGCTATGCCGCAATCAACAGTTATGAGAAGAAACTTTGTGTCCTGTAACTCGTCTGATATCTTTCGTAAAAATTTGAGATTGAGACCATACCCTTCAGAAACCCTGTCTGGAATATGCCAGATAACTTCTTTGCCTATTTCTCTGAAAAACGTTACCAAAAGGGATGTCCCTGTTGTTCCGTCGACATCATAATCACCCCAAATGACGATATTTCTACCATTCTCGAGCGAGTTGACTACCATATCAGTTGCTTCTGGTAAGCCTTTCATGCCATAGGGGGGAGGAAGATCTTCAAGGCGTGGATAAAGAAAAGAAAGAATCGCCTCTTGTCCTACAATCCCACGACGTTCAAGAAACGAGATAAATTGCGGGGCAATCTCCTCATATTTCAGAGCTTTTATGTTCGTTCTTGTGCTCAAGGAAGAAATCTCCTTTTCGAAATAATACGCAGACTCAACAGCAATCCCTCCATCGTTTAATCCGAGCAACAATTTCATCAATGGATGGTGAATTGTACCACTCTATCTTTTTGATTTTATTGAACCATGTGTATTGGCGCTTGGCATATCTCCGGGTATCTCTGGCAAGGAATTCGTATGTTTCCGTCGGTCGCCATTTCCCTTCCAGGTTATTGATTGCGTGCCTGTACCCAATTGCCTGCAATGGATTAAGATCCTTTGAATAGCCTCTTTCAAGAAGAGAGGCTGTCTCTTCAACCAGACCATTGTCAAGCATCAGTCGACAGCGATGATTTATCCGGCTATAGAGGGTTTGTCGTTCACACGTAAGACCTATATATATTGAATTACTGAGCAAATTAGTGTTATTTTGCTGAGATTGCTCGATGATATGCTGTGACCAGGGAATACCCGTAGTCATCAAGATTTCCAGGGCCCGCAGAGTCCTCTGTTCATCGTTGATGTGAATTCTCTGGGCAGAAAGCTGATCATGCAATGCAAGTTCTTGATGCAAAGCATCTAATCCCTCGCATTCAGCTCTCTTTTTCAATGCATCGCGAATAGTTTGATCAGTTGGTAACGCATTAAAGAGGCCTTCGCTGAGCACTTTCAAATAAAGTCCTGTCCCTCCAGTCAGAAGTGGCAGTTTATTCCTGCTGTGGATGCGAGTGATAGCATCGCGGGCATCCTGGAAAAATCTGGCAGCATCGTATTGTTCATCAGGGTCAATGATGTCGATAAGATGATGCGGGACTGTCGCGCGTTCGACAGGAGTCGCTTTGGCTGTGCCGATATCCATAAAACGATATACCTGCATGGAGTCAACACTGACGATTTCGCAGTCAAATGTTTGGGCGAGTTCCAGGGAAAGTGCAGTCTTACCTATGGCCGTTGGGCCTAAAAGAATGATAATAGGTATACTTAGATCGAGAACATTATACAGATTCAAGGTCGAGTAGTAAACGAGAGCTGGGTTGAAAATTGTTTTAAGCGTTTTGGGCCAATACCTGGCACATCACGAAGAGCAGAAGCTGAGGTAAAAAAACCTTTTTCGCCACGTACTTTGACAATTTCTTCTGCCATCTTCGGTCCAATGCCATTTATTGTCTGAAGAAGTTCAACACTTGCATAGTTAACGGGAAGAGGTTGAAAAAAGAAAAGGGCCAGATCCGGAGAAATTTCTCCGGTTTCTTGCCCCAGATTGCTTTCAGCTTCCTGAATATCTTGCAAAAATAGCACATTGTCTCGGGACGCAAGCTGCAATGCAGGGTTGTGGTCCATACGCAATCGAGTGCTGTTGCAGTAAAGTTTACACAGCAATACTGTCAGAAGCGTAATACTGCAGATAAGCAGGATGGTGTAGCGTTTGTCGCCTGATCGCACTGACTTTCTCTGGAGATGCATGTCTGAAGATTGTGGCATGATTGACTCAGAAAGCCTGCATCTAATAAATTTTGTTCATCACTTGATTTTTCTGGCTGTCTTGAGTGGTTATGTTCGAGCTACAATCTGCAATGATGCAGATTGTAGCTCGAGTGTAGTCTCTGCCTTGGAAAATGCAATGTCAATTAAGACTGAAGGAGGATTTTAGTTTTTCCTTGTTTTCATTGAACGCAATCAGTATAAACCATGGCTTTACACCCTATTTAGAGGGAAAAAAGCAGAGAAGACTATGGAAAATCAGAATCGGTTCAACATCGTGCTTGTTGAACCAGAAATACCACCGAACACAGGTTCTATCGCCCGCCTTTGCGGAGCGACGAAATCCACACTCCATCTTGTTCATCCTCTTGGCTTTTCAACAGAAGACAAGCATTTAAAACGTGCGGGGCTCGATTATTGGCAGTTTGTCGATATCGTCCACTGGGAAAATATCGACACCTTTCTGGCGGCCCAGGATGAACGCAGACTCTTTTTCTTTACGACCAAGGTGAAAAGATCGTATACTGAAGCTGCATTCTCGCCAGGAGATTTCCTTATATTCGGCAGAGAGTCAAAAGGACTTCCGACTGATATCCTGTCGCTTTATAACGATAGATGCTTTACACTTCCTATGGCAAGCAGCAATATCAGAAGTCTCAATCTTGCCATGACAGCAGGCATTGTATTGTATGAGGCGATCAGGCAGAGTTCCTGAAAGCAAATCTGCAGCACTTTTTATAAAAATTACCTGAGCATCAAACACGTGAGGCTTTGATCGGCGGCACGTGTTTTTTTACTTATTAATACTTATGACAGGAGATTTCATTCATGGTTGAGCGCGTTTATAACTTCAGTCCCGGTCCGGCAGTCCTGCCTTATGAGGTTTTGGAGCAGGCATCGCGTGATATTCTCAATTTCCAGGGCACAGGCATGGGCCTTATTGAGGTGAGTCATCGTTCTAAAGAATTCATGGCTGTTACCGATCAGGCTGAGGCCCTTTTGCGTGAATTGATGAGGATCCCAGACAACTACAAGGTTCTGTTTCTTCAGGGTGGAGCCTCAAGTCAGTTTTTCATGGTGCCTATGAATCTGCTGGGCACAGGGAAAAAGGCATGTTACCTCAATACGGGTACCTGGGCAAAAAAAGCAATAAAAGAGGCAAAACTCTTTGGCGAAGTCGAGGTTGCCTATTCCAGTGAAGAGCAGAATTTTGTCAGAGTTCCGCAGGCATCAGAATATCAGATCAGCGATGACGCCGAATATCTTTACCTGGTAAGTAACAATACAATTTATGGCACACAATTTCCTGAGTTCCCGAAGGCTGACAAGATGCTTGTCTGCGACATGTCGTCTGATATTCTCTCACGTACATTCGATGTCAGCCAGTTCGGGCTCATTTTTGCAGGAGCGCAAAAAAACCTCGGCCCAGCAGGAGTGACTATTGTTGTCATCCGTGAAGACCTGCTCGACAGGACTCCACCGAATACGCCGACCATGCTCTCTTACAAAACTCATGCCGATAAAGGATCGATGTTTAATACTCCGCCCTGCTTTGCCGTTTATATTGTTGGTGAAGTGTTGAAGTGGCTGAAAAAGACAGGTGGGGTCGAGGCAATTGAGAAGATTAACAGAGAAAAAGCGGCACTTCTGTATGCGAAAATAGATGAAAGCGCATATTACCGAGGACATGCCGAGGTGGCTTCCCGATCATTGATGAACGTCACTTTCAACCTTCCAACCAAAGAACTGGAGGCGAAATTTGTCGCCGAAGCTACTGCCATTGGCTTGAACGGATTGAAGGGACATAGATCGGTGGGTGGATGTCGCGCTTCGATATATAATGCATTTCCACGCGATGGTGTCGTCAAACTTGTCGACTTCATGAGGAAATTCGAGAAAAACAATCCCGCCTGATACCAGCATTTCCGGCATGCACTACGAAGGAACCATCATCCGACCTCCAAGTGAGGCGTTTTCTATTATCCTCCAGGTGACGGTCGGATGTTCCTATAATAAGTGCACCTTTTGTGGAGCATACAAGAATACCCGGTTCAGGGTTAAGAGTGCGGCTGACATTGAACAAGATCTGCAGTTTGCCGCACAGTTCTGTACTCGCCAGAAAAGAATTTTTTTGGCTGACGGTGATGCCCTTATCCTCCCGCAGGACAAATTGGTTGATCTTTTGAAGAAAATCAGGACATTCCTGCCCACCGCCCGACGGGTGTCCCTGTATGCCAATGCCCGTGCCATCCGCTCAAAATCCATAGCACAACTTTCCGAGTTGAAACGACTCGGTCTTGACAGGGTCTATATGGGACTTGAGAGCGGCAGCAACGAGGTGCTGAGAAGGGTCGTCAAAGGAGAGACTGCTGAAAGCATGATTGAGGCTGCCGGCCGGGTGAATGCGAGCGGCCTCTTTCTGTCGGTCACCACCCTGCTGGGACTTGGTGGCAGGGAACTGTCAGAGGTGCATGCCAGAGATTCGGCTGAAACGCTGAATCAAATGAATCCGAAGCAGATTGCCGCCCTCACTCTGATGCCTCTGAAGGGTACTGAACTCGGCAGCCAATATGCCGCTGGACTCTTTCATTTACCTGAAAAGCAGGAAATTCTCAACGAACTGAAATCGCTTGTTTCTCTGTTGACTCTTGACCGGACTATGTTTCATGCCAATCATGCGTCAAATTATTTGCCCATTGAAGGCATTTTGCAAAAAGATAAACAAAAAATACTTCGGGCTGTTGATTCAGCCCTGGCCGGAGCAACCGCTCTCGTCCCAGAACATATGAGAGCGCTGTAATGCTGAAAAAGACTGATCTCCGTAATTTTGACCAGGAAGAACTGGTGCGGTTTGTCGAGGCACTCGGCCAGCCAGCATTTCGAGGAAGACAGATGATGCCTTGGTTGTATAAACACGGCATAACTGAAATATCAGAGATGACCGATCTGGCAAAATCATTCCGGGCTGTACTTGACCAGCATGCCTATATCTCACGTCTTGACGATCCGATCTTGGAGCGGTCTTCGGACGGCACGGTGAAATTCGGTTTTCGTCTGAATGATGGACATATAATCGAATCAGTGCTCATTCCCGAACCTGACAGGAACACCTTGTGCATTTCATCACAGGTCGGTTGCGCCATGAACTGTTCCTTCTGTCTTACTGGCACCATGGGCTTTAGCCGTAATCTTGTACCCGCCGAGATAGTCAATCAGGTAATTGCCGCTCGGGATTATCTGGTCGCTGAAGATGAAAACAAACGCATTGGTCCGCTGGCGGTAACTAATCTGGTCTATATGGGAATGGGAGAACCTCTCAATAATCTCGAGAATGTCCTGACTTCCCTCTCAATTTTGACCGAGCAGAAAGGGCTTGATCTGACTGGCCGGAGAATTACGGTATCTACCTGCGGCATAGTCCCCAAAATGCATGAACTTGGGGAAAGATCTACCTGTAATATGGCAATTTCTCTTCATGCGGTTGACGATAAGACTAGGGATATTCTCATGCCGGTTAATAAAATATATCCCCTTGAAAAACTCTTTGAAGCCTGCAGAACTTTTCCTATGCCAAAGCGCCGTCGGATCATGTTTGAATACCTGCTTCTTGATGGCATCAACGATTCCGACGCTGAGGCACGCGAACTCGCCCGCAAATTACGGGATATTCCTTGTAAGATAAACCTGCTGGCATATAACCAGTGTCCTCAGTTACCTTATAAAAGCTCATCCATGACAAGAATCCTGGCCTTTCAGAAAATTTTACGGGATGCTCATTACTCGGTATTCATCAGGAGCAGCAGAGGCGCCGATATCCTCGCAGCCTGTGGCCAACTCGCGGGAGAGAAAAAACCCATTGAGGATGTATCTCATGCCTGAATTGCAACATACTCTTGCTGTAGAATATCTGAAGAAGACAATTTTTGATCGGGCAACTATCAAAAATCATTCAAGGCCCGAAATTGCTGGCGAAGACCATTATAAAACCTACCCGGAAGTTGAAAAAATACCCCTTCCGGTTGATTGGAGTCTGCAGGAAGCCCGAATTTTACCCCTCTTGCAAAAACGACGATCCCTTCGACGATATGCCTGCAGGCAATTGACACTAAACGATCTGGCCTTCCTGCTTTGGGCAACCCAGGGAATTACCGCCAGGGTTGGGGCTCATTTTCTTCGCACTTCTCCTTCCGCGGGTGCCTTGTATCCCATTGAAACGTATATGGTAATTAACAGTGTTGAGAATCTGCAGGCCGGACTCTATCATTTTGCCGTCAGACAGTTTGAACTTGAAAAGATTTCCTGTGATATCAATGGGCAGGATGCAGCCCATGCATGTTTGGACCAGGATTTTGTCGCTAAGGGAAACCTGATGTTTTTCTGGACTGCGAGACTCAGAAGGTCTATGGCGAAATATGGTGAGCGCGGATTCCGTTATCTTTTTCTGGATGCCGGTCATGTTTGCCAGGCAGCAATGCTGGCCGCCGAAGCGATAGGCTGCGGCGGCTGTCCGGTTGGTGCTTTTTATGACGAAGAAGTCAATAAATTGCTTGGCGTGGATGGTGAAAACGAAACTGTTCTTTATGCTGCGAGCATAGGCAGTAAATAAGCCCTGAAATGACGAACGGCAGTATCTCTGCTTTTAAAGTTCTGTCTCCCAGTCTGAGATAATCGAGCGTGGCAGCGTAGAAAGATCAATTTTAGAAGCAGCGTCAATCCCGGCCTGCAAGGCTTTTCTGTTCATTTCTTCAGTACCCTTCGGAACTCTGGCGAGCAGAGCTGCATGCAGGCTTTCCAAGGAAACCTGACCCGAGAGGTAGCCGACCGCCCCAAGGGCAACCATGTTGGCGACCAGCTCCCGACCAATCTGCTGTCTGGCGATCTGCGTAAAAGGCAAGGAGACAGCCCTGCTTGTCGGGACCTGCTCGACCAGTCCCGAATCTACAATCAGCAAACCGTCCGTCTTTAGATCAAAAAAATAGGCATCGCATGCCGCCTGGGTCATAGCCAGCAGCAGATCGACCTGCAGGGCTTTCGGGTAATCGATCGGGCCATCGGAGATTACGAGTTCGGCTTTACTCTTGCCGCCCCGGGCCTCGGGACCATAACTCTGCGTCTGGCAAACGTTTTTACCGTCAAATGCGCCAATTGCGTCGGCCATGACTACCGCCGCCGTGATTATTCCCTGGCCGCCTGAACCGCTGAATCGTATTTCGTACCGGGACCTACTCTTCATATCGTTTCACTCCGTTTTTGGCCTTTTCCTCTGCAATCCTGATAGCCTCGGTTTGGGCAGCCTGACGAACCCGGTCGTACTCTTCAGTGGACACCGGTTTTTCTACGTCGCAGAGAACTCCGATGGAGAATTTCCCCTTCATTTCTTCGGCAGTCATCTTTTCCGCTTTGCTGACCAAAACGGCATTTTCCTTGAAGCTGTTGATCATCTGCACCGCATTGCCAAGTTTGTTTCGACGACCGTGTTGGACATGACAATTGGAGATTACTTCAACTACCGAGAAACCCCTTTTGGTTATAGCCTGCTGGATCATGGTGTTCAGGTGGTTGGCATGGTAGACTGTGCCTCTGGCTACGAACGAAGCGCCGGCAACAACCGCCAGTTCGGCGATATTGAAGGCATGCTCGACATGGCCATAGACGGAGGTCGTTGACTTACTGCCGTACGGTGTGGTCGGCGAATACTGACCGCCGGTCATACCGTAGGTGTTGTTGTTGATGATAATGGCGGTGAGATTCAGATTTCTTCTGGCAGCGTGAATAAAATGATTACCACCGATCGCCGTGGCATCTCCATCACCCATAACGGTGATGACAGTGAGTTGGGGTTTGGCAAGTTTGACACCAGTCGCAAAGGTCAGCGCTCGGCCGTGGGTCGTGTGAATCGTGTTGAAATCAACGTAAGTGGGCAGTCTGCCGGAACAACCGATGCCGGAGGCAAGAACGACGTTGTCTTTTGGCAGTTCAAGGTGATGAATCGCCCTGAGCAACGCATTCATCACAATGCCATTGCCGCATCCCGGGCACCAGACATGCGGAAACTTCTTGTCGTGGCGAAGATATTCCTGGCGAATTAATTCAGCGCGCTCCAACATGCTTTTCTCCTTGCTCCTTTTTGAGAAAGACTGACAAATTGTTTGAGTCAGGGCCTTAGAGATTTATAAGATGTTTGAGAATCTCATTGGGTGTTATCAAGTGACCGTCAATTCTATTATGTTTGATAATCCTTGTGCCTGCCTGATTGACTCGATGGATTTCCCTGCTGATCTGGCCCATGTTCATTTCGGGAATTATCACTGCCTTGCATTGACGGAGGGCCGAATCAACTACCTTGCGAGGAAAGGGGAAAAGAGTCACCAATTGCACCATTCCAGCTTTAATGCCCTGCGCCCTGGCGTCCTTAATTGCCCGCATCGCCGATCTGGCCACAGAGCCATAGGCTATTACACAGACATCGGCGTCTTCCATGTCAAAGGATTTGGTCATGACGATTTCTGAAAATCCTTTGGTTATTTTGCTGTGCAGGCGATTGAGGAATTGCTCGACTTCCTTGGGTTGCTGGGTGGGAAAGCCTCGCTCGTCATGGACGAGACCAGTGACGTGATGTCTATATCCGTCACCCATTGCGGCCATATCGGGAACGCCCCTGTTGTTGTCGGCGTAGGGTTTATACCACTCCGGCGGCACACTGGGGGTAATCCGGTCAAAAACCTGGATCTCGCTCTGGTTGGGCAAAACTACTGACTCTCTGGTGTGAGCCACGACTTCATCGGAAAGAATGATGACAGGTACTCGGAATTTTTCAGAAAGATTAAATGCCTTGATGGTGACGCTGAAACATTCGCTGACGGAAGATACCGACAGAACGATGATGGGGTGATCCCCGTGTGTTCCCCAGCGAGCCATCAGGACATCACCTTGGGCGACATTTGTCGGCAGGCCGGTGCTCGGACCGCCGCGCATGACGTTGACGATAACGCATGGCGCCTCAGTTATACAGGCATATCCGAGATTTTCCTGGATCAGCGAGAATCCAGGGCCGCTGGTGGCGGTCATGGATTTTACACCGGCAAGGGAAGCTCCGATGATTGCTCCCATGGAAGCAATTTCGTCTTCCATCTGAATGAATGTTCCACCGACAAGCGGCAGTTGCACTGAAAGAATCTCACTGATTTCCGACGCGGGTGTAATCGGATAGCCAGCAAAGAAGCGGCAGCCCGCAGCAAGGGCTCCCTGCACAATCGCCTCATTGCCCTGAAGGAGTACTTTTCTCGGGCCTTCACTTACTCCCATCGTCTTTCCTCCTTTCTGGATAACGCTCCTTCACCGTAATGGCGAAGTCTGGACAATGCACTTCACATGATCGACAACCGATGCAGTCATCCATCGCTTCGATATGGGGTTTGCCTGTTTCGTCCTGGAGAATTATTTTCTGAGGGCACAGTGCACTGCATATCCCGCAGGACTTGCACCATTCGTAGAAGAAAATAATTGTATATAAAGGTCGTTTCTGGTGTTTCCTTCTATCCCAGTAACCTTCGGTAAGTTCTTCGGGTGAGTCCGGCTGCGGTGTTTCGCCGGCCTGGCCAGGCAGATCTTCTTTGATCAGCCCTTCCGGTTGCGAATCTTTTTTCTCGGTACGGGTCTTTCTTTTCTGCATATCCCCCTCTACCTTGTCTGTAGTCTCATTCGGTGAGACATTGTCGTAGAACAGTACTAGAACCTGAGGTCTACTTTCTATATTTATCTTTGGGACAAGTCAAGAAGATCATATAACAAAATATTAATTTTCCAGACAGATGTTACAAATATGTAAAGCGCTTTTCAGGCAATCAGCAAAACATGACGGCTGCGTTACCGACGACTCATCCTGGGCTCATTTGTTTCGACTGAAATCGTAATCAAAGGGTAAAGAGAAGATTTATGCAGCCAATCAGAAAACCGAGGATTCCGCCAAAAAGGTTAATGTATTTAAATTGTTCCTCCATGATTGACAGGAGCAGGCGTTCAAGCCGCAGGAGATCAAGAGAATTGACTTTTTCCGCTACGATTTTTTTGATATTCAGAGAATCTACAATACCGGGAACTTCGATGGCCAGCATGTCTAATGCCATGGTCTGAATTGACTGATAGATTTCTTCACGCACATCAGCGGGCAAGAGATTGGATAATTTCCCGATTGGCCGGTTGATCAAGCTGGAAACCATGCTGTCGATCATCGTATCGAGGGTGGCAATCGTCTCTCTGGAACGCAGAAGAGCAACCCCCTCGGTCTTCAACCAGGCTTTGCCTGAAAGGAGCCCCTGGACGCCGACAAATTCTTTCAGGACAGTTTCAACAGGAAGGCGACCAGCATCAATATACGTTTCGAGATTGACCTTGAGCATGGAGGACAGCGCTATGGTAACTTCTTTACCCTGCAATACAAATGCGAACCGATTGGCGAGCTGTTTGCAAAATCCATCGATATTTTCCTCTTGGTCAGTATTGATAAGACTACTTATTGGTTTGGTCATAAAGGACCGTAAGCGCTCCGTCAGGGCCTCGGCTACCCTTTGGCGAACTTCTTCCGTTTGCAGCCAAGTCGTTATATTTCCTTCCTTTTCTATCAGATACTCCCGGATTTTCTGTTCAACGGTATCCATCTTGAGAAATCCGCTGACCATGGCGGCCATTGGCCCAAGGGTACTGATGAAACTCTCGACCCCTTCTCGCGCGCCATGGACGATCCTGTCGCGAAATTCCGGTTCCTTCAACATTATAGCAAGCCGCAGAAGCAACCCCGGAGTCTCTTTTTCAAGTAGGTCCAATATATGCTCCTGCAATGCAGTGGGCAGGATGTCAGCAAGGGAGTGTTCTCGTTTTAAGGCTTCGTAAACCTTCTGCTGGATGAAATCCTCGAGCCACTGATTCATCGCCTCCCCGGAGAGCATGCGGGCCAGACTGTGCTCAAGAAATCTATAGATATGCTCTCGCTCATGCCCTGTGAACACTGAACCAACTTCTCTCTGTAAAAACTGATTGATGCGCTTTTCCAGCGAATCTTCTATATTTAATGCAAATTCAGGGTGTTGGATAAAAGTGTGAATATTTTCTTTTACCTGAAACTTTACCGTCTTTATCGCAATATCGTAATAAATGCTGAATTTTTGGGGAATAATTGAGCCGATTGGACCTATGTCCCGATGCAGGAGATTTCCCACCCGTTCTTCGATCACGCTATGCAGGTGACGCTGAAATTGTTTTTGCGTCAAGGCGTTGCCAATTTCCTTACTTGTGAGGAGTTGATCCCCAACCATCTCCCCCATATTCCCTGCAAGTTCATATCGTTTCGATGGAATGACGCCGGGAGTCATCGGAATCCTTATACCGAAGATCCGCCAGGCCTTGAGTGGCCTAAACAGCATTTTAATGGCTATTTTGTTGGTAACATAGCCGATAAACGCACCTACAACCGGCGGCGTGGCATAGTGCAGAAATGTGGTGAACTCAGGCGGAAGCAACTGCATGGTGGACAATCTCCATAGGGTGTTTGACAATCAGGTCAGCGTGGTGATCTGCGAGTTCCTGGTGATCGCGAAAACCCCAGAGGACTCCAATGGTGAACACTCCTGCTGCCCTGCCGGTTTGCATATCGACTGCGGTATCGCCGATGTAGATGCAGGTCGATGCTGGTGTATCCAGCGCTGAAAGTATTTCGATAAGACCTTGAGGGTTGGGTTTTTTTTCAACGTCCGGACGCTGCCCTAGTACCAGATCAAAAGTATCTGGCGGGAAAAAATGAGTAGTATGCTCAAGTGTAAAGCGATGCGGCTTGTTGGAAAGAACGGCCAGGCGTAGACCGGCATTTTTCAAGCGAGCCAACATAGCATTTATGCCTGGATAAGGGCAACTTTTTCTCCGCCAGCGATTTCCATATATCTCGAGAAATCTTTCAGTGCATCGAACAATTGAAGAGGATGCGGAACCCTTCGGCACAATCCGCTCAATGAGTGTGCCTAAACCATCGCCGACAAAGTAACGATATTTGTCGGTCGGATGCTGCGGATAGCCGTATTCGCTCAGCATCTGGTTGGCGGTATCGGCGAGATCCTGCAAGGTGTCTACAAGAGTCCCGTCGAGATCAAAAATGGCTAAAGTACAGGTCATTGGGTATTACCTTCTATGTTGTGAACACTTTTGCATCCAACAAATGACGGATTGCATCAATTTCAGTGAGTGAAAGCGTCACAAATATAACTAAATATGGGCGAAATAGTGCTTTCTTTTTTAGCGTATTCATTTAAAATCCTCTTAATCACAAGGGCAATTCAACTCTCCATCTTATTTTACAGGGTGCGCGTATGTGGTTTATCAGATTTGTGACGTCTTCGATCGGCAAGAAACTGATAATGGGAACTACCGGATTGCTGCTCTTTCTCTTCCTTTGCACCCATGCTGCCGGCAATGCCACCATATATATGAGCAGCGAGGTGTTCCAAAGTTACGCCGATGAACTGCACAGTCACCCGCTGATCGTCATGGTCTTCAGTCTGGTGATTTTTGTCCTCTTCGTTGTTCATGCAGGCCTCGGAATCTTCCTTTTTCTCGAAAACCGCCGTGATCCCGGCTGCCGCTACGCAGTAAACACCAGAGTAGTGAGCAATTCTCTTGCCTCAAGGACTATGCCGTATTCAGGATTGTTCATCCTGCTGTTTGTCCTGGTTCATGTATTCGGTTTTACCTTTGGCCCCGAACATGTGCCAATAAGCGAGACTGTAAAAGTCATGCTGAGCGGGTTCTTTTACGGACTCTTCTATATAATTTCATTTATCATTCTGGCAATTCACTTAAGCCATGGATTCTGGAGCATGCTGCAGACATTCGGCCTGAATCATCCCCGCTACAATGTGCTGATCGCCCGATTGACGTATATCCTTCCGGCTTTTTTTCTCCTGCTTTTCGGAGGTATTCCTCTCTATTTCATGAGTGGCGCGGGAGCTTCGTTCTAGATCGGACGAGCGCCTGAAACATGGTTTCTTGATGGGCAGTCCAAAGGCTGCTCCAGCGATTAGAAAAGGTCTTCATAATGGAACTCAATTCACGTGTACCTTCGGGATCTCTCGCCGACAAATGGGATAACCACCAGTTCGCCAATAAACTCGTCAATCCGGCGAATCGCAGGAAGTTTACGGTCATAGTTGTCGGAACAGGCCTTGCCGGTGCCTCTGCCTCGGCAACACTGGCCGAACAGGGATACAATGTCAAGACATTCTGTATCCAGGACAGTCCCCGAAGAGCCCACTCGATAGCGGCCCAAGGTGGAATCAACGCTGCCAAGAATTACCAGAACGATGGCGATTCCGTCCATCGACTCTTCTATGACACCATCAAGGGCGGTGATTTCCGTGCCAGAGAGGCCAATGTCTACCGGTTGGCCCAGGTCAGCAACAGCATCATCGACCAGTGTGTCGCCCAGGGCGTCCCCTTCGCCCGTGAATACGGCGGAACGCTGTCTAATCGCTCTTTCGGTGGAGCCCAGGTCTCCAGGACCTTCTACGCCAGGGGTCAGACAGGCCAGCAACTTTTGCTCGGGGCCTACAGCGCCCTCTCGCGGCAGATCCATGCTGGTAAGGTGACGATGTTTTCCCGGCGGGAAATGATGGATCTGGTGCTTGTCGACGGCAAAGCGCGCGGGATCACCACCAGAAACCTGATCACCGGTGAATTAGAAAGCCACTGCGCCGATGCCGTGATTCTTGCAACAGGCGGCTATGGAAATGTCTATTTTCTCTCGACCAACGCCATGGCCTCAAATGTCACAGCGGCCTGGCGAGCTTGCAAACACGGAGCCGGGATGGCAAATCCCTGCTTTGTCCAGATCCATCCGACCTGCATACCAGTTCACGGTGATTATCAGTCCAAGCTCACCCTGATGAGTGAGAGTCTGCGCAATGACGGCCGGGTGTGGGTGCCGTTAAAGGAAGACGATAAGCGACCGCCTTCGCAAATTCCCGAGAGTGAACGTGACTACTATCTGGAGAAGAAGTACCCGAGTTTTGGCAACCTTGTGCCGCGCGATGTGGCCTCACGCAACGCCAAGGAGCAGTGTGACGCCGGCAAGGGGGTCGGTAACACCGGACTTGCAGTCTATCTTGATTTCGCCGAGGCTATCAAACGCGATGGGCAGGCGACCATCCTGAAAAAATACGGCAATCTGTTTCAGATGTACGAGAAGATCACCGATAAAAATCCTCTCAACGAACCGATGACAATCTATCCGGCCGTCCATTATACGATGGGTGGACTCTGGGTCGATTACGACCTGATGACCACGATCCCCGGCTTGTTCGCCCTTGGCGAATGCAACTTTTCCGACCATGGCGCAAATCGGCTTGGGGCAAGCGCTTTGATGCAGGGACTGGCGGATGGATATTTTGTCATTGCCACTTCCATCGCTCACTATATCGGTTCGACCCCAATGGAGAGAATCAGCGAAATTGCCCCCGAATTCGATGAATCGCGCAAGAATGTTGCAGACCGGATTCACAGGCTCTTGCGCAACAGTATGCGTGGACCGTCCGGCAAGGTGACGGTCGACCAGATTCACAAAGAGCTCGGCAGATTGCTCTGGGACAACTGTGGTATGGCCAGGAACAAAGCAGGACTTGAGGCAGCATTGGCTCAACTCCCTGACCTCAAAGAGAAATTCTGGAATGAGGTGTATGTTCCCGGAACCGGGACTGATATTAACCAGTCACTTGAGCGTGCCGGACGGGTGGCTGATTTTCTCGAATTCGCCGATGTCATGGTGCGCGATGCCCTGGCCCGGGAGGAATCTTGCGGCTGTCATCTGCGCGAAGAAAGTCAGACGCCGGAAAATGAAGCGAAACGAGATGATGCTCATTACTCGCACGTCTCAGTCTGGCAGTATCAGGGAGACAATCAGGCCCCGGTCATGCATAAGGAGCCGCTGATCTTTGAAAATGTCACTCCCAGCCAGAGAAGTTATAAATAGGCAGGTACGTCTGAAACGCTCTATTACCTGAAAATCTCAACGGTATACATACAATGAGCAGCATTGATCTTACATTGCAGATATGGCGCCAGAAAAATAATGATTCCCTTGGTCATCTGGAGACGTACTTCCTCCAGGGAATTCACACTGACATGTCCTTTCTTGAAATGCTTGATGTGCTCAACGAGAAATTGACCAAGGAAGGAAAAGACCCTGTGACTTTCGACCATGACTGCCGTGAAGGAATCTGCGGCATGTGCGGGGCGGTGGTCAACGGCGTGGCGCATGGCCCCGAGAAAGAGATCACCCTCTGCCAGTTGCACATGCGCAACTTCAGAAGCGGCGACACTCTGGTGATTGAACCGTTCCGCTCAAAGGCTTTTCCTATTCGCAAAGATTTGATGGTCGACCGTTCAGCCCTTGACAGAATTATCCAGTCCGGCGGCTATGTGTCGGTCAATACCGGCGGGACACCCGATGGAAACTCCTTGCCGATCCCCTCCTCTGTCGCCGAACTGGCCATGGATGCGGCGGCCTGCATTGGCTGCGGTGCCTGTGTTGCCAGCTGTCCAAACGGTGCAGCCATGCTCTTCACAAGTGCCAAGATCTCTCAGCTCTGCCTGCTGCCGCAGGGACAGCCCGAACGCAAGCGCCGAGCCCTGGCTATGGTCGAAACCATGGATAAAGAAGGTTTTGGCAACTGTACGAATTTCAGGGAATGCGAAGCCGTCTGCCCAAAAAGCATCTCAATTCGCAACATAGCGCGGTTGAACAGGGAATTTCTGGTGGCCAGCCTGTTGGAAGGATAAAGAGTTCGTTAAAATCTGTTTTCAGACCTGTTCATCTTCTAAGAAGGTGAACAGGTTTTTTTTATGCAGCACCTGGATTTCTATGAAAACGTGTATTAACTATGAATTATGACGTAGTTATTATTGGGGCAGGACCGGCTGGTCTCAGCTGTGCAAGTATACTTGCGCAAAACAACCTGAAAGTCCTCGTCCTCGAACGCAAGGATCAACCAGGTTCAAAGGTCTGTGCCGGAGGTGTAACATGGAGCGGACTCATTAAAAGGATTCCTGAATCGCTGGTTGAGCGCGGTTTCCCCCAGCAGCATATATATACCCGTCTGCAACACACCAGTATCTCTTCCCCTGATCCTATAATTGCAACAGTCAACAGGAAAAAGCTTGGGCTGCACATGGCCAAGGCAGTCGAATCTGCAGGTGCCGAAATTCGCACCTCAGCGCAGCTCAGAAAAATCTCGGAGAAATCTTTAATCTTTTCCAATCTGCAATCCGGTAAAGATGAAGAGGTCTTCTTTAGCTTTCTGGTTGGTGCTGATGGCTCAAACTCCCTGGTACGTAGACATCTGAAGATCCCTGTGGAGCATTACGGAATTGGCATCAATTATCAGATCCCAGGGGTTCTGGAAAGGATGGAATGGCATCTCGACGCATCTCTATTTCATAATGGCTACAGTTGGATTTTTCCTCACAGCAACACAGTCTCGATCGGTGCGTATGTGGATGCGAAAGTGATGAAGGCTGGCGATTTGAACAAGGCATTCAACCTGTGGGCTAAAAAACGAGCACTGCCTATTGCACATCATCAAGCCAGGGCAGAGAAGATTAGCTTCGACTACCGGGGATGGCATTTCGGTAATATATTTCTGGCAGGCGATGCGGCAGGGTTGGCTTCAGGTTTGACCGGTGAGGGTATTTTCCCGGCGATTGTCTCCGGAGAGGCCGTTGCTGAGGCAATTGTCAGACCAGGGCATAACACGGCGGAGATGGAGAGGTTGATCGACCGCCATGCTCTTCATAGTCGATTGACACTTCTGACAGGGAGATCACGACTGGTGTCCGGGTTGGCATCCGAGTGTGCCGTCTTGGCCCTGCGCTGTGGATTGTTGAATTTTAAAAAGCTAGAAATGTCTCACTAAAAACACGGCGTCAGCCAATCGTAATGACCACCAATGGCTTTTAATCTGAAAAATAAAAAGACCCTGTTGAATACCATTTTCATCCTGGTATGTTTAACAATCCTGTTAGTTTTACTCAAAGCCCCCGAGGAAACAACCGCCCGATTGCCACTTGACGAATCCCATCTTTCTTTTCAGCAGGGTATGAGCAAGAAAGAAGCGGAGAAAAGCTGCAACACATGTCATTTCCCAGAGGGTGTGTCTCCATTGCCAGAGGATCACCCGCCCAAATACCGTTGCCTTTTCTGTCACAAAAGGCAACGGTAGAACTTGCCAACTTATGGTTCATTCCATTGAAATAACTCGGGAAAAATATGGCGCTATAGGCTTTTCTTCACAATTTCAAAGACTTCACCAGAGATTGAATCTGCCGCCAGTATTCTCTTCAGCTGTGCGCACATAAGGTTCTGCCGCTGTTGATCGTAACGTTTCCAAGTAGTTAACGGGGAAACGAGACGCGCTGCAATCTGCGGATTGAATGAATCCAGTTCTAGTATTCTGTCAGCCAGGAAGGCGTAACCTGATCCCGAAATATCGTGAAATCGAAAATGATTTCCGACACCAAACGCTCCAATCAAGGCCCGCACTTTATTAGGATTTTTTATTGAAAACGAGGGGTTGTGCATGAGTTGCATTACTTTTTCAAGAGTCCCTTCCAGGCTCGAGACGGCCTGCATGGTGAACCATTTATCGATAACAAGTGGGTCATGTTTCCATGTGGTGTAAAAATCTTCCAGGATTTCCTCTCGTTGCGTTACGGCAAGATTATTGATACTGGAAAGCGCGGCAATTGTATCTGTCATATTTGCCCGGCAATAATATTGATTGACACACAACGTCAAGTATTCATCACTCGTGGTTTCACCTGCCATCAGATAGGAAAGAGCCATGTTTTTCAAAGCTCGTTTTCCCATGGCCTCTTGACTGATCTGGTATTTTCCTGATTCTTTATTCTCTTCATACAGAGAGTGGAATTCGCGAGAGAAGATCTTTGAGAGTTCTGAACGCACAAACTCCCGACCGTGGTGGAGCATGACAGGGTCGATCACATCCATCTGCATCGCGAGATAGGTTTCCGCAGGTAGTTGCATTGCAAGGGCTAACAGAGCCTTGTCTCCCGCTGTTTTCCTCAGATTGCTGCCAATGGCTTCAATGAAGCAGGAATCAAGGCTGGGCACTTTTCCCCGCTGGAGTGCCTGAACAGTTTCCAGGATAATGGATTCGGACAACTGGCTGGCAGCGTTCCAACGATTAAATAAATCAGAGTCATGAGCGAGCAGAAAGGCCAGTTCTTCACGGCTTTGAAAGGATTTCACTTGGACTGGGGCAGAAAAATTCCGTAGAAACGACAGTACTGGTTTCTCGCCAATATTTCTGAAGGTGTAGGTTTCCTCCGGTTGACGCAGTTCAAGAACCTGCGTCCCCTTCTCTTCACTGACCAGGAGGTCGTTGCCGTTTTTGTCCAAAAGACCAATGGCGAGTGGGATATGAAACGGTTCCTTGGTTCTCTGGCCGGGTGTTTCAGGACAACTCTGGTTCACCCTCACACTATAGATGTTCTCAGCAGCAGACCATTCCTCGTGAACCTTAAGTAATGGGGAACCGGATTGACTGTACCAACGGCTGAATTGCCCAAGGTCCTTGCCGGAGGCATCTGCCATGGCTGCGACGAAATCGTCGCAGGTTACAGCCTGTCCATCATGCCGGGCAAAATATAGATCCATGCCTTTGCGAAATCCCGATGCGCCAAGCAGGGTATGCATCATCCTGATTACTTCGGCACCCTTATTGTAGACAGTCATCGTATAGAAATTGTTGATTTCGACAAACGAATCAGGTCGGACAGGATGGGCCATCGGTCCAGCATCTTCTCGGAATTGATGATTTTTCAGGAGTTGCACGTCGTCTATTCTCTGCACCGCACGGGAATTCATGTCAGCGGAAAACTCCTGGTCCCTGAATACCGTCAGTCCCTCTTTCAGGCTGAGTTGAAACCAGTCACGGCATGTAACCCTATTGCCGGTCCAGTTGTGAAAATATTCATGGGCAACGACCCCTTCGATACCCATATAGTCTAGGTCTGTCGCTGTTTCCGGAGAGGCCAGGATATATTTGGCGTTGAAGATATTGAGCCCTTTGTTCTCCATGGCGCCCATATTGAAGTCTTCAACGGCCACGATCATGAAAATATCGAGGTCGTATTCCAAACCATAGACATCTTCGTCCCATTTCATCGCCTTCTGCAGTGAGCGCATGGCGTGTCCGCATTTCTCTTTGTTGTGTTCTTCGACGTAGATGCGCAGCGTGATGTTTCTACCCGAACGGGTAACAAAGGTATCCTCAATGAACGCAAGTTTACCGGCGACCAGTGCGAAGAGATAGCAGGGTTTCGGGAAAGGATCGTGCCATACAGCAAAATGTCTGCCATCCTGGAGAATGCCGGATTCCAGGAGATTACCGTTTGAAAGCATGACCGGGCAGCGTTCTAAATCTCCTTCAATCCTTGTGGTGAAACGACTGAGGACATCCGGTCGATCCTGGTAATAGGTGATTTTACGAAAGCCCTCAGCTTCACACTGGGTGCAGAAATTGCCGCTTGAACAGTACAACCCCTCCAGAGATGCGTTGGCGACAGGATCTATCCGGGTGACAATTTCAAGTTCGAAACGATCTTTACCGGGGATGAGACGAAGATCTTTCTCGTTGACCTGGTATTCCTCTGCCGATAGTGTGCGCCCGTCCATCCTGATCTCGACCAGTTCGAGTTTTTCCCCGTTAAGAACAAGGTGACCGGAAAAGTCGGTACTCTGCTGGTTGGCAGTATAGACCGCCCTGGCAGTAACTTGGGTTAAGGAATCATAGAGTTTAAAGGTTAGATCGATATGTTCGACCAGGTATTCAGGGACCCGGTAATCCTTGCGGAAAATCGTTGTATGCTTCTCGCTGCTCATTGTCATTTATCCTTATTGTTGAATACATTCCAGGTCAACATGGTGAGAAATAGAGTTCGACTGCTGGAGTTTCTAGGGTGAATATTTCCTGAATGTCTGAAACTGGCTGCTGGTAAAAAGCCTTTGAAGGTTGACACATTCCGACATTTCATTATATTCGTCTGTGTTTTATACAAAGACTGAAATGTGAAATCAAATTCATTCTATAAGCTTCTATCTCAAGAGAGTTTCTTCGATGATTACCATTAACGAACACTACTTAAAATTACAGGCGTCCTACCTTTTTTCTGATATTGCCCGACGTGTTGCTGCTTTTCAGGCAAATAATCCCCACGTGGAAGTCATAAAATTAGGCATCGGAGATGTCACCAAGCCGTTGCCTCCAGCATGTATAGCAGCATTCCATCAGGCAGTTGATGAAATGGCCGATGATGCCAGTTTTCGGGGTTACGGACCTGAACAGGGCTATGCGTTTCTGCGAGAGGCTATAGCGACCCATGATTTCCAGGCACGAGGTGCCGATATCCAAGCCGATGAAATATTCGTTTCCGACGGGGCAAAATGTGATACCGGCAATATTCAGGAGCTCTTCGGCCAGCAGACCCGAATCGCTATTCCCGACCCGGTTTACCCGGTCTACCTCGACACCAATGTCATGGCCGGTCGTACTGGGAACTATAAGGACGGCAGGTATGAAGGGATAGTCTATCTTGATTCAACCCGTGAGAATAATTTTGTTCCTTCACTGCCGACCGAAAACGTCGATCTGATCTATCTCTGCTTTCCGAACAATCCGACTGGTTCGACCATCACCAGGGCGGAACTGCAGACCTGGGTGGATTTTGCCCGGGATAACAAGGCGCTTATTCTCTTTGATGCGGCGTATGAAGTCTTTATTCGGGATGAGAGCCTGCCGCATTCCATCTATGAGATTCCAGGGGCCCGGGAAGTGGCGATTGAATTCCGGAGCTATTCTAAAAGTGCAGGCTTCACCGGCACCCGCTGTGCATACACCGTCGTCCCCAAAGAGTGCCGGGCCTATGATTCAAAGGGTGGCACTCAATTTGTCCATCCCCTATGGAACCGCAGGCACTGCACCAAATTCAACGGCGTTTCCTATCCCGTGCAAAGGGCTGCGGAGGCTGTTTACAGTATTGATGGCAAGGTGCAGATCAAAGAACTGGCAGATTACTATCTGGAAAATGCGGCCCATGTGCGCCAGGAAATGGCTCGGCTCAATTTCAATTTTGTCGGGGGGGAGAACTCACCCTATGTCTGGATAAATGGCGGCAGGGACAGTTGGGAATTCTTTGACATGCTGCTGAACAAAGCGGGCGTGGTCTGTACTCCCGGCGCAGGTTTCGGCAGATGCGGCAATGGCTATATCAGGATTTCAGCTTTCAATAGCCATGAGAATGTGCAAAAAGCCATGGCACGTATACACCAAGCACTCTCCTGATAAACATTTCCAGTAAGATACATTGATGGCACGTGACTTCAGTGTGTCTTACTGGAGTCCTATCTTGAGCAAAAATCCTCAATCGTTACTTTCAGCCGCTTTGAAATGGATTTTTTCTTTTACACCTGCCAATTCCCTTAAAGTCACATCCCCGCGCTCTCGCAGCCATTTAATAACACCTTCAACCAATCGCTCAGGTGCCGAGGCTCCTGCTGTAATGCCCAAAACCCTGACACCATCAAGCCACAAAGGCTGCAGATCCTCTTTATCGTCAATGAGAAAACATGTCGTTCCCTGACGTATTGCGACTTCCTGCAGTCGGTTAGAGTTGGAACTGTTTTTTGAGCCGACGACCAGAATGAGATCTGCTTGTTCCGCCAGCTTTTTAACCGCGTTCTGTCGATTCTGAGTTGCAAAACAGATACTTGATGCCGGGCCTTTAATAAGAGGAAAACGCTTTTTGAGGACACTGAGAATGTCGGAAATATCGTCAACGCTCAAGGTGGTTTGAGTAACAAAGGCCACACGGCTGTCATCCGCCACCTGACAATCCATGGCCTCTTTTTCAGAGGCTATTATGTGC
>JAIFKM010000213.1 GCA_020049575.1 Desulfobulbaceae bacterium
GTTGGCTGCAACAGCGATGTAACGAGAATAGAGAGGATACCCAACTGCCAACTCTGCTGTTTCCTGTGGTGCACGACACTTCTTCCTGCTTCCATAATTGGCCTCCCTAGCGAATTTTTTTCATTATTCCGGGCAAAGTCTATTAAATGAAGCTTTCTTGAATTTCTGACAGAATCTTTTGGATTTGAAGAAAGTCCGTATTGATCGTGTCCTGCTGGTTGCTGCCTGAACCTCCGATGTTTATGCAGATGTGAAAAAAGTAATGCTCTGTTAGGGCTTTGCCTAGAGTGTATCCGTGCTTTTCTTGTTATTATACACCCTGAGATGGGGTTTTCGCCAGGCGAAGCGCTTTTTTCTCATGGCACATCGTCGACTACTTCAAGCCAAACGGGAAATATGTCAGGCGTCTTTGATGATGCAGTATGATTCCCGGGTGGAGAGCACCATGATGATCGACAGTGCCGTGCTTGCCAGAAACCATATAAAGGCCGCCGAGTAGGCGCTGCTGCCATAAATTCTGGCGCCGTTCAACAAGGCGCCATCCCAGTGGGAGTCGAGAATCCTGCCCAGTAAAGGTTGCATGATCGCTGCCATGCCGAGAATCGACATGTTGACAACTCCGCCAACCGCGCCTGATGCTCCGGGATGATTAACCTCCCTGGCAAAGGCAAAGCCGATGATGATCGAACCGGAAGTGAAACCAATCGCCGCAAGAAGCGGGTACAGCAGAACGTAGGGCAGGTCGACGAACAAAAAAATGGCCCAGAAGAAGGTTGTGAGGACTGTACTGACGAGATACGGCAGTTTCCGTTGGCCTATTTTGTCTGAGAGAGCGCCCAGGACAGGACCACCTATGGCCCAGGCAACGAGCATCGTTGAGGTGATGGTTGCAGCCTGGGCTCTTTCAATGCCATAGACCTGCATAAGATAGGGCACTCCCCAGAGTCCGGCAAAGACCAGGACGGGAGAGGCCGATAGACCGCCGGCAAAGAACAGCAGCCAGGTATCCTTCCTGCATATAACTGATTTGAGCGCTGCCCGTGCCGGTAAATTTCCCTGCTCGAGCACAGAGGCATGGGCGTGACTCTTGAAACCATATTCGCTCGGATCGTCCCGCACCGCCAGCCACATGACTGCCGCTGCAATAAGGGTAATTCCTCCGTTGGCTGCCATCGCTGTTCTCCAGCCCCATGCGGCAACGAACTCGGACAGAGGTACACCAGCCAGCACACCGCCAACATTGCCGAACAGCAGGGCCACTCCTGTAACCATGGCGAACCTGTTGGCCGGAAACCAATGCCCTGCCAGTTTCATGCAGGTTACAAATGCGACAGCTACCGAGCCGCCAATAAGAAACCTGCCGATATAGGCGTACCAGATGTTTGGCCCCCAGGCGAATACGAGGATGCCAATGGCCGTGATGATACAGGCAAAGGTGCTGAGCCGACGAGGCCCGATGCGGTCAACAAGAAGGCCGCTGGGGATTTGCATCGCAGCGTACGAATAGAAATAGGTTGCTGAAAGATTGCCCATCAAGGCGCCGCTGATATTGAAATCGCGCATCAGCTCATCGACCATCACAGCTGGTGCCATGCGCTGAAAAAAACCGAGGAGATAGAGAACCGCCACAAGGCCCCACATCAGCCAGGCCAGCCATACAGGAGCAGAGTTTTTCATATCATGAGCCATTTACAGTACTTCCTCAGGATAAGGGAATAATTAAAAGTTGAAATCCATTGTGCAGAAGGAGACTACCAAGGATTCTGTGGTCTGTTCCAGGCAGTATTCCTCTTACTTGATCTTTTCGAAAATACACGGGATAAAACAAAAAATGGAGCGGAATCTTTTCTCGTCTGTAGATACGCCCTGGCGTTTACAAATGAGATTGGATCATATAAAGCATACACTCTGGAGAGTAGGACAGGAATGACTCAGTCCCGATTGTTCCATTCTCTTTACTGCCGAAATGTTTCAGGAGGTCTTTTCTCGTTAAACAGGTTCTCCAGTTTCAGAAATGGCTGTGAGCCACTTTGTTGCAATGATGTATACCCATGCTCCGTTTCGCTACTTTACTCCTGACTGTTGCAATGGCCCTGGTTCTAACAGGAGGGCTCTCCTGGTTTGCACTTCGTAACTATCGGCTGGCCGCACCGATAGCCCAGGAGAACCTGCGGGGACAGGCTTTGACTATGGCTGCTGCCATGGAAGGGGTTGCCTCCCATGATCCCTCTTTGGCGTCATTGAACTCGTTTCAAAACGATGAGATAGCTTATGCGGCCCTTATCGCTGCCGACGGCAAGATCCTTTTTCACACAAATTCTGATCTGGTAGATTCTTATGTGCCAGATCAGCGCTACCAGCCGGTATTGGCCTCAGGAATTCTGGGTGAGGAGAGGATTCAACTGGGAACAGGTGAAACGGTTTATGAATTCCAGACTCCTGTCCATCTATCAGCACAAACCTGTATACTGCGCCTCGCTCTGCATACCTGGCGTGCCGAGAACGTCATGAGGACGGCGAAGCAGGGGATAACGGTAACCTTTTCCCTGCTGGCGGTGGGGTGGATACTGGGCATTACTATCATCTGGATGTTGCGGAGGCAAGCATGGCAGCAACGACAGACTGCGCGGCAGCAGGAATTGGCTCGGTTGGGTGAGGTGGGCGCGGTTCTTGCCCATGAGATCCGCAATCCGCTGGCCGGAATAAAAGGGTACGGCCAGCTTCTGGAAGAGAGGTTGCCCGATGGCCGGGAACGTGGATTTGCCTCCTTGATCGTCAAAGAGACTCAAAGGCTGGAGGGACTGGCCCGCGATATACTGCTCTACTCCCGTTCAGACTCTATTGCTGCGGCGCCATGTCAACTGGCATCAGTCGTCGCGACAGTATTCGAATTGTTGATCCCCCAAGTTCAGGAACAGGATATAGATCTTTCGTGCGACATTCCGGATGACTTGATTGTTCCCTGCCAGGAGGAGAGTCTGCACCAGGTCCTGCTCAACGTCCTGACCAATTCCCTGCAGGCATCTCCTACTGCCGGCAAGATAAGGGTCACGGCGCAGCGCAAGGGGAAATGGGCCGAAATCAAGGTGGCAGACAATGGTCCCGGTATTTCGGTGGAGATGCGGGATGTACTGTTTGAGCCATTTTCTACCAGCAAGGCCCGTGGGGCTGGTTTGGGTCTTGCAGTCTGCAGAAAGATTGTTGAGGGTTGCGGTGGCAGCATAATGGTAAGGAATGTGCCGGATGGCGGGGCAGAATGTATCATACTGCTGCCAGCCATTCTGGCAAATGGAGGGAGTGCATGACCGGGAAAATCTTGATTGTTGAAGATGATGCCACCTTTCGTGGATTACTTGCGGCAATCCTTGAGGACGCAGGGCACGAGGTGACGCAGGCGGCAGATGGGGCGGCGGGACTGGCCAAGCTGAAACAAAAATCCTTTGATCTGGTATTGACTGATCTCAAGATGCCCAAAATGGGGGGTATTGAACTGTTTCAGGCCAGCCGTAACGATCCGTCATGTCCGCCGTTTGTTGTCATAACAGCCTTCGGTAAGGTTGAGGAAGCCGTAGCTGCGATCAAAGACGGGGTGAGTGATTTTCTGACCAAACCGTTGAAGGATCCAGCCACCTTGCGAGCATTGGTTGAGAGTGTGCTGATGGAGCACTGCAGCAAAAGACGGCTGGTTGCCCTGGATGAGGCGGAGATGGCAGGATTGCCACCATTGGACATCCTTTTTGCCGGCAAAGCTATGAGTGAGTTGCGCTGGTTGGTCGGGGAGGTTGCGCCAACCGAGTCTACCGTGTTGGTTGTTGGCGAGAGTGGCACCGGCAAGGAATTGCTCGCCCGCTATATCCACCTCGCCAGTCGACGTAAAAATGGACCGTTTATCGCTATCAACTGTGCAGCCATTCCGGAAAACCTATTGGAAAGTGAGCTGTTCGGCCATGAGCGAGGAGCCTTCACCGGCGCGTCCGCCACGCGTCAGGGAAAATTTGAATTGGCCTCCGGCGGAACCATTATGCTTGATGAGATCGGCGATATGATTCTGCCGATGCAGGCCAAGTTACTGCGAGTTCTTCAAGAGCGTAGTTTCCATCGTGTAGGAGGAAGCCGTGAGATTCATGCCAATGTGCGGGTGCTGGCGGCCACTAATCGTGCCCTGGCCCAGGATATCAGCACTGGTCGATTTCGCGAAGACTTGTTTTACAGGCTGAATGTCTTTCCTCTTGCGCTTCCCCCTTTGCGCGATCGTCGGGACGCTCTGGATGATCTGGTTGAGTATTTTGTCCGCCAGCATGCCAGCAGGATGGGAAAGCGAATCTCTGGCATTGCCACTTCGGCTCTTAAGGCCCTGCGGGAATATCACTGGCCTGGCAATATCAGGGAATTACAGAACGTTATAGAACGAGCTGTTATCCTGGCACGGGGGGAAGTCACAGGCATGGAGCTGCCTGAGCTCTTTCGGTTGCCGGTCAATGGTGTTTTGCCGGAAGAAGGCTTGTTGAAAGAGGCCGAACGACAGGCAATCACGGCAGCCCTCAAGGCCACGGCTGGCAACCGACGCTTAGCTGCAGACCGTTTGGGAATATCCCGCAGGACCCTTCAGTATCGCTTGAAGGAATTTGGCTTGGCCGACGAGGAAAAATGAGAGTTGTGGTGCAAAAACATTCGAGTCGGTGCAAAATTTGCGCTCATTTTTAACGGGAAGATTGGCGGGATATAAAAAAAATAGATGAGTTACAGCTAGTTAGAAGAATCATCGCTGATGGCACGGATTGTGTAATACTTGTGGTATAACGTTCGATGGAACTGTACACTTCCGTCAAATAAACCACCAGCATGAGATCACTAGGAGAAAATTACAATGAAAGCGAGACAAACGATGGTTATGGGATTGGCATTGATGTGCACATTGATTCTGGCAGGAGAAGTCATGGCGCGTGGTGGGAATGGGAATAGGGGAACTGGTGCAAGAATTAATGCCTCGACCACCTCACAAGGCACAGCCGTTCGCCCGGCAGGATCACAGCGCAGGGATGGCACATTCCTGACGACCGGCACCACCGCCAGTGGTTCAACAACTCGCCCTGCCAACAGCAGGGGATTGCAAAACGGGACGTGTTTAACCACTACAAATCCCTGATCCCGATAATCGGGATACGCCACTTAACAAAATTTCCACGCAAAAAATGCGCGAATATTTTTTATAAGTGACGAAAAACATCGAGAACCAGTTTTAGCGGAGGACGGAAACGTCCTCCGCTTTGTAATATGCCATTGAGAATAGTCCCACTCATTACTTTTTTGCTGATTTTCTTATCTTTCCCTTCTTCCACTCAGGCTTTCTGGTGGGGGAACAATGGAAAGACGCAAACCTCCCTGAATTTTGAATCTGGTTACGATATCAATACCCTCGCCACGGTATCTGGCAAGATACTTTCCATCCAGAGCGGTACCGATAGTCCTCATGCTCAATTGGAAATTATGGATGGTGAAAACAGAATGATGATCTTTCTAGGGCCGCAGAGTTATTGGCTGCAACAGGGTTTACCCTTACAAAATGGAGTTGAGGTGATCGTCCGCGGTTCCAAGGCCCAGGGGCAGGATGGAGTTATCTATATCCTGGCTCAGGAAATTACCGATACACGTCAAGGTCGTAGTGTTATCCTTCGTGATAAAACCGGGTACCCGGCCTGGGCCGGGGGTAGAATGAGGGAAGGTCAAAGAGGAGCCGTAGGCAAGGGTGGATATGGCAACGGAGGTGGCGGGGGGGGGCGCGGAAGTGGTGGTGGCGGAAATGGCCAGGGCAATGGAGGTGGAAATGGTGGTGGAAATGGAGGTGGTGGCGGAGGAGGCCGATAAAGATTCTCCGGCCTTCTGGAAAAGAAGATATAGTCGAATTTGACCTCTGTCCTGTCTGGTATCTTTCTGCGCTGGGACTACTTTTAGAACAACTTCAGTATCCCTCATTTAGATACGTAGAAAATGTCGATACAATAAGGAGATGGGCAATCAGGATTTTTGACTTCAGGCATAGCTCTCACTCATTGTAGTTGAAACACAACCTGATACGAGCAGTGAAAATCAACTGACAAGCCCTTCCTGATATTCAGGTAGATCTTCAAGGTCCTGGTCCTATCTGATTCACCGAAATATTTTGGAGCACCCTGCCGGTTGCCTAATTAGCCATGCAGTACGTCAATTAACTGTAATCTTAGCTGTTCTTCCATTCATTTTCTCCTAGAATCAATACGTTTGAGTCGCTGCTATCAACCAAATATATTGCAGCGGTACGATTGATTTCAACAGTTCAGCCACGGGCCTTATCAATGCAGGTCGCTCAATGCCACACTTGAATCGTGAGCAGGGCGCTGAGCGATCCAATTACATTGCCATGTGCAGGATTTTTCGTGCGATATCGAGAGTGAGGTCACCCCGCTCAGACAGAGCCGTCATGCCCTTGTTGGCGAGGCCAGCGATCAGAGAGGCTATCGGGTAAATAAGGCAAAGTGCTTCTGCGCGGTCAGCGGTTCTTCGTCCACTGCCGGCTTTCTGCGTACATATCGGCCATCCGGCAGCATGTCCCAGGAGAAGGTGTTGTCTCTTTCGTATACAGAAAGAATTTCTTCAAGTTCAGCTTTGATCCCGGGGCTTGAAACCGGCACAATGGTTTCCATCCGCCTATCAAGATTGCGCTTCATCCAATCCGCTGAACCCAGGAGGAATTGTGGATCGCCGGCATTTTCAAAGCGGTAGATCCGGCTGTGCTCCAGAAACCGGCCAAGTATGCTGAACACCCGAATGGTCTCGGAAAGCCCCGGAACACCTGCCCGCAGACTGCATAACCCACGCACATTCAGCGATATCGGAACCCCGGCCTGGCTTGCCAGGTAAAGCTCCCGGATAATGCCGCGATCCTGCAGCTGGTTCAATTTGGCCCTGATGCCGGATGTTTTTCCAGCCTTGGCGTTTTCAGCTTCCTGGCGGATAAGGGCGGTAAAACGTTCACGCATGTTATGGGGGGCGACAAGAAGCAAGTTGTATTCCTGGGCGGCGAGAGCGCCGGTCAGTTCGTTGAATAACCTGCTGGCATCTTCGCCAAGTTGCTGATTACAGCTGATAATCCCCAGATCACCATAGAGGCGGGCGGTGCCGGTGTGGTAGTTGCCCGTGCCGATATGGACGTACCGCTGGATTCCGCCGCTCTCTTCACGAACCACCATGGCCAGTTTGACATGGGTTTTCAGTCGTTCCACGCCATAGACGACATGCGCTCCTCCCTGTTCCAGCTTTTTGCCCCAGGCGATATTGGGCTCCTCATCGAACCGGGCGGTAATCTCGACGAGGACGGCAACCTGCTTGCCGCGCGCCGATGCCTCCATCAGGGCCTTGATAATAGGTGACTGGCTGGAGGTGCGGTAGATGGTCAGCTTGATCGCCAGGACCTTGGGGTCGATGGCGGCATGCTGCAGGAGCCTCAGGACGGAGGAATCAAAATCATGGTAGGGCAGGTGGATCAGGATGTCATTTTTCTTGATTTCAGCAAAAAATGTGTCGCTGTCCAGAGGGTGAATCTTCTTCAGCCTGAAATGCTGGACGGGGATATGCGGCATATCGCGCAACTCGCTACGGCCTTCGACCTTAAGTTCCAAAAGGTCGCCGTAACTGAGCATACCACGGATTTTCATCACCTGTGAGCTGTCTATTGCAAGTTGCTCGACAAGCCAGGCCAAAAGCTCATCGGGAAAGGATTCATCCACCTCAAGGTTGACTATCCCGGCAAACTTCCGATAGTTCAATTCGGCCGTAACCATGCCGATGATGCTGCCGGGCACAAGTTCCTCGCCGACCTGGTCATCCAGCCGGGCGCGATCCCAGGGGTTGTCTTTGGCACCGCGGGTGACGCGGAAACACGAGGTGGCAATAGATGTAGCGCGGGGAAAAAGGAGATGCAGGTTGTTGGCAATGATTTCTTCAAGACGGACAAAACCCCGATTTTCCGGCAAAGCCACCCATCTTTTACGATTGGCCGGGACCTTCAACCGGACGAAACGGTTGCGCCCATCTGCCTTGGTGATGACAACAGCGAGATTGAGGCTGAGGTTGCTGATAAACGGGAAGGGATGGGCGGCATCGACGGCCAGCGGGGTAAGAATCGGCAGAACTGATTCTTCAAAATACTTTTGTAAAAATTCTTTATCCTCGCTGCCAAGTGACTCGTATGCCGGCAGGAAGATTCCCTCGCGTGTCAGGGCAGGACGCAGGACATCCTCGAACAGGTTGCTGAGGATTCCAGCTTGACGCTGCAATTCATCACGGCAGAGTTCGAGTTCCTCGCATGGTCTGAGGCCGTCGTATCCGGCGCTTCCCGGCTGTTTTTTCAGCTTTTCATGCAGCCCACCCAGTCTTTTCATGACGAACTCGTCAAAAATCATCCCCATGATGCCGGCGAATTTGATGCGTTCGAGCAGCGGCTGTGTTTCGTCTTCGGCAATTTCGAGTACCCTGCGGGCAAAGGCGAGCCAGCTCAGTTCCCGATTGATATAGGCATTCGGGGCATCAACATCCAGGAGGGGGACAGTATCCATGGCTGCGTCCTTAGGTTATGGATTGTCAGGGCCAATCCTGGTCAAGTTTTGCAAACGTCATGGGGGGGAAGATAGCGTGTCTCTAAGAAATGGTACATCAGGGGTGGGGCGGAAATCAAGCTTAACCTGTCAGCCCCTCAGGACCTCGAGCAGTTATAGTGGACCCCAAAAACTGGACAGTAGTTTAAGCTGTACCCTACCAAGAGGATCAAGAACCGATGAGTGAGGTAATGTCTTGGCAGTTTCACAGTCCAGGTTCTGCGGCGAA
>JAIFKM010000101.1 GCA_020049575.1 Desulfobulbaceae bacterium
CGAGCGGCGGCAGGAGTTCATTCGCCAACTGCAGGACAGGGGCTCCGTACAGCATTTTGTCTATGAGGGCCGGAAGAAGACCGGCGAGACCGTCTGGATATCGATGAATGCCAAACTGACAACAGCTGACGACGGTGAGGGGGAATCAAACGATCCAGTCATCGACGGCTTTGCCGTCGACATTACTGAGAACAAACGGGCCGAACAGGCATTACGGAAAAGTGAAGAACAATTTCGCTCCCTGGCCGAAAGCAGCCGCGATTATATCATGCGCTATGACCGAGCCTGCCGGCACACCTATATGAATCCGGCGGGACTTGCAGCATGCGGCATGACCGAGGCCGACATCATCGGAAAGACCCACAAAGAAGCTGGGTTTTCACTCGAACAAAGCAGCTTCTGGGAAGAAAAGATCACGGAGGTCTTTACAACCGGCCAGCCGTATCAGACAGAATTTTCATGGCAAAGCGCACAGGGTCTGGCCTATCTGGATTGGCGCCTAGCCCCGGAGTTTGGCCCTGATGGACAGGTCAATTCGGTATTGGGCGTGTCAAGAGACATCACCGCTCGCAGAATATCTGAGATCTACGCGGAAATGGGCCGGGAAATCCTGCAGACCCTGAACGAACCGCTGGATATTCCGGAAACCATACAACGCGTCATGACCTCCTTAAAGGCGAAGATCGGCTGTGACGCAGTCGGCATCCGCCTGCAGGAGGGGGATGATTTCCCCTTTGTCTCACAGGCAGGTTTTCCCAGAGATTTTCTAAGCACCGAGAACACCCTCGTTCAACGCACCGCAGGTGGACAGATATGCCGAGACGAAGCCGGCAATGTTTTGTTGGAATGCACCTGCGGTCTGGTTATTGCCGGCAGGACTGATCCGAACAACCCACTCTATACGCCGGGAGGAAGCTGCTGGACCAACGATTCAACGACCCTGCTGGAAATCCAGGCAAATAACGATCCCCGGTTTCAGCCACGGAACCTATGCGTGCATACTGGTTTCGCTTCATTGGCCCTGGTACCCCTCCGCAACAAAGACCGGATCATTGGCCTGATCCAGCTCAACGACCGGCGCAAAGGCTTTTTCAGCTTGGAAACGATAGCCATCCTGGAGAACATTGCCTTACATGTCGGTTCGGCGCTGATGCGCAAACAGGCGGAAAAAGCCCTGCAGGAGAGGGAGGAAACCTATCGGGCGCTGGTTGAAGGTCTGCCCGACGTGGTGATGCGTTTTGACAAAGAAGGAAGGCATCTGTTCGTCTCGGAAAATATCCGGGAAGTGGTTGACCTGCCAGCCGCCGAATTCATCGGCAAGACCCATCGAGAACTGCGATTCCCTGAAAAATTATGCAGATCCTGGGAAGAATCCATCAAGGGCGTATTCGACAGCGGAAAACCCTTTGAAGGCGAAACGAAATTCAAGAGCAGGCTGGGGCAAGTGATCCACAACTGGCGGCTGGTGCCTGAGTTTGACACCCAGGGACAGATACAGTCAGTGCTTTTGTTGAGCCGCGACATCACTGCCCACCGCCAGGCCGAACAGGACTACCAAACTCTCTTTCGAGAGATGCTCGAAGGTTTTGCCTTACACGAGATCATCTCCGACGACAAAGGAATACCAGTCGATTATCGTTATATTGCGGTAAACCCGGCCTTCGAGAGAATGATCGGACTGAAGGCGGCAGACATTATCGGTCGCACTGTCCTGGAAATACTCCCCGGCACCGAACCGCACTGGATCGAGACCTACGGTCATGTAGCCCTGAGCGGTCAACCGAGGAATTTCGAAAACTTCTCAGCCGACCTAGGCAAGTATTTCGAGGTTACGGCCTTTCAGCCGGCACCAGGCCAGTTTGCCTGTATTTTTTCCGACATCACAGATCGCAAAAAGGCCGAGGCAGAACACAAACAGCTGCAGGCCCAGCTCCAGCAGGCCCAGAAGATGGAGGCCATCGGCACCCTGGCCGGCGGTATCGCCCACGATTTCAACAATATCCTCGGAGCTATCCTCGGTTATGCCGAGATGGCGCTCGACGACTGCCCGGCTGGGTCAATGGCGGCAAACGACGTGGGTCAGGTCGTCAAGGCCGGCCACAGGGCCAGGGAACTGGTCAAGCAGATCCTCGCTTTCAGTCGTCAGGCGGAAACCGAGCATATGCCTCTGCAACCGGCATCTATCATCAAGGAAGCCATAAAAATGCTGCGCTCTTCCCTGCCATCGACCATTACTATCAGGCAGGATATTGACAAAGACGCCGGTCCTATATTTGCCGACCCGACCCAGATTCACCAGATACTGATGAATCTCTGCACCAACGCCTTTCACGCCATGGAGACAACCGGCGGCACCTTGTCCATCTCCCTCAAAGGAAAAACCCTTAGCCGCAAGGATCTTGCCAACGAGCAGCAGATCAAGCCTGGAGATTTCGTGCTCTTGTCAGTCAGCGACACCGGCGCCGGTATCCCGCCGGAGATCCGGGAAAGGATATTCGACCCCTATTTCACCACCAAGGAGACCGGCAAGGGAACGGGCATGGGATTGTCCATCGTCCATGGCATAGTGAAGAGCTACGGCGGATCCATTTCCTGCAACAGCACACCGGGGCAGGAAACCATTTTCCAGGTATTTCTGCCCGTCATGACTGAGATCAATCTGCCTGCTGAGATGATGGAGCAACCACTTCAGCTTGGCAATGAGCGGATTCTTTTTATTGACGACGAGGAAATGCTGGTGGAAATGGGCCGCAATCTTCTTGAAAGGCTGGGTTATCGGGTGACGGTGCGGACAAGCAGCCTTGATGCCCTTACCACCTTCCAGAACCAGCCCGACCAGTTCGACCTGGTTATCACCGACCAGACCATGCCGGGCATGACCGGTAGTGACCTGGCCCGGCGCATGCTGCAGATCCGGCCCGATCTACCGATCATACTCTGTACCGGCTTCAGCAACCTCATTTCAGCGGAGAAGGCCAAGTCTCTGGGAATCAAGGGGTTTGCCCTGAAACCCCTGGCAAAAAAGGACATTGCCGCACTCATCAGAAAAGTTCTCGATAACGGCAGGCTGGTCGACAGCAACCTCTAGCTGCGACCGACCCGCCCATTCAATCCCTGGTCTCCCTGAACGCCTGAGCATCAACTGGCGCGGGCGCACAGGGCATCTTCGGTTGTCCGCCGCTCGATCTGGTTCGAGGCGGACAGGGCGGCGATCTTCAGGGCCTCGGAATAGGTCGGATAGTTAAAGATATTGTCAACGAAGATATCGATCTTGGCGTTATGGATCAGGGCCATCTGGGCGATATGAATTATCTCCGTGGCACCGCCGCCGAAGATATGGACGCCGAGGATCTCCCTGGTGTCGCGGTGGACGATCATCTTCAGCATCCCCTCGGATTCGCCGGTGATCTGGCCTTTGGGCAGTTCCAGGTACATGCAGCGACCGACAACGATTTTGTAGTCCAGAGCCAGGGCCTCTTCTTCCGTGATCCCGACATAGGATATTTCCGGGATCGTATAAATACCGACGGGAAAAATCCTCGGGAATGACTCGATCCTCTTTTTCATGCCATTCAAAGCGGCGAGCCGCCCCTGAACGATGGAGGTCGCGGCCAGACTCGGCCAGCCGATCACGTCGCCTACCGCATAAATATTTGGGTTTGAGGTCTGGTACAGCTCGTTGACCTGGATATAGCGGTGCTCGTTCAGGGTTATGCCGGCTTTGGTGATATCCAGACTGGCCGTGTTCGCCTCGCGGCCGAGGGCGAAAAACAGGCAGTCAGCGGTGAATACCCGCCCATCCTGGAGCAGCAGACGAGCCTGGCTGCCGTCCTTCTCCACCTTGAAGTCGCCGCATCTGCTGATATAGTTGATGTTGCCCCTCGGGAAGTTGTTTCTCAGCTCTTCGATGATCTCATGATCAATGAACTTCAACAGCCTCTCGCCCCGGTCCAGCAGCGTCACTTTCACTCCCAGGGCAGCAAAGATGGTGGCATATTCGGAACCGATAACGCCGCCGCCGAGAATAATCATGGACTTCGGTATCTGTCTGATATTCAGTATGGAACTGGAGTCGACGATCACCTCATGATCAAAGGGAATATCCGTTGGGTTGCGGGGTTGTGAGCCAGTGGCGATGACGATCCGCTCGCCCTTCGCCCGGATTATCCGGCCCGCGACCAACTGATCGATGAGCACGGTGCCGCTGTCGGCAAAACTGGCGTTTCCGCGGATGATATCAATGCCATTGCGTTCAAGCTGGCAGTTGATGATCAGATGTTCTTCAGTCCGCACATGGTGCAGGCGCTGCTTGAGTTTTTCCATGGAAATTTCCGCTTCCTGCGGGGGACAGGCGCTGTCCTCGAACAGTCGCCGTCGCAGATGACCGGTGAGATGGAGGACCGCCTCGCGCAAGGTCTTGCTCGGAAAGGTACCGGTATTGACGCAGACGCCGCCGAGACAACCTTCCTTCTCGACGACCAGAACCTTCTTTCCGGCCTTCGCGGCTGTCATGGCGGCGGCCAGACCGGCGGGCCCGGTGCCGATGACGATGAAGTCGTAGATTTCGCGGGGTTCGGAAGAAAGATCATTGTCGGCGCCTGCCAGTACTTCGGTATCACTCTGGTTCATAGCTGTTTCCTCAGGTTCTTATTCTCAGTGGGGAATACCCTCTTACTCCAGCCAGTTAGCCACACCTTGAAAAAATCTTCATTCTATTCTATAGTATAGCACAAGATTTATTGCCTGATGTCGTTTTTTGCCACATTCATACGAGAGTTGTCCGTGCACACCTGAGACATCAGTCTCACCCAAACGCTCCCTACCCCTGCAGAGCAGGAACTCTGGCCGATCTGCATACGGCCAACCAGTAGTAATTGCCACGCT
The DNA here is from genome assembly GCA_020049575.1 of Desulfobulbaceae bacterium. GTDB lineage: Bacteria > Desulfobacterota > Desulfobulbia > Desulfobulbales > Desulfocapsaceae > Desulfoprunum. The sequence continues at coordinate 4,885 of JAIFKM010000101.1, forward strand.
GTACCAGAACAGGCCCTTCCATGATGTACGACACGATTCGTCAGGCAATTCTACCAGAGCTGTATCAACACTCGCCAAGGAGGCTACATGTCAAATGATTTTGCTCACTTACACCTAGACAATACTCTTTACGACCTGCCGATCATTACAGGCACCACAGGAGAAAGGGCCATCGATATCCGTGGACTCCTCCGGGATACCGGCTGTATCACCCTGGACAGCGGTTATATGAACACCGGTTCCTGCCAGTCGCAGATCACCTATCTCGACGGCGAAAAGGGTATTCTCAGATATCGCGGCTATGACATCGCCGATCTTGCCGAGAATTGTCTCTTCATCGAAGTCGCCTACCTTCTGCTGACCGGCGAGTTGCCCACCCTCCCAGAGCTTGAGCAGTTCAAGTACGACATGACCAAATATTCCCTGGTCCATGAGGATATGATCCACTTCTTCGATCATTTCCCGCCAAAGGCCTCACCGATGTCGATCCTCTCGACCATGGTCGGGACCCTGCATGATTTCTATCCGGAAATGGATCTCGACGAGGATCCCTATGGCGGCATCACCACGACCACCGCCCGGCTTCTGTCAAAAACCAGGACGATCGCGGCCTTCTCCTATAAAAAAAATATGGGTCATCCCCTGATCTATCCCCGGGCTGACCTCAGTTATTGCGCCAATTTTCTGCACATGATGTTCGACCGCCCCAACATGCCCTATGAGATCGATCCGGTAATGGTTTCCGCCCTCAACAAACTGCTCATCCTGCACGCCGATCATGAACAGAACTGCTCAACCTCGACGGTACGGTTGGTAGGCAGCGCCGGGGTGAGGCTCTATCCGTCCATCTCGGCCGGTATCAGTGCTCTGTGGGGACCTTTGCACGGGGGGGCCAACGCGGCTGTGATGAGAATGCTCGAAAATATCAACGCCGACGGCCGGGACTATCAGAAATACATCGACTTGGCCAAAGATCCGAATTCCGGCTATCGACTCACCGGGTTTGGCCACCGGGTCTATAAAACCTACGACCCGCGGGCAACAATCATCAAAAAGACCTGTCACGACGTCCTCAAGACCCAGAAAATTTCTGACCCGCTACTTGATATCGCCCTGCATCTCGAAGAATTAGTAAGCACGGATGACTACTTCATCGAACGGAACCTCTATCCAAACGTCGATTTTTACTCGGGCATTATCTACCGGGCCATGGGCATCCCGACCAACATGTTCACGGTCATGTTCGCCCTCGGTCGATTGCCCGGCTGGATAGCACACTGGCAGGAAATGAATCTTGACAAGGAAAGCAGCAGAATAGGAAGACCGCGACAAGTCTATACCGGCATTCCCGACCGTCCTTTCGTGGCCCTTGCCGACCGGTGCTGATCGCTGCCTGGTCCCCACCTCTATTTCAATAGAAGGAGACATGTCATGAATAAGAAAGGAAAGCAGCAGCCAGCGCGCCGTCATGTCGGATAAACACCTGATACAGCGGGCACGGTTGGGACTGGGTGTTGAATATCTCGCCCCGCTTATGCCAGCGATAGATGATGGCGCCGCCTTCAGGCAGCAATCTCTCAGACAAACTCATCACCGCTGCCCCCTCCGAGGATCAGCTCTCGAAAGTCTGTTATAGGCTTTTCCATCTGCAACTCTTGCGAATCGATTCATTTCAGCCTACTATTACGCGAGGAGAAAGAGATGAAATCAAGCGGATTCAGGGAAGAACAGATCAGGGACATTCTCGAGCAAGCCCGAAAAGGGGTGCGGACAGCCGAGTTGTGCCGTCTGCATGGAATCAGCGAAACGACCTTCCACCTCTGGCGAAACAAATACGGCGGGAAGACAGTCAGGGTGCTGCTCTTTGTCCAGGAAGGCCGCGCCAGACAGAAATACCTCGACGCCCTTGCTGAATGCGGTGTCGAGATATATGTCAGTTCGTCATTTCATGACCTGAGCGAGGAGATATGCAGCCATTGCTATCATGGACTTTTTCTCGACCTGCCAACCAAGATGAAGGCCCTCAGGGAAAACAAGGCCTATGTCTATCATCTCGTGGAGAAATTCCCGCTTTCACATCTGCAGATGGATGAACAGACAGGAGAAATACGCTGTTATCATTTCAACAAGAAGTCCGGCAGCACCCTGCTTGATTTCATCAACAACCAGTGCCGGGATTTCATCCCCCAGAGAATCAGGGAGGATACCAGGAAGCGAATCCACCTCCATATCCTTGTCTGTAAAAATCCTGATGACCCGCGACCGGAGCGTAGCGTCACGGAAAATATCTCCCCTGGCGGCTGTTTCGTCTTTTCAAGCCGCCGACGGAAGGAAGGGAGTGAGGTATGGCTGAGGTTCAGAGAAATGCCTGATCTGCAGCCGATTCACGCGCAGATCAGAGCAGTGGTGAAGTGGGGTGAAAATCGGCAACTGCCCGGTATCGGCCTGCAGTTTGTCGATCTGTCGCACACCCAGGTTGGAGAACTCGCCAAGATCGTGCAATCGACCAAATAATATAAACTCCGCCGGGCGTGTATCCTGGCCTCTTCAGGTCAGGATTGATTGGTTCACCGACCTGTACCTCTGTGTCTCTTGCCATGGAACAAGGCATTGAGGATTTGGCTGTCAGGAAGCCAGGATACTCATGATGGCACTGCCATGCGAGTGATCTATCTTAATCCAGGCAAACCATGCCTCCAGGGTGAAGGAATCCCAGGGCAGTTTCTGCGCGCACCACTGTTTTTCGAAATTTGGCAGATACTGGGGAATCGAGGCAAACAGATCGCGTTCCGCCAGGAGCTCTTCGTTACAGCAGAAAAATGCCAGCACATCGGCCAGTTGAATGAGCAGCGGGAAACCCCTGTGAACTGGCGCAGTATGGGGGGAATGGTGGTAGCCGATGGCGGAGAGGAGATTCTTCGGAAAATGCCAGCGTTCGAGGAAACGGCCGCCGACTTCATCATGACTGATCGAAAATGTTTGCCGTTCTTCGTGCAGTTTCTCCTCGGTGCTGAAACCTGCCAGCCAATGCGGGGCGTCGTATTCTTCCGGGAAAGTGAGCAGCATTGCCAGCTTGCCTATATCGTGGATCAGCCCTCCGACAAAAAACTGACCGGGAGAGGAAAGTCCCAGATGTTCGGCGATTATCTTCGCCGCAAGCCCGCAGGTAAAGGCGTGATCCCAGAACCGATCAATGACCGCTTTGTCTTTCTTGCATACGCTGCCGAAGGCGGTCACCACGGATCTTCCCAGGACGATGTTCTGCACCTCGTTGAAACCGAGAACCATGATGGCCACTTCGAGGGAACTCACCTTTTCAGAACGGCCATAGAGCGCGGAATTGGCAATTTTCAGAATCGCCACGCACATTGACTGGTCGGGGAGAATCGCCTTGATGAGATCCTGCAGTGAACTCTCGGAACTGCCGACGACCGACAGAACCTGGGCAACAGTTGCCGGGATCGAGGGGAACGAATCAATCTGCCGTTCAATCTCCTGGTATCTCGACACCGTCATCGATTCACCCTCGGGAAAAACTGCTCATCACTGGGTTTGACGATCTTTCCTCATCGCCCGTCTGACCTTCCGGCACCCGCTCCCGCTCAACAGGAATATTTCAGGTTCGTTCTTCTCGCTCTCATATGATGGTAGCACAGATCGGCTGCAGATGAAAAGCACTGAAAGAATATCAGACAGCGGCAGAACCTGCCGCCCTATACGTTGCAATCATTTACAAGCAAATACTTGCCCAAGGTAGAACGCTTACGTACTCTGTCTTTTGAAGATTATTGTTGTCAATCTTTGCATCCAGGAAAGAGCTGCCTCTTGACGGACAGGCCAGCTATATGGTGGTATACAGTATGGCGG
>JAIFKM010000133.1:0-810 GCA_020049575.1 Desulfobulbaceae bacterium
GGCTTGAACAACATCTTCAGGGGTATGCAGGAACTGTCATAGCTGTCACTCATGACAGGTACTTCCTTGATAATGTTGCAGGCTGGATCCTTGAACTGGACCGCGGCCTTGGTATCCCCTGGAAAGGCAACTACTCTTCATGGCTCGAACAGAAAGAAAAACGTCTCGCCATGGAAGAAAAAAAGGAGAGCGATCGCCGCAAAACCCTGCAACGTGAGTTGGAATGGATACGAATGTCCCCCAAAGGCAGACGCAGCAAATCAAAGGCCCGTATCAGCTCCTACGATCAGTTGATGTCCCAGGAAACTGAGAAGATGTCCCGTGAACTCGAGATTTTCATTCCCCCCGGCCCCCGTCTCGGCAAGGTGGTCATTGAGGCTGAAAATATCAGAAAATGCTTTGGTGACAGAATTCTGGTGGACAATTTGAACTTTTCCCTACCGCCAGGAGGAATCGTCGGCGTGATCGGTCCGAACGGTGCCGGCAAGAGTACCCTTTTCAAAATAATTATCGGTCAGGAATCACCCGACAGCGGCACTATCCGACTAGGTGAGACGGTAAAGCTGTCCTACGTAGATCAGAGCCGGGACAGCCTTGATCCCGAGCAGACAATTTGGCAGGCAATTTCTGACAATCAGGAGGTTATCTGGCTGGGTACACGAGAAATCAACAGCCGAGCATATGTCGGTAAATTCAATTTCTCAGGAGCCGACCAGCAAAAGAAGGTTGGTCTGCTCTCAGGTGGCCAGAGAAACAGGGTGCATCTCGCCAAAATGCTGAAAGAGGGCGGGAATGTCCTCCTGCTGGATG
>JAIFKM010000133.1:816-26590 GCA_020049575.1 Desulfobulbaceae bacterium
ATGAGCCGACTAACGATCTCGACGTGAACACCCTGCGAGCCTTGGAAGAAGCCCTGGAAAACTTCGGCGGATGCGCTGTGGTCATCAGCCACGACCGCTGGTTTCTTGATAGAATTGCAACCCATATTCTCGCTTTTGAAGGCGATTCGCAGGTTGTATGGTTTGAAGGAAATTACTCGGATTATGAAAAGGACCGCAAAGCTCGGCTGGGAAATGAGGCAGATCAACCCCACAGGATCAGATACCGGCAGATGACTCGAGCCTGAGTCCAGAGGCATTGAACACTTCCTTACGGTAGAAAGGCAACATCCATTCTGTCGTAAGGAAGAAGAGTGCCTGTCAGAGTTTCTTCAACTCAGCAAGGAGTGCTTCCAGATCGAGAAGGCGGTTTTTTGCCACTTCTACCCCGCCTCCCCTGCTGTCTTTCTCCATCTCCAGAGCCACATCCTTGATACCCTCGAGGCCCAGGCTGGCAGCAGCTCCTTTTATCGAGTGGGCTGCATTAGAAACCTGGGCAGCGTCACAGTTTGTCACCCCATCTCGAATTAGATTAAAATCATTGGCGCAGGATTCCTTGAATATCTCGATAAGTTCTTTTAGCAGGTCTGTATCGTCAGCGGCCTGCTCAAGGGCAAAATCCTTATTCCATCTCAACCCAGCCATAACATATCCTTTCCCTCTGTCTCGAGGAATACCATCCATTTCGCAGCAGAGTACTCTGCACCTTTTATTAACTATTAAAGCATCCAATAGCACAAAAACACAAATTCAATTCGGGTATCAGTAAATTTAAATATGTATCGACAGATTTTTCTGTCGTACTCCCGGCACTTCCACTACACCGGAACGTAACAGGCGCAAGTTGCCATTTTCAATACCAATAATTGTTGAACATCGACCTGCCAATGTTTCTCCTCCTTCATCAAGGACGTAATCAACATTTTTTCCAAACACATCGACAATCTCGGAGGCCCGACGTGCCGAAGGCTGCCCTGAAAGATTTGCACTGGTTGCGGTAATAGCGCTGTTGAAGAATCTGCATAAGGCCATCGCCAAAGGATTGGGGGATATGCGTATGCCCACCGTTTCCGTACCACCGGTAAGATAGCGGGAAAGACCTTTTTGGGCAGGAAAAATGAGTGTCAATGGGCCAGGCCAGTAGGTATCCATCAACGATTTATATTTTTCGGGGATCGTACTGACAAGTGAATCGAGCAGTATACGATCATGTATCAGCAAGAGTACAGGTTTATGCGCGGGTCTGTTTTTTATCTGAAACAATCTTTGCAAAGCCGTTTCATTCCAAGGGTCTACGGCAAGACCGTAGCAGGTTTCGGTAGGAAAAGCTACGATCCCACCCTGTGCAAGTATATGAGCCGCTTGCCTGATCTGCTGTGCAAAAGGCAAGCAGATTTCTGCTTTATACTGCAATTTTTCGGGCTTTTTCTTCAACCTCTTGCACCATTTCCTGCTTGAACGCGATGAGTTTTGCGGCAAGGTCCGGGTCGTTAAGTGCCAAAATCCTCAAGGCAAGGACCGCAGCATTTTTAGCTCCTGCATTGCCGATGCCCATTGTTGCAACTGGTATTCCTGGAGGCATCTGAACTGTAGACAGAAGTGCATCCATACCCTGCAGGGGTGATGCGTCAAGTGGAACACCAATGACAGGAAGATCAGTATGGGAAGAAATTACACCAGCCAAATGGGCAGCCATGCCTGCCCCTGCAATGAGTATTTTCAAACCCCGCTGCTGCGCGGTTCTGGCCCACTCGGCGGCTCGATCAGGGGTTCTATGTGCTGACGCGACCGTCATTTCGTACGCAACTCCTCTTTCTTTGAGAAATTCTGCCGCTATCTTCATCACCGGCAAGTCTGAGTCACTGCCCATGACAATACCAACAACAGGGCCAATCAGATTTTTCTTACCGCGATTCAAGGCCTTTGCGCCTATGTCGCTGCGATAGTACGCCCCTGCAAAATCGATACTTCCAGCAGCCTTATAGGCTTTTTCGATGGCATCCTTGAGAGTCTCACCTGTGGCGGTAATGCCAAGTACACGACCACCGTGAGTGACTATTTTGCCATTTTTTCGGGCAGTGCCCGCATGAAAGACCTCAACACCCTCTACTTTTGCTGCGGTCTTAAGTCCTCGTATCACTTTTCCAGTGGTATATTCCCCAGGATATCCGCCAGAGGACATAACAACGCAGACCGTTGGCTGAGGATCGATTTCCATCTCAACCTGCTCAAGTTTTCCATCAATACAGGCCTCAAAGATATCTATGATGTCAGAATCAATCCGCATCAGCAAAGGCTGCGCCTCCGGGTCACCGAAACGGCAGTTGAATTCAAGCGTTTTGATGTTGTCCCCGTCGATCATCAAACCTGCATAAAGTATCCCTTTATAAGGACGTCCCTCGACAGCCATCCCTCTGACGGTCGGTTTCATGATCTTTTCCATGACATATTCTGCTATTTCAGGAGTTACGACAGGAGCCGGGGAATATGCTCCCATCCCTCCGGTATTCGGTCCCCTGTCACCATCATATATCGCTTTGTGATCCTGGGATGTCGGCATTGGCAAGACTGTCTTGCCATCTGTAAAAGCAAGAAAAGATGCTTCCTCCCCCTTGAGAAAATCTTCGATGACAATGCTGTTGCCTGCGTCGCCAAAAGCCTTGTCAGCCATGATAAGATTGACGGCATCTTTCGCTTCCTCAACTGATGATGCAACAATAACACCTTTCCCAGCTGCCAGACCATCTGCCTTAATAACCACGGGGAAGGCTGAACTATCAAGATATTTCAGGGCTTTTTTTCGATCTTTGAAAGCCTTGTAAGCAGCTGTCGGGATACCGTATTTCCCCATGAATTCTTTGGTGAATGCCTTACTGCCCTCTAGAATTGCGGCGCGTTGGCTTGGTCCGAAAATGCGCATTTTCTTTTTTTCGAAGGCATCAACGATCCCTGCGACCAATGAGGATTCAGGACCGACCACGGTGAGATCAATCTTCTGGATCAGAGCAAAGGCCAAGAGTTCTTTTATCTGAGTGGGTCCAATGTCTACGCATTCTGCTAATTCCTGAATCCCTGCATTGCCAGGGGCACAGTATACTTTTTCCACTCTCGCGCTCTGGCTGATTTTCCATACCAATGCATGTTCCCGTCCACCTGAACCAATAACCAGTACTTTCATGTGTTCACTCCGCGTGATTATAGAAAAAAGTTTTGTCGGTGATTAAGACACCGGAGAAATTCACTTGTCATAAGCTCATTTTTCCCCTGAATATTGACAAAGCAAACAAGAATGTTTAAATGAATGAATGGCCATTCAGTAATTTATTCTCTTTTAGTCACCTCAAACGTTCTTTAAACGATGAAAGACATACATAAACATTCCAAGATCATAACAGCAGCAACAAAGGTTTTTGCCAAGAAAGGATTCTTCAACGCCAGAATATCCGATATAGCTAAAGAAGCCAAGGTTGCAGATGGCACTATTTATCTTTACTTCAACAACAAATACGATATCCTCATCTCTGTTTTTGAAGAGGAAATCGGTAAGATTGTAGAACAGATAAAGAAATCACTGGCTGAAGAGACAGATCCGCGAAAAATGCTTGAAATATTCGCGACGAAACATCTTCAATCCATGAAGAAGAATAAAAATCTTGCTGAGGTCATCCAGATTGAACTGAGACAGACAAATAAACTGATAAAAGATTACCGAAACAACAAGTTCTCGGACTATACAGATTTGGTAGAAGAGATCATCAGGCTTGGCCAGAAACAGAATATATATTGTCTCGACGTCGAGCCTGGCATTGCCAAGCGTATTTTCTTCGGCGCGCTCGAGGAAGTCTCTCGAGTCTGGAACACCTCGATAGATGGCCATTACACCGTTGACGAGATTTCCGGTCAGCTCCTCAAGATTTTTCTTTCGGGGATACTGCTCCCTGAAAAAAATGCAGCACGTTGAGCTGTCATTGTGTGCCTAACCATTTCACTCTCGCTGGAATCTCCTCCCCTTCCGACGTCCCCCTGCTGTATCTTCTTTCAAGAAATCAACAAATTCCTCTTTTATGCATAAAGCAGGACTGAATCATGAGCAGTCTTTCAGCAGAAATCCGAAGACCTGATATCGATTATTTCAAACTCTCGTGTGCCGCCAGGAGTCTTTGCCTGAACCTCATCGCCTACGGTTTTCCCCAACATGCTTTGTCCCAGTGGAGACAAAACAGATATTGAGCCTTTTTTTACATCAGATTCTTCAGGACCAAGTAACTGATAAACAACTTCGTCATCCGTATCCAGATCAAGCAATTGCACAATAGTGCCGAAAACTGCAGTTTTTATAGATACCTTCGAGCAATCAATCACTTCGGCGCGAGAAAGCTTGTCTTTGAGCTCGAGGATACGTCCCTCAATATGCCCCTGTCTCTCCTTGGCTGCATGATATTCAGCATTTTCTTTAAGATCGCCATGTTCACGTGCTGTTTCTATAGCCTTCACGACCTGGGCCCGATCGATTCGCTCCAAGCGTGATAGCTCATCTCTCAGCTTTTTGTTTCCAGTCTTGGACATGGGAATACGTACAACCATTACAACCTCCATAATAAAAAATTCCTGCCAGGGTCAGTTACAACCAAAACCCAGACAGGAAATGATAATGTTAACAGTTTACCAACGATAAATCATAGAAATCAAAGCAGCTTTTTGTTCATAATCTTCCGAGGTGGAATAAGTTATGTCTCCTTTTAATAGAAAATGAGGTGACATTTCAAGAAAAATTTCGAAACCAACCATGTTGACCAAATTTTCTCCACTCTCAAATCCAATTGAGTAGTCGACAGTGTAGTAACTCGGCGTTTCCTTGAGAAGGCTGAAAGATTTAAGAAGGTGCTGAAAACTGAGAGTGGCTAAATGCTCCCAGTAGGTACCGGGACTCCAGTAAGGAATATTTTCAACAGAATCAGAAGATACCTTGTCTTCTGGGATAATTTGGTTTTCATCGCTATTCTGGATCAGTTTATAACTGTACTGAAATGAATAGGTATTCAATTCATTGAATATATTATAGCCGGACCACAGATAAAATTGATTCTGGGCATTGTCATCGCTGTACAATCGACGCTGATAATCACCTCCAAAAACAAGGCCTCCTTGCGGATCAATTACCAGGCCAGCCTTATAGTCCTGCGAGTAAACGTTAGCCTCAAGTGCTGCAAGTGTGTCGTTAACTCTGTCCTGATAAAATGCCACATACCCCTTGAGAAATTCATCAAGCCGCCTGCTTGCCTCGAAACCCGCAAGCAGGGTGGTATCATACTGATCAAAGTTTTCTCCCCCAAGACGGAAGAAAAGATCGGTATCTTTATTGAGTCCCTGTGAATATGAACCAACGAAACTGTGTCCCCTGAGAGTCTGTTCATCGCTGCTTGAAGAATAGGTATTCCGCCTGTATGAAAAGGCAGTTTCTTTATCTAAATCTGGCATAAACCACAATGAGGAACCCTGGCTGCTCCTTTTGGTATCAATATTTCCATTTCTTCCCTTTTTCTCTAATACTTCAAAATCACCAGACAATCGAGGCTTTCTGCGAATTTTATTCTGAGCAATTGCCTTGTCGAGTTCGGGATATACAGAGCCATATTTTTTCATTGTCTGGTAAAGTTCAGCCTCTTTGCCATAATCTCCAAGACGACCATAAATCCGAGCAAGATCATAAAGCCCTTCTATGTCGGTATCTTCTTCGATGAGCTTTTTATACTGTATTTCTGCAGTCTGGATATCTTTCCTTTTCATTGCCTTTTTGGCCAGATATTCATTCCTGATCAATTTCTGCCAGCGATATTTTTCATATAAATTTGCGGTAATCTTATCAATTGGCTGACCGATATGGCGTCCTACAAACTCTGGTTCCATGTAATAGGCAAGAGGATCAGCGACATCCGATGAAGTGAAAGAAAGCATATTCCAAATGCTTTCTTTCAATGGAGGAACAAATATCTCAACGCTCTGCTGACTGACAGCCTTTTGAAATTCCTGTTGCAAAGGTTCAGCGAGGAGCATCTCATAGACCTTAAGGCTGGCATCCCATTGATTATCCAGCCACAGAGACCGGGCAAGCATAAGTTTGCTCCAGTAGTCTTTGGTTGCGGCAGGTGAGGACTGTTGTGTCTTACCAGCACTGCGAACCGGTTCGGCAGGCAGTGGGGCAGAATTTTTGACTATCTGGCGATAATTCCCTAATCTGTACTCGATTTCCAGGATCTGTTGTTTAAAATAGTCCTGTTCTCCCAGAGACTTGCTCAGATCCTGATATATCTGCAGGGCATTCGCCAAATCTCCCTGGGACGTCAGAAGCCTTGCCTTGAGAATCCTTGCGGAAATTGACTCCGGTAATTTCTGCATCATGTGTTCAATATGATGCATACCAACAGAATACTCCCTGTATTGAAGAGCGAGGACGGCTGAATCATAGGTTCGTACAAGTGATCTGTTCCCCGAAATTTCAAGTGCTTCGTCAATCTCGTTGTATGCGTTTGCTGCTTTCCCCTTCTTTTTGGCGAGTTGGTGCCAGAGAAGAGCGAGTACTAGATTTTTTGGTCTTTCCTCGCGCAATTCAGTCAGTAATCTCAGACACTTTTCGAATTCTTCCTGCTGAAGATAAATGCGACACAGCGAAATGCGCAGCGCCAGGAGAAGCCCATGGACCTCTTTTTGCGGTTTTTGCAGGAGTATTTTCTGCTGTGCAACCTCGATCTCCTTGATGGCTGCATCAAATGAATCACTTGCAATTAAAATCGCAATATGCAATTTGAGTATTTCCTGACTCAGAGAATCTTTACCAGCTCGCCAATCCAGATCTTTGTTTTTTTTCAATAAAATAGCAAACCAGTCTCTTGCTCGATTAACATCGTTGTTGTCAAGACTGAGTTGAGTGAGCCGAAGCAAGGTCTTTTCAACAGCAAGATTACGGGCAAGCAATTCCCGCAAAATTTGTTCAGATTGGTAATAAAAACCGATTTCTCTCAGTGTCTCGGCTTTGTGCAAGAGGATTTCTGCCTCTTTATCAGGATTATTTCCTGTTGCTGACATAAGTTCAGAATAGATGTCCTCAACCTCATGCCACATGCCATTTCGCCGCAATCCTTGGGCATACCGAAGTCTGAGGTTGAACGTGTCCTTTTCATTTAGGTTTGCCGGAGCATCAGCATAGAGTTTTTGCATACGCTCAACAAGACCCAGTCGAGATGCAAGCTCAAGGCTTCTGAGGCGGATTGCCATATTTTCAGGCTTGACATCAAGGAGCACTTCATAATGCTGTAAGGCATTCAAATCCAAGCCCAGCTTGTCCTCAACGCTTGCCCGTAAACGAAGATAAGCATACTCCCCCGTTGCATTGCTCTCAATTTTCTTTAGAAATGTCAGGCTATCAGCATATTTTCCAAGCTTGAAATTGAGTGCTGCGATTCGAAAACTATTTGCTTCATCTTCCGGATGGAAATGGTTAATGATCAGTAGGACATTGAGAAGCTCTTTGAATTTTTTCTTCTTTTCAAGCTGATCGGCCATTTCATTGTAAATGGCCAGCCGATTTGGCGTCACTTGCACCAGATCACGCCAAAGTATCCAAGCTCGATCGTTTTCAACGATGGACAGAAAATCTTTTGCAAGTACCTTCTGAATTCTTTTAATATCCTGCGAGATTGAAATATCTTCAGGATGCTTTGCGGCGTACTCCTCGAAATAGTGTAGAGCCTTGTCGGGCCTGCCCTCATCATCCAGAAATATCTTTCCTGCGACAAGTAATAAAGTGTCGTCTTCCACGCCGTTATCGATCATGAATAGAATGTGCGGAAGAGCTGCCTGGGGCTTGCCGATTTTCATGTAATAATCAGCAATTTTTTTATGAAATGGCAAATATGTCGGCTGTTTTTCGAGGTATTTCTGCCATATAGTAAGCGCCTTATCTTCTGTTTCAGGTTCATCAAAAACGAGAGATGCCTGCAGGAGAACCCTGTCATCGGTATTTGCTTGTGCAACAAGAGCAAGGTAGTATTCCCGTGCTTTTTTCAAATTACCCAGTTCTTGGGCAGTGCTGGCAAGGTTCTGGAGCAATCGGGTATCCTGGGGCGTCCTGAGATAGAGCTGCTCCATAAGTGGAAATGCCATGTTCTTTCTGCCCAACCCCTGAAGACCGGCAATAATTCCTTTCAGCGCCTCTGTGGCCTGCGGTCCGCCAGTATCAGCGGCATACACTCTGCCAAAATAATCAACAGCCCGTTTATACTCATGATTATTTAGAGCTACCGTGGCTGCAAGTTGCAAATATTCCTTTCTGTCATTATCCGTCTCGACAAGGCCTTCGAGAAGATCGGAGGCAGTCAGCCAGTCTTTCAATTCAACAAGGACCTTGCAATATTCCCATTTTGCTTCTTCGATATTAGGTTTATCCTGAATGAGTTCAGCATAGGCAGTTGCAGCGAGACTATATTTTTTCTGACGGACGTATTCTCGTGCTTTATCCCAGAGAGCTTTCCATGAGGGATTCGCCGATTCGTCAAGTATGACGATATCTCTACCAGAAACAACAGGAGCCGAAGATGCCGACTGCAGGACAGGCCAGCCCGACAGCAAAAGACAGCTAAAGAAAAGAGAGAAAGAAAGAACTCGGGTATACAGTCGAAGCCGTATCATCTGATGTGCTGTCAGCTATTGGAGAAACACGAAAAATTCATTCTCAGACTCAATCATTTCTACAGTGACAGCATTTGAGCCTGAGATATGCGTTTATCTTTGATAGAACTGCCTGATTGTGTCAACGACATACTCCTGCATGGCTGGTGTCAATTCAGGATAAATCGGTAGGGCAAGGGTTTCTGCTGCTGCTTTTTCAGAGTGAGGCAGAGACAACTGCTGCCTGTAATCACCAAGACATTCCTGTTTGTGCAGCGCAACCGGGTAATAAATTTCGCAGCCTATATCATTCTCCAGCAGCCAATCTCTCAAGGCGTCCCGCAAATCAGCCCGTATGACATACTGATTATAGATGTGATAATGCGCCTCATCGATTGGTTGTTGTGGCAATGACTCCGAGTAAACGGATACAGGCAATGTTACCTTGCCATCTGCAACAAGATCAGTATCTTGAAACAGCGCGTTATAGCGAGCCGCATTCTCGCCACGTTTACGGTGCCAGCCATCAAGATAGGGCAGTTTTACCCTGAGGGCGGCAGCCTGGATCGGATCGAGCCTGAAATTTCCCCCGACCAGACTATGATAATATTTCGGATGGGCGCCGTGGTTGCGCATCAGATTCACCTTCTCGGCAAAGGCCTTGTCCTGGGTGATTACCATACCGCCATCACCAATACCCCCCAGGTTTTTGCTCGGAAAAAATGAAAAGCAACCGCAAAGGCCCATTGTTCCTGCCCTCTCGCATTTCGGGCCCTTCTCTGTGGGAAACGGATATTCTGCACCTATTGCCTGAGCAGCATCTTCAATAACCGGAATGTTGTATTGCTCGGCTAACGCGATGATGGCACGCATATCGGCGCATTGGCCGTACAGGTGGACAGGAATTATGGCTTTGATCTTTCTCTGCTTGTCGGCATGAAGGATCTCCGCCATTTTCAAGGGATCGATATTATAGGAAACGGGGTCGATATCGGCAAAAACAGGCTTGGCCCCAACCCGCAACACTACGCCCATAGTTGCAAAAAATGAATAAGGCGTTGTCAGCACCTCATCGCCATGGCCGATTCCAAGAGACATCAAAGCCACCAGTAAGGCATCAGTCCCAGACGAAACCCCGATGCCATATTGTGCGCCTGAATAGGCCGCTATTTCTTTCTCAAGGCCCTCTACCTCAGGACCTTGGATATATCTCGTTGAAGTAAGGACATTGTTTACCGCCTTGATGAGATCATCCTGCAGATAAGCAAGTTGAGCATGTAAATCGAGAAGAGGTACTTTCATTATGGTTCCTGTGAAAATCTTTGATATGTTTGCTAAGATTTAAGACGTATATGCAAGGAATCAGGTCATTCCTTGGAAGGAGAGTTGATGGAGATTTTTTCTCCATCAAAAAAGTCGACTATATCAGGCATCTCATCCTCAAGATACTTTCTCATTTTTTTAAGCAGATTGACCTCAATTTGCCTGACCCTCTCGCGGGATATGACGAACATATCGGCAATATTCTGTAAGGTGAGTGGCTCATCGGTGAGAAGCCGCTTTTCAAGGATCATCTTTTCCTTGTCATTGAGTTTTTCTTTCAGTACTTCTAATAACTCTGAAAGTTTAACTCTCATTTCCTTGCCAGCAACCATTGATTCGACACCCGGTCCGTTACTGGGAATGAAATTCTTCTGTTCGTCGTCCGAATCTGACCTGACGGGACTTTCGAGAGAGACATCCCAGTTATCCATACGCTGGCTCATCTCGATGACTTCTCTTTCTTTGACATTCAGTCGATCGGCGAGCAATTTAGTTTCAGCACCGAACCCCTGAGACTCAAGAAGTTTACGTTCTTTGTTGAGGCTGAAAAAGAGTTTTCGCTGGGCCTGGGTTGTGCCTATTTTCACAAGGCGCCAGTTGTCCATAATAAACTTGAGGACATAGGCCCTGATCCAGTAGGCAGCATAATAAGAAAACTTCACCCCGCGATAGGGATCAAATTTTTTAGTAGCCTGAACAAGACCGACATTCCCCTCTTGGATAAGGTCCATGAAATTCTGCATCCAATACTTCTGGAAATCCATGGCGACTTTGACAACCAACCTCAGATTTGAAGATACAAGACGATAAGCGGCATCTTGATCTCCAGTCTCTCGGAAGCGGGTGGCTAATTCATCCGTTTCTTCGCGTGAAAGCAGTTCATACTGGCTGATTTCCTGAAGATACCTGTGCAGGGCAGGATTACTCAGGGCGGGGAGGTTTTCATCGTCAGACATTGCCACTAAGGGTTGTTCGACGATTTCATCCTCAAAATAATCAACCTCGAGATCTACTTCTATATCTATATCTTCTTTGCTCATTTGTGTCAGTCTCCAGACTGTATGGTATCACTCATTCCAAAAAATTCAGATTCTACTGGAGTTCATTGAAAGTGCAATCTTAATGTGCAGCTCAATTTCCATCATTTTTTTGAAAAGAATACCCTTGCTATAATATCACAGAGTTCTCCATGTGGAAAATTCTATTTAATTCTGGAGTCATTTATGCTAAACATCAGTACCTTTGCCAGTATGCCACCCAACGCCGCATCCCTTCCATCAGTCCATATTACAACAATTACATGAAACATTTACGTAACTTCAGCATTATAGCCCATATCGACCACGGTAAATCAACCTTGGCCGACCGCATGATCCAGAAATGCAACTGTATCTCTGACAGAGAATTCAAGGATCAGCTTCTAGACAACATGGACATTGAGCGAGAACGCGGCATTACAATCAAAAGCCAGACAATCTGCCTGCCCTATTTGGCCAAAGACGGCGAAACATACTATCTCAATCTCGTCGATACCCCGGGCCACGTTGATTTCAGTTATGAAGTTTCCCGTGCCCTCACCTCTTGCGAAGGTGCCCTCCTGCTCATCGATGCCGCGCAGGGCGTAGAGGCCCAGACCCTAGCCAATCTTTATCTGGCCATGGAAAATGAGCTTGATATAATTCCGGTCATCAACAAGATTGATCTCCCCTCTGCAGAACCCGAAAAAGTCGCTCTGCAAATTGAAGAAGACCTCGGTCTTGACAGCAGTCTCATCCAGTACTGCTCCGCCAAAACAGGCCAGGGAGTGGATGAGATTCTTGAGGCTATCGTAAAATACCTTCCCCCGCCTCAGGGCGATCCCAAAGCTGAACTGCAGGCGCTGATCTTCGATGCCCATTACGACGCGTTCCGGGGCACCATTATTTCCGTGCGAATTATCAACGGGACGCTCAAGACCGGGGACGTCATCAAATTTATGTCAAACGGCACCGAATACCGTGTTGAGGAAGTCGGCCTCTTCAAGTTCAAGCGTGAAGCAGAAAAACAACTTTCAGCCGGGCAGATCGGATATATTCTGGCCGGGGTAAAAACTGTGAAGGACACCCGGCCGGGCGATACCATAACCTTGAGGGATGCTCCATGCAAAAAGGCACTTCCTGGATTTAAAGAGGTTCAGCAGGTTGTCTTCTCCTCACTCTATCCGATCAGCACTGATGATTATGAGGATCTCGCCGCAGCTCTGGAAAAACTCCAACTCAATGATGCGGCTCTCAGCTTCCAGAAAGACTCCTCTGTTGCTCTCGGTTTTGGCTTTCGTTGCGGCTTTCTCGGACTGTTGCATCTCGAAGTCGTCCAGGAGCGGCTTGAACGAGAATTCGATGTCTCTCTCATTCTCACTGTTCCCTCGGTCAAATACATTTTTTACCTCTCCGACGGCACCACTAAGGAAGTGGACAATCCGGCCCATTTCCCTGATCCGGCCAAAATCGTCAAGGTTGAGGAGCCATATATCAAGGCAACGATTCTGATTCCGGAGCGATACATGGGCGCTGTCATGACCCTGTGCATGGAAAGGCGAGGGGAAAACACCAGCTACCATTATCCGATGCCCGGCAGAATCGAATTTAGCTGCGAACTTCCGCTGGCGGAGGTGATCTATGATTTCTATGACAGACTCAAGTCGATCACCCAGGGGTATGGTTCCTTCGATTACGAGATTCTCGATTATCGCAAGGGTGATCTGGTAAAACTCGATATTCTTGTCAACGGCGAGGTGGTTGATGCCCTTTCGCAACTGGTGCACCGCAACAACGCCCGCGCTAGGGGGCTACACGCGTGTGAAATGCTCAAAGAAGAAATTCCCCGGCAGCTCTTCAAGATCGCTATCCAGGCAGCCATTGGCGGAACTGTCATCGCCAGGACCAATGTCGCGCCGATGCGCAAGGACGTGACGGCTAAATGCTACGGTGGTGATATCAGCCGGAAGAGAAAACTTTTGGAAAAACAAAAAGAGGGCAAAAAACGGATGAAAACCGTTGGCAATGTCGATATCCCACAGACAGCCTTTCTTGCAGTGCTTCGATCAGAGCAGAAATAACCCCTATAACGTCAGATGAAGGATGCCTCCCACCGCACTGCAAGGAAACAGGCAGTTCCGATCAAACCACGACGCCGCGTGATGATGAACATCTCTTTATATATATTGAGATTTTTCGGCTGGCGTCTGCAGACTGATATTCCACCTGATAAAAAGTTCATCATTATCGGCGCTCCCCATACAAGCAACTGGGATTTTCCTTTAGCCATTCTGGCCCTCTCAGGCATGGGCTTGGACTTTAACTGGGTTGGCAAACACACCCTGTTTCGCTTTCCCTTCGGATTTTTCTTCAAGGCGCTTGGTGGCATACCGGTTGACAGGAACATCCGCCAGAGTTTCATTCAAAAGATGATTGAACTGTTTTCCACCTCAGATCAATTCATCCTTGCCATCGCCCCTGAAGGAACGCGGGCTAAAACCGGATACTGGAAAACAGGTTTCTACTCGATCGCGGTCGATGCCGGAATTCCCATAGCCCTCGGTTTCCTTGATTTTAAAAACAAAACCCTGGGAGTTGGCGCGACACTGTACCCGACCCGCGATATCGAGAAAGATTTTCACATTATCCAGGAGTTTTATGCCAATAAAACGGGGAGATTCCCAGAAAAGCAAGGCCCTGTTCAATTGCGTCAAAAAGAAATTCTTCGCTATCACAGCAAATTAAACGGATGCCTCGTTCAAAACAACTCAACTGTCGAGCAGACGGATACCAGGAGTGATTCATAACCAGCACTTTGCCCTGGCATAACGATATCTTTGCCACGTTCTTCAACCAAGGTTTAAAATGCACGTATCCCGCCCAATCCTGCATTTTGAAAAAACTGCCAAAAAAGATTTTCTCTTTCACCTCGCCTGCGGGCTTTTCTCCTCGATTTTTTTTGCCATTGATATCCTCACGCCAGCCGGTCTCGCTGATGGAATCCCGTATATAACGCTCGTTCTGATTTCTATCTGGTCATCCCATAAACACTTCACCATTTTTGTTGCCTTGAGCTGCACCCTGCTCATCATCATCGGCTTTCTCTACCCATGGCATGACGTACCTGAATGGCAGGCATTTACCAATCGATTGCTGGCAATCTTCACGCTCTGGAGTACAGCACTCCTCACGTTGCTGCGCAAGCAGACGGAGGAACGGCGGGAAAAAGCCGTCATGGAAAGGGAAAGAGCCCTGGAGGATATCAAGATTCTCAGGGGATTCCTGCCGATATGCGCATCGTGCAAGAAAATACGCGACGATCAGGGGTACTGGAGCCAGATCGAAGACTATATCATTTCCCATTCGGAGGCGGATTTCAGTCATGGTATTTGCCCGTCCTGCGCCCGTGAACTTTATCCGGAACTCTATCCCTGATTATGAAGAAACGGTGCAGTCCTTAAAGAGAGTAGTAGTCATGTTGATTGGTCATTGACTGCTGCTCTTACCCAAAGTTGAGCGTGACGGCAGTATCAGAAGAAGCAGGGCCGAGAGTACTAGAACGAGGCCGCACGTCGCCGTCATGTTCAAGCGCTCCCCTACTACCAGGACCCCAAGAATAGCGGCAGTCAGAGGCTCAGCCAAGGAAAGTGTGACTGCCGTCGACGCCGGCACTGATGCCAGACCGCTGGCAAAGAGCCAATAAGAAAGTGCGGTGGCTAGCAGTCCGAGATGCAGCATCATCAGCCAACCGTTCACCTCGGCCAGCCACTTCAAGTCCACCGTGAATAGAATGGGAGAGAGAAACAAGGCTCCAAGGCAAAAGACAACCGCCGTCACATCTTCTGCCGAACGACCAGGCAGAAGCATCTTTATGCCGAGGGCGTATGAGGCATAGGAAAAGCCGGCAACAAGCGCCAAAAGAATGCCCGAGCCATCGATGCGCAGATCGCCTGTTTGCAGGAGTAGCATGAGGCAGCCCCAAATTGCAATCAAGGTAGACAGATACCAGCGTCGCCCCGGTCTCTTCCTTCTCATCAGGTATTCAAGAATTCCGGCGAATACTGGGGAAGAACCTATAGCGACTATCGTCCCCACAGCCACCCCGGTTTTTGCCACGGCCCAGAAAAAACTGATCTGGTACAAGGCAATCCCTCCCCCGGCAACCAGAGGAAGGAAGATCGGCCATGATCTCAGTTTCAGTCCTCCACGCAAATAGGCGTAAACGGCCAAGGCCGAACCACCGAGTAGCAGACGCAGAGCGCCGATGGCAGCAGGAGAACTTCCCTCCGGCGCCAATGCCTGAGAAGTCCCGGTAGTTCCCCAGAGCATGGCTGCTGCCAGAATGAGCCAAGCACCTCTGCTGGCTAAAATACCTGTATTTTGTTTAATTTTGTTCATATGCCTGCGTATTGTTCATACCGTACTTTTTATCCACGGAATCTCCCGAGAAAACTCAAAGATTGATAAAAATGATATCATTTGAACTATTTCCGGAAAATATCTAGCACAGTGCAGAAGACACTACAAGAGAGTTATACTTAAAGATTGCACAGATTAATGATTTTCACAAAGACCATATAGTATGTTAAAATAACAGAATCATTTGACAGCAACCCATCCAGCGTAATGCCGATATGAGAGCAGATAACGTTATGGCCGACCAGCGTCTTGCATGTGGAGAGGTACATACCATTCCCCTCGAAATGCTCTGGTTACACCTCGAAAGCTCTCATGCAGGCCTCAGTGTGGCAGAAGCCGCACGCCGAAAGGCATTGTTCGGCCCAAATGAATTGGTGGCCGCCAAAAAAATTTCCGCACTTCTGCTTCTTCTTGAACAGTTTAAGAATACTCTCATCCTCATTCTCCTCGGTGCAACAGCAATCTCTGCCTTTCTTGGGCACGGCATTGAGGCCACAGCAATTTTCATAATCATCCTCTTTGCCGTAATTTTGGGATTCATCCAGGATTATCGAGCTGAACGAGCCATCGAGGCTCTGAAAAAGATGGCGGCGCCTCTTGCTACCGTCAGGCGAGAAGGCCAGGAAATTGAGATCCCCGGCCAAGATCTGGTGCCGGGGGATGTCCTGTTACTTCGTGCCGGAAATCGCATTGCCGGAGATGCCCGTCTTTTTGAGGCAATAAACCTCAAAACACAGGAAGCTTCTCTCACAGGCGAATCTCAAGCGCTTGAGAAAAACTGCCAGGAACTCCCAGATCCAGACATCTCTCTCGCAGACCGCCGAAACATGGTTTACGCCGGCACGACGATCGCCACCGGCCGGGGCCAGGCGATTGTCGTGACCACCGGCATGCAGACCGAATTCGGTAAAATTGCACAGCTACTCCAGACCGTGGATATAAGCCGGACTCCTCTGCAGGAGAATTTGGATAAACTGGGGAAAAAACTCGCCCAGTCGGCTCTTCTTATCATTACCCTCATTGTCCTGATAGGACTCTATCGAGATCAGGCATTCATCGACATTCTGGTGTTTGGTATCGCCTTGGCCGTCGCGGTAGTTCCAGAGGCCCTGCCCGCGGTTGTCACCATATCTCTTGCCATTGGCGTTCAGCGGCTGGTCAATCGCAATGCCCTCATGCGTCGACTCGCAGCCGCTGAAACCCTCGGCAGCACGACGGTCATCTGCTCGGATAAGACAGGTACGCTGACGAGGGATGAAATGACAACGCGTACACTCTTCCTGGCGGGTCAGTTTGTCCAAATTACCGGCGCAGGCTACGAGCCTGTCGGTAGTTTCATGCTGGGTGATGAAATACTCGACGTTAGCGCGTTATCTGGGCAGAAGGTAGCCGAAGATCCGCTGAGTCTGCTGCTGCAGGCGGCAGCACTTGTCTCGGATGCCAAGGTTGAGAGAGTTGACGGTGAATGGCGGATCAAGGGAGATCCCACTGAAGGCGCGCTGATCGTTGCAGCCGCCAAGGCAGGTTGGCACAAGAATGAACTCGACTCCGCCTTTCCGCGTATCGCCGAAATCCCCTTCTCGTCAGAAGCAAAGCGCATGACAACGCTGCATACTTCAAGCGATGGCATAATCGCTTTTGGTAAAGGTGCACCCGAGGTTATCCTGCGTTCATGCATTCGTCAGATGACTGGCGACGGTGAGAAGGAACTCGATCCAGCGATGCGTGAAACAATTCTGGAAGCAAGCCGCCGCATGGCGAAGGATTCGCTGCGAGTCTTGGCAATTGCCAGACGACCAGAGGCAAGTCTTGAGAATGCCGAGCACGATATGACCTTTCTCGGCCTTGCGGGAATGAACGACCCTCCTCGCCCGGAAGCTCTGGGAGCTATACAGACATGCGGCAGTGCTGGTATCCGGGTCATCATGATCACCGGGGATCATCCACTCACGGCAGAGGCTATTGCCCGAGAATTGGGGCTCTTGAAGTCTGGCGGAATTGTCACGGGCAATGAACTGGAAATGATGGATGAACAGACGCTCGAAGACCGTATTGACTCGATCGATATTTTCGCGCGCGTCGCTCCAGAACACAAGCTTCGCGTTGTCGCAGCTCTGCAGAAAAAAGGCCATGTAGTGGCAATGACCGGCGACGGCGTCAACGATGCACCGGCACTGAAAAAAGCCGATATCGGTGTGGCTATGGGTATAACGGGAACTGATGTTGCCAAAGATGCTGCAGCAATGACCCTTCTCGATGACAATTTTTCATCCATAGTGGCTGCTGTTGAAGAAGGCCGTGGTATCTTCGAGAATATCAAAAAATACCTGGCCTTCGTCCTCTCCTGCAATATCGGCGAGATTGGCCTGATGGCTGGTGCCGCATTTATGGGCCTTCCCATGCCGCTTACAGCCGTGCAGATTCTCTATGTGAATCTGGCCACCGATGGTCTCATCGCGCTGGCTCTGGCTGTTGACCCTCACGGTTCGGATCTCATGCGCTGCCGACCGCGAAAGCCTCGATCAGGCGTCCTCTCTCCCGCACTTATTGCTCTTATGCTGGTTGGCGGGATTTGGTCAATGGCCGTCAATCTTGCGCTCTTTTACTGGGTACTGCGATCAGGACGGCCCCTTGCCGAAGCGATGGCCATGACCTTCATTTCACTGGTACTCATTCAATTCATCAAAGCATACAACTTTCGATCGGACAAATTGTCGGTCATGCATCGTCCCTTTGCCAATCGCTGGCTTAATCTGGCAATTATCTGGGAGCTCATTCTTCTTGTTCTGGTCATCTATTGGCCATTTATGCAGGTACCATTCGCTACGTTCGATCTTTCAATCAGGGATTGGCTCCTGGTTGTTCTGGCATCGCTGACCGTCTCGCCGGTACTCGAATGCGCGAAATGGATGAAAGGGCGCGGCTGGTTGGGAGCAACAGATTAGCCGGCCAGATAGCGGCCTGTAATGGAACACATCTCTTTAAATTGTAGTAATACTTGATCTTCGAGGTGCTGATTTTTTATCTCGAAACGAGGGCAAGGCGCACACCCAGGCCGATAAAGAGAGAGCCTACAGCTGCTTTGCATACCTTACCGAGAGCAGTGTTCTGCCTGAGCTTCGCGGCAATTTTCGAAGAGAAAACAGCGAATATGACATTAACGATAGTGCCATTGAAATTAAAGACGCAGCCAAGAAAAAGGAAGGTAATCGAAGGGTGTGTCGCCTGCTGGGAGACAAATTGCGGCAGGAGCGCCATGAAGAAAAGAGCAACTTTCGGATTCAGAACATTGATCAGAATCGCCTGACGGAAGATCTTCCAGGGAGATAGCGGCACCACTGCTGTCGTTTCAATTGCAGTAGAGGATCTCAGAGAAGAGATCGTAGTCAGCCCCAGATAGATCAGGTAGCCGGCACCTGCATATTTCACCACAGTAAAGGCCATGGCCGAAGTTGCCAGAACAACGGAAAGGCCTAAGGCTGCAAAGACAATATGAAAAAGACACCCTGCGCCAATACCGAGCGCGGCAATTATTCCCGCGTTGGTCCCCTGACTGGCGCTGCGGTTGGCAATATACAGCATATCTGCTCCCGGCGTAATATTCAGTACCAACCCGGCCATTATAAAGACTGCAAGATCTACTGTACCCAGCATTATCTCTCTGCTTCCTCCAAGACTTTATTTCAGAATCTCTTTCACTCTACCGATCTCCCCGTTTTCCAGACGAACCTTGATACCATGGGGATGTGATGACGAACGGGTGAGGATATCCCTCACCCTGCCATAGCTCAGTGTTCCAGACTGCTGGTCTTTTTTCAGCACTATTGCAACTTCACAGCCCAGTTGAATATCCGCACGTTTTTTACCATCCATAGGTATCGTTCAGTTCCTTACAGCTGAAAGTAGAATTGTCGCCCAGAAGCTTTTACGCCTGTGGAGATCCATTACAAGTTGGTTATATATTTAACCGCCGCACCGTTTCACCACCCAACCCCGTTTCTGCAATTCTTCAAACAGTTGATCACGATGGTCACCCTGAATTTCAATGATCCCATTTTTTACTGTACCCCCAGAACCGCAGCATTTTTTCAGTTCCTTGCCCAGTTCCAGCAAACCGGATTGATCGAAAGGAATACCTGAAATCAAGGTCACGCCTTTTCCCTTTCTCCCCTTTGTTTCCCTGCCAATTCGGACAATTCCATCACTTGCCGTGAGTTGTTTCTTTTTACCGCAGATACAGCCTGCTATAGCTTTGCCGCAATCTGGGCATATCCGGCCTTGTTCAGTTGAATATACAGTGGGACTCTGACTGTTTTTGATATTTTTCATTGCGTACCATTCTCGTAGTATAAGCCCGCAGAGGATTGGCATAAAAATCACAACTGCTCATTCTCTTTTCACCAGAATGCCCCAATATAAGCAATTCTGGCAAGCTTTTCCTTGCGAAGCAGTACATGTTACCGTATGCATATGTCAGCTCACACATACCATGAACCTGCACATTCGCCGGAGATCTTTTCCATACCTCAATCATCGCCAAGTTCTGCCCTATCAGTAAACGATGGAAATTTTCAAAAAAATCTATATCGAAGTAACGAACACCTGCAACCTCTCCTGTAGTTTCTGCCACCTCAGCAAGCGGCCAAAAGCCTTCATGGGATCGGCTAATTTCGCGGATGTCCTAAAAAAGCTCCACGGTTACACCCGCTACATCTATCTGCATGTCCTGGGAGAGATCCTGCTTCATCCCGAGTTGAAGCTACTCCTTGCAATCAGTCATCAACATGGCATGCAGGTTAATATCAGCAGCAATGGAACGCTTTTTAAGGAAAAAGGGGAACTGCTGCTCGAGGCCAAAGCCCTCAGGCAGATAAATATTTCGCTGCATAGTTTTGAACGGGCAAACACGGCAGCACTTGATGAGTACATGAGCGGCATTCTGACATTCATCGCCAGGGTGCAGGAAGAGAAAAGTTCATTATTGATCAACCTGCGTCTGTGGAACATCCAGGAAGTCTGCAGTAGCCTGGTCGGTAAGCTGGATTCTGAAATCCTCAGAAGGATGCAGGAATTTTTCAAATTGCCAGATGGTTTTGCCTCTGGTCTGGCTCCAGGCAGAAGTTTTACTGTCGCCCCCGGTATCTTCCTGGGGCAGGAACAACAATTCAACTGGCCCCATCACGCTTCTGATATCGTCAGCCGAAAGGGCACATGTCGAGGTCTGCGAGACCATATCGCCATTCTGGTGGATGGCACTGTCGTCCCCTGTTGCCTTGATGCCGAGGCAGATATCCCCCTTGGCAACATTCATCAGCAGAGTCTTGGCCAAATACTCGATGGCCCGAGAGCCAGCAGAATGCGGGACGGTTTTAACCAGCAAAAGCTGGTGGAGTCGCTTTGCCAACGCTGCAACTTTCGCTCCCGGTTCCAATAAACCGACCGTTTTTTAAACTTCGCTGCGGCTTGGGGTTCGATAGTATTCCATCCAGGAACTATCCTTGCTGATAATTGATTCTTCTGCAGTAGCTCGGTTCGTGGATGTCAACAATCTGCACGGTGATACTGGTTTGCAGTTCTTCGAGAGTCCGAGGAAAGTGCGTTGAGAGAACCTTCAGACAATTTTCCGAGACGCTTTTTTTTAAACTGTCACTCCTGCCAGATAAAATCTGGATCGCCAGAGACACGAAGGCCTGCCGCTGTGCGCCATTCCCGATATAATGATTGTTCAATTCGATCGCCCTGCTTTTTATATCCGCGCTGTGCCACTCGCCTGTGGCAATAAGGACAGCGTGAATTTCTTTAAATATTGCTGACCAATTGGGCTCATCTGTAATGTTATCGGTATATTCCAGTATGCAATGCGGCATGATCATCACCAGTTTTATTTTTTAAAATATAGAATCAAGATCCCCTTTTGTTAGCCTCTTTTTAACCTCTCATTCCAGCAAAGGTCTTTTTCGATATATTATTCTAAATGATCAGGTCCTTCATTGTTACTCTCCTGATATTATATGCTTAATTGAGATAATCAGCGAATATGAATTGACTTTATTCTGGTCGACCAAAACCTTCCATGGTATAGCAGAGATGCAAGATTGAGACATAATAGAAAAAACTGACAAAAATCAGAAAAATTTTCGCTCAACATATTACATGAATTTTTCCCAACTCCGACTCTCACTCATTCTTTTATGCACTATCATCGCCAGTGGAACACTGTGCTATACCTATCTTGAAGGTATGACGCCGTTTGAAGCATTTTACATGACGATGATTACCATCAGCACCGTCGGTTTTTCTGAGATAAAACCGCTCTCGGATCTTGGGCGCCTTATCACTGTATTTATTATTGTATCAGGCATCAGCGTTCTTACCTATACCCTCGGCCAGGTCGCCCGGATATTTATCGAGGGAGAATTACAGGTATTATTAGGGAGGAGAAAATTGGAGAAAATGATTTCAAGTCTTCGTGATCATTATATAATCTGCGGTTATGGCCGCATCGGAAGCACTATTGCCCGCGAACTCGTCAAAGAGAAGATTTCGTTCGTTGTGATCGAACAGAATCCTACCCAGATCGAACAGCTGGAAGCTGAGCAGTTCCTCTATCTCAATCTGGATGCCACCGAGGAGGAAGTTCTGCTCAAAGCTGGCCTCGAGAGAGCCAGAGGTCTTGTAACAACAGTTACTTCTGATTCCGATAACGTTTTCATCTCTCTCACCGCCAAAGGCCTGCGTCCTGATCTCTTTATTCTAGCCAGGGCGTCAGACCCGAAAAATGAGACGAAACTGCTACGCGCCGGCGCATCCCGTGTTGTTTGCCCTTACCTCATGGGTGGACGAAGAATGGCGGAAATTCTCAGGAAACCAACTGTCGTTGATTTCATCGATCAAACCATGATGAATGACGAACTCGGCCTGAAGATGGAAGAGGCAGTCATCACTGCAACCTCGCCGCTGGTTGGCAAGACGCTTGTAAGCAGCAAACTGAGACAGGATTTCGGGGTCATAGTCGTCGCTATCAAGAAAATTACCAACGAGATGATTTTCAATCCTTTGCCGACGGCAAAACTTGATGCGGGAGATGTCATTGTCGTCATTGGCAAAAAAGACAATCTTGAAAGAATGCAGGCTGTCTTGACCTGATCTATCTGATGATTCCTTTGAAAAGCAATTGTGGAGCAAACGATTATTCTCTTTTGCCAACAGTTTCGGCTGACGGCAGATTGATTATTCCGGTTTGCTTATTTGTTCATGAGATTTATATTGCCCAATCATGAAATGACGAGTGCTTACATACTCTTCTCGTTTTTGCCTCGTTTCAATTTCCTTGAGCAATCTATCAATCACATTCCAGGCAGCATCAAACAACCCCTCCAGGATGAGCTATGTCCCCTCTAAATCTGGCACAAGAAGCCCACGTTTCCATTCCAACAGTAAAAGTTCCGCCACATCCCAAGTGGCCAGAATTATCAACTGAGCAGCGGAATCTGTTAAAACAACGCATTAAAAAGCTTCTTAAGGAGCAGGATGCGGTTCTGGTCGCGCATTATTATACTGATGGTTCATTGCAGGATCTGGCCGAAGAGACCGGCGGATGTGTTGCTGACTCGCTTGAAATGGCCCGTTTCGGCACAGAGCATCCGGCCCGGACCCTGGTTGTGGCAGGAGTCCGCTTCATGGGGGAGACTTCAAAGATCCTCAATAATGAAAAGCGCGTATTGATGCCTGATCTGAATGCCACATGCTCGCTTGACGAAAGCTGTCCGGCGGCGCTGTTCTCGGCATTCTGTGATCAATATCCGGATCATACGGTGGTGGTGTATGCCAATACCAGCGCCCAGGTCAAGGCCCGCTCAGACTGGGTAGTGACATCCGGGATTGCCCTGCCAATCATTCGTCACCTGACAGAATCCGGCAAAAAAATACTCTGGGCACCTGACAGACATTTAGGGACCTATGTGCAGAAATTGACAGATGCCGACATGATCTTCTGGCCTGGTTCCTGCGTCGTTCATGAGGAGTTCAAGGCAGTCGCGCTTGAAAGGATGCACAGATTGCACCCTGACGCAGCGGTACTTGTCCATCCTGAATCACCGGAATCGGTAGTAGCTCTCGCAGACGTCGTCGGGTCAACCACAGCCTTGATCAAGGCCGTTTCCACCTTGCCGAACAGGGAATTCATCGTTGCCACTGACGCCGGTATCCTGCACAAGATGAAAAAGGTGGCCCCCGAGAAGATCCTCTTAGCCGCACCGACTGCGGGAGAAGGCGCAACCTGTGAAAGCTGCGCGACCTGCCCATGGATGGCCATGAACTCGCTGCAGAACCTTGCGGAGGTGTTGGAGAATGGCACTAATGAGATTTATATTTCACCGGATCTGGCAGAAAAAGCCAGTATACCAATCCGCAGGATGCTTGATTTTGCCAAACAGATGAAGAAATGATTCTTTTGGGGAATAGCTCATTTCCTCTTTTTTCTTTTTTCTGACACGCAGTAAGAGACTATCTCTGAGGCAATCTGTTCGGCTGATCTGTCAGTCACTGAGATTTCCACATCAGCCACCCTGCGATAGAGGGGAACTCGTTCGTCATAGAGCATTCTCGCTTTATTCATATCCTGCAGAAGCGGTCGTTTGCGAAGCTTCTTTGCAGCATTGACATCTGTTCGGATGCGCTCCAGGATATCCTCGAATTCCGCATGCAGATAGACAATTTTACCAATTTTCCTCAGGTTCTTTACTTTGAAAAATCCACCGCCGGTGGAAATTATTGAAGTCCTTACAGATTTTTCGAGCCATTTTGCCGCCTTCTGTTCCAGTTTCCTGAAACACTGCTCACCCTGCTCTGCAAAAATGGTCTTAATTTTCTCATTGGCAAAACTCTCAATAAGATCATCACAATCTACCGCGAACATTCCTGTTTGGCTTGCCAGGGCCCTTGCGGTTCGGCCCTTTCCTACCCCCATAAATCCAATAAGTACAATGTTCTCTCTCATTTAATGCAATCCTTTGAATCGATACCCGCTATTTTTGCCCGATCACCAGCGATGGTTCAGGTGCCAAAGAGCCAATCCATATAATCTCCCCGGACTGTCTGCCAGGAATATTTTTCTGTCATTCCGATGCATTCCTTTGTTTCCAATCTGCAATTTTCAATGAGCAGTGTCGCCAACTTATTTTTGAAGTCGTTTTCTCTATACAGGTATTTCTGCTCAAAAATCTCAGGATAGGCAAGACGGTCAGGCAAGAGCGGCAAACACCCAGCTCTTACTGCCTCAAGGACTGCTATGCCAAAGAATTCATGCTTCGCCGTTGAGACAACGATTGAACCATTCTTCAACACGTCGGCATATTTCTGCAAATAGGAAGCATATCCGATATGCAGAATTTTTTCGGCCAGGGATGACCTGGCATTTCTGAAACACGCAGGCTCAGTGTCAAATTCCTGACCGAGAAGAATGAGGCGGAAATCAAGGCCATTGTTGTGTAAATCATGCAGGGCAGAAAAGAAATCATCAGGATTTTTATCATGTTCCCATCGATGATTCCAGACAATTACTGGCACTTGCCCTATGGAACAAGGATTAATGGCGGTCGCCTGGTCAATATGCGAGTAATCCATGCCAGGATGGAGAATCCGGCTCTTCAGCTCAATTTGCCGAGTCGTGGCCTGCACACCCATTTCTCGTGCTTTATCCAGATAGCGATTGCAGCCATCGAGAAAAGTGCGTCGATTATACAGGGAGTTGAATGCCAAACTGTCGGACGCCAGGGCTGTATTGAAATTGATGGCAGCAAATTGCCGATTGTCGTTACCATTGAATTGCTCTGGATAGGCGAACTGGTTTTCATGGAAATATGTGCAGAAATATGCATTGGGGTTCCAGCCTTCAAGACGTGTCACAAGAGCTCGCAGGGTCGCAACATCCATAAAGGTCGAACAGAGTACTGTATTAAAATTACGTTGGTCTTTAGGGAGCTTTTGCAGAGAGTTGAAGGCCCAGGGAGCGGAGAGTTGCATGCGCATCTTCCATTTTCGGGCTGGCAGGCTCAAGAGTTGAAATTGTGCAGGAATATGGCGGAGTAATCCTTTTATAAATACTGCATGAGAACCACCAAAATATGGTTCAAGAATGAGCAGACGTTTGCCGTTCATTGAATCTTCTTTTTCTCGCGCTCAAGAACTTTATCAAAGGGTATTCCTTCGTGAAAACGGTAACCGCAGCCTTCGGGCAGGCCACCGCCGCAAAAAACCAGCGAGGTTTCCGGGAAATTACGGCAGATGGCCAGTCTCCTCTGATAATCCTGACAACTCCCCTCCGAAGTAAGCCA
>JAIFKM010000072.1 GCA_020049575.1 Desulfobulbaceae bacterium
CTCTCATCGCCCTGGAAACTGCAATCCCTTCTTGCTCGGCACTCTTCCCAGAAAAAGCAGGTGGGTATGTAGGCGCCAGTTGTCTTCTTCTTTTCTTCCCTTAATAGAGAACTTCTTTCAGAGTAAGCCCCTGGGCCGGAGCCGTTGGCCCCGCGGCTGATCTCATTCTGGCCGTCAGGGTGGCTGAAAATTCTTCGACAGTTCTTTTGCTCAGACCGACCTCCATGAGCGTGCCCACCAAATTTCGTACCATCTGGCGTAAAAAACCGTCGCCGACAAAGGAAAAGGCATATCGATTCGCGGAGGTACGGTTGAACTCAGCCAGCGAAAGGGTTCTAACAGCGCCGCGTCCGCCGACCATGCTTCGATCTCTGGAGCCCGTGTTCTCGAATGAGGAAAAATCATGTGTGCCTATCAACAAGGAGAGACACTCCCGTATGCTCGACAGCTCAAGGGAGTGGGGAACATGCAGGTTGTAGAATCGCTCAGCCGGCGGCAGAACCGGGCCGGTCGTAATACGATATAAGTAATGCTTGCCTGTTGCTGAGAAGCGGGCATGAAAATCTGAAGGGACATCATTCACCTGGAGGATGCGGATGGCGTCCGGCAGGAGGGAGTTGAGGCCCAGAAAAAAAGAAGGGCAGGATATCCGGCTTTCGGTATGAAAATTTGCCACCATTCCTTCCGCATGTACACCGGCGTCTGTTCTGCCTGCGCCATGGAGCGTGACCACCGATCTGGTCATAAGTTCGAGTCGGGATTCGATCACTCCCTGGATCGTCACATCATGTTTCTGCCTCTGCCAGCCGCTGAAATGTGTGCCATCAAAGGCAATGAGGAGGCGGATATTTCGCATGTTGGGCTGGCTACGAGAAGACGAAATAGTCTGTAACGATCTTTTCAGGGGAAGCAGGGCGCCATTTCCAGCCCTGTGGTCTCGGCAAATCCGCTGATGATATTCATATTCTGCACCGCCTGGCCGGCCGCACCTTTAACAATGTTGTCTATGGCCGAAATGACAATGATTCTGCCGGTGCGTACATCTATGCTGAAGGCAATGTCGCAGAAATTCGAACAACGGACATACTGGGTGGCAGGCAGACTCCCCGGGGGCAGAATCCGGACAAAAGGCTCATCTGTATACATCTCGTTGTAAAGATCCTGGATCATTGCCGCAGAAATTCCCGGTTGCAGCTGGGCATAGACAGTGCTCAATATGCCTCTCGAGATGGGCAGCAGATGTGGTGTAAAGGTGATTTTCACATCTTTTTTGCAGAGCACACTGAGTTCTTGCTCAATTTCCGGGGTATGGCGGTGGCTGCCACCCACTTTATAGGCGCGGAAACCATCGGCGACTTCGCAATAGAGGCTGCCCACTTGGGATGACCTGCCTGCGCCGGAGGCCCCTGACTTTGAATCGGCTATGATGGTTTCCGGGACAACAACTCCGGCCTTCAGTAGCGGTGCAAGGCCAAGGATGATCGATGTCGGATAGCAGCCCGGATTGGCGATAAGGCTGCTCTCCTTGATGGCAGAGCGGTAGAGTTCCGGCAGACCATATACGGCCTCGCGCAGATAATCAGCGGAGGAGTGCGGCTGATACCACTGCTCATAGACGGCAACATCTCTGAGCCGGAAATCGGCAGAGAGGTCGATGACTTTTTTGCCTGCCTGTCGCAATTGCGGGACAATATCCATAGCAGTTTTATGGGGAACAGCGGTAAAAAACAGATCGGCGCTCTGGCAGAGTTCCTCAAGGGAGGGATTCTGGCAGAGCAGGTCGGTTTTACCAAGCAGATTGGGGAAAACCTGGGAAAGAGGCTGTCCGGCATATTGCCTGGATGTTGCCATCGTCAGGGTAACCTCAGGATGATTGCAAAGAATACGGGCAAGCTCGACACCGGTATAACCGGAAGCACCAACTATTGCGACATTCAGCATGGCAGATACCTGAATTTGAAGGTGGGTAATGGTATGTCACTGCCTGCCAGGGGGGCAATATTGAGATCTTGTCGGGCAGACATACGTCAATGAAAAAGAAGCTGGATTGAAAAACGCCAAAAGGGAATAACAGCAGATCTGTTATTCCCTTGCAAAGTACTGCTGTATCCCATATGCCGCCCGTCATAGAGCGGCATCGCAGGAACTGAATATCTGTCGATTAACGTTTCGAGAACTGGAACTTGGCGCGAGCGCCTTTCTGACCGTATTTTTTACGTTCCTTGATTCGTGGATCGCGTGTCAAAAGGCCGGACCGTTTCAGAGCAAGTCTGTTTTCGGGATCGACGTCAAGAAGAGCCTTGGAAATTCCATGGGCCAGTGCCTCGACCTGTGCAGCTTTGCCACCACCTTTCAAGGTTGCCATGACATCGAATTTTTCTGAATTGTCTGTGACCTTGAAGGGTTTTTCAATTTTTGGGGTCTTGAAGGTGCCGCCAAAATAGGCATTTGCATCAATCTGGTTGACAACTACTTTCCCTGAACCAGGTGTAAGCCAAACTCTGGCAACGGCGGTCTTTCTTTTGCCGGTGGCGTAAAAACGTTCTAAAGCCATGGTCATTATCTCCAAGATTAAATATCAAGAACTGCTGGTTGCTGCGCGGCATGGGGATGCTTGACCCCGGCATACACCTTGAGCTTTTTCAGTTGAGCTGCGCCCAGCTTGTTTTTCGGCAGCATGCCTTTCACTGCAAACATGACAAGGTCTGTCGGGTGTTTAACCATGAGGTCTTTGGCGTTCGATTCTTTGAGCCCGCCCATATAGCTGGTATGACGATAATACATCTTGTCATTCCATTTATTGCCGGTCAGTTTGATCTTGTCTGCATTCGTGACGATAATGAAATCGCCGTTGTCCATAAATGGAGAAAATGTGGGTTTATGTTTGCCGCGGAGTCGGTTGGCAATTTCTGTCGCCAGACGTCCCAATACCTTGTTCTCAGCATCGACAACGTACCATTTTTTCTCGATCTCGTTGACCGGAGCAAGATAGGTTTTCATTGTGTTCCTCTATATTCAATTAATAAAAAAAGGCTCGAACAGGTCGAACCTTTTAGTGTTTATCTGGAGCGGGAAACGAGATTCGAACTCGCGACTTCAACCTTGGCAAGGTTGCACTCTACCACTGAGTTATTCCCGCTTTTTGTTTTTGTCAAAACAGGTGCCTATTTACTTAATCGCTAGGTGGGTGTCAATAAAAAAAACAGTCGGTCCTGGTGTTTTGATCATTTTATAACTTCTTGCCCAGAAAAAATAGAGATGCTTTTATAGCAATAGAGTAATATGATCAGTCTTTATATAACAGATTCTATCTCAAAATCAAATGACAAACGCAGCCTTGCACGCAGCATGCTGCAGAATATGCCAGAATGGGGCGTAATGAAACGTCTATCAGGAACTGCAGTATGAACAACATGAATTCCAGGACGGGTATAGTCGAGAGAAAAACCAGGGAAACTGAGATCCGTCTGGAGTTGATCATTGACGGCAGCGGAATATGCAGCATCGATTCAGGGGTGCCCTTTCTCGACCATATGCTCACGCTCTTTGCGGTGCATGGCTTTTTCGATCTGAACCTCACGGCCAAAGGTGATACGGAGGTCGATGATCATCACACTGTAGAAGACATTGGAATATGCCTCGGCCAGGCTTTCAGCGTCGCCCTTGCTGATAAAGCGGGGATTAGCAGATACGGCAGCTGTTATTTGCCCATGGATGAAACGCTGGTACGGGTGGTGGTCGATATGTCAAACCGCCCCTACCTTCATTACCAGGTTGTTCTTGATGATCAGAAGGTAGGAACATTTGACACCTGTCTTTGTAAGGAATTTCTGCGGGCATTCAGTCTGCATGCCGGCATTACTCTCCATGTCGATATGATTCATGGCGAAAATGCACATCATATAATCGAAGCAGTGTTCAAAGGACTGGCCAGGGCTATACACCAGGCCTCCCGTTTGGCCGAGCATGTTCGCGGTGCACTTTCTTCCAAAGGTTGTCTGTAAACGACAAACCGGGAGAAGTCTTTAATATTAATGGATGAAAAATGAGGTTTTTTGTGAAGATACCATGCCGTACACTCACTCTCGTAATGCTGAGCAGTCTGCTTTTCTCTTTGCTATCCTGTTCCGGTAAAAATAGCGGAGGCACAGATACAACTGCCAAAAATGTTCAGCCCTTGGCCTCGATTACAGTGCTACCGGCTGAGACTGCTTCCGGCAAAGGAAGCAGCGGCGGATCTGATGAGAGCGAAAATCTCAGCAAAGGCGCTGATCTCGTAGATATCATCATGACCCAGGAGACAGCGGACTACAGGAATGTCCGCGTTCTCACCTCTGGTCAGATTGAGGACCTGATGAAGGAAGATTCAGAGTTCGCTGAGAGTGATATGATTAGGCATCTTGGCAGCGTCCTGCACTGTGACGCGGTGCTCATGACGACGGTCAATCGATACCGCCAGCGTGTGGGAGGGGAACTAGCCGCAGAATCGCCAGCCTCTGCCTCCTTTCAGATGCGTCTTGTCGATGTGAAGACGAAGGCCGTACTGTGGTCGGCGGATTTTGACGAGACGCAGGAATCGCTGTTGAGCAACATTCTGACGTTCAATAAAGCTCAGAGTCGCGGATTTAAATGGATCAGCGCCGAGACCCTGATGACCCAGGGAATCAAGGACCGGCTCGCCAGTTGCCCCTATTTGAAAAAATAATTTAACATTTTCTCAATCTACCTCCCTCTCTTGCCTGTGAGACAACGCCCGCAGTATTGTGTCAAACAATACTGCGGGCGTTTGTTTTCCGCATTGTGTTCCTGTATGATTCCATAATGGATGCCTTGATTCTCTCTCCCCATATAAACCGCCGGATAGGCCAGGCGATGCACGACTATGCTATGCTGGCAGAAGGAGACCGGGTTCTGGTGGCGATCTCGGGAGGGGTCGACAGCCTGGTCCTGGCTTGGTTACTGAAGTTCTGGCAGGAAAAAGCACCGATTCATTATACCCTGCATGCCCTCACGATTGATAATGAGTTCTGGCGCATGCATCCGGGAGTGCCGCGACCTGCAGACATGATCAAAGAACAGCTCGGAAGGTTTGGTATCTCTTGTGCGGTTGAAAAGGCCTGGACTCTGGCTCAAGAGCAGCGAACCTGTTTCAAATGTGCCAGAAACAGGCGGAGTCAGCTTTTTGACATTGCCAGGTGCCAGGGGTTTACCAAGATTGCCCTGGGCCACCATAAAGATGATCTGATTGAGACATTGTTTCTCAATATGCTCTATAGTGGCAATATCTCGACCATGGTGCCAAAACAGGAATTGTTTGAAGGGCGTCTTTCTTTGATCAGGCCCCTGGCGTATCTCGAAAAGCAGGAAATTTATGATATTGCAGAGAAACTTGGGATTGTGGCAGTTGCCAACCTCTGTCCATACGCCGGCAACACCCGCAGGGAAAAGGTCCGGCATATTCTTGATGCAGTGTATTCGGCGGAACCGGAGGCAAAGGCCTCGATTTTTGCCTCGCTGCGTAATGTTCGCAAGGGATATCTTTTATGAAAACCTCTGTTGATTGCCTTCCCTGTTATCTCAGCCAGGCTCTGCGAGTAGCTAGAATTTGCTCGGTGGATGCTGATAGCCAGCATGCTGTTGTCTCGGCAGTGGCGGCTTTACTGTCTGATATTGACATGAATAAGACTCCTCCGGCTAATGCAATCAGGATCTATGGCGCCATTGCCAGGATTACCGGCTGTCCTGATCCCTATCTTCAGAAGAAACAACTCAGCAATGAGCAGGCATTGGAGATTCTGCCTGGATTGAGAGAGGAAATCCGTCGTGCCGGCAACCCTCTCCGCGCTGCCCTTTATTTTGCCACAGCAGGCAATATCATAGATTATGGGGCAGCCGAGAAATTTGATATTGAGGCAGCCCTTGATCGAGGCCGCACTAACGTGCCGGTGCTCGATCATACCGATCAGTTTCTTGAAAAGATCAGCGGGCTGAAAAAAAATGCTCAAGTTCTGTACCTGGCTGATAATTGCGGCGAGATCGCTTATGATCTGCTTGTTCTTGAATGTCTTAAGGAATACGGGTTTGATTTGACCGTGGCGGTGAAGAGCGGCCCGATCATCAACGATGCCCTGGTTGAAGATGCCATTAGTTGCGGTATCGGAAGTGTCGCGGCTGTCATCGGCAATGGTACAGCTTGTCCTGGAACACCATTGGCTGAATGCTCGGCCGAATTCATCCGGCATTTTCAGGAGGCGGATCTGGTGATCTCCAAAGGCCAGGGCAATTTCGAAACGTTGTCCGAAATTGATCGGCAGATATTCTTTTTTCTGACGGTCAAGTGCCCGGTTGTCGGGCGGCATATAGCCGAGCTCGCCGGTAAAGATCCCGCTGATCTTCCGGGTTGTGGTGAAACGGTGGTCTATTTTTCTGGGAATACTACAAAATGACAGGTGAGAACATGCATCCGAGAATTAATAGTGTGTTGCAACGGCAGACTGCCGGTGAAAAGGTTGAGGTCGCCGGCTGGGTGCGAACACGACGGGATACCGGAGGATT
This sequence comes from Desulfobulbaceae bacterium, assembly GCA_020049575.1. Lineage (GTDB taxonomy): Bacteria > Desulfobacterota > Desulfobulbia > Desulfobulbales > Desulfocapsaceae > Desulfoprunum. The sequence goes on from JAIFKM010000072.1 coordinate 6,556, forward strand.
TTCCTTCCTTGAGGTCAATGACGGATCCTGTCTGGCCAATCTGCAAATCATTGCCGACAAAACTCTTGAAAATTATGAACAGGACGTCAAAAGGTTGACGACAGGGTGCAGTGTCCGGGTGGAAGGGACGCTCCAGAAATCACCGGCCAAAGGGCAGGCGGTGGAACTCCTGGCCAGCCGGATCGAGGTGGTCGGCTGGGCCGATCCGGAACAGTATCCCCTGCAGAAAAAACGACATTCTTTCGAGTTTCTCAGGGAGATCACCCATCTCCGTCCCCGAACCAATGCCCTTGGGGCTGTCGCCCGGGTCCGTTCACGCCTTTCTTTTGCGGTGCATAGTTTTTTCCAGCAGAAGGGCTTCATCCAGGTGCATACCCCGATCATCACTACCAGCGATTGCGAGGGTGCGGGTGAGATGTTCCAGGTTACCACCGCCAGGCCGCATGCGGGAACCGGTAAGGGTGGCCTCGAAGAGGAGTTCTTCGGGCGCCGGGCCGGTCTCACCGTCAGTGGCCAGCTGCAGGCCGAGGTATATGCCCTGGCTCTCGGCAATGTCTATACCTTCGGCCCGACTTTCCGGGCTGAAAATTCCAATACCAGCCGGCACCTTGCCGAGTTCTGGATGATCGAGCCGGAGATGGCTTTCTGCGATCTGCACGGAAACATGCGCATTGCTGAAGAAATGTTGAAGTATTGTCTGCGGGATGTGATGCTCAACTGCCCGGAGGACATGGATCTTTTTGACCGTTTTATTGAAAAAGGCCTGCTGGCAAAGCTGCGGAATGTGACGGACCTGGATTTTGCCCATATCACCTATTCCGAGGCAGTTGAGACGCTGCTCAGCTGCGGAAAGACCTTTGAGTTTGCCGTGCAGTGGGGTATAGATCTGCAGTCTGAACATGAGCGCTATCTCAGTGAAGAAGTATATAAACGGCCGCTGATTGTCACCGACTATCCCGCGGCCATAAAGCCTTTCTATATGCGGGTCAATGATGATGGCCGGACTGTCGCGGCGATGGATATTCTGGTGCCGGGGGTGGGCGAGATCGTCGGAGGCAGTCAACGTGAGGAGCGCTATGATGTTCTGGAGTCCCGGATGCGTGCGGCAGGAATCGATCCGGCAGAGTACGGCTGGTATCTCGATCTGCGCAGGTATGGATCCGCGCCTCATGCCGGATTCGGTCTGGGTTTTGAGCGTCTTGTCCAGTTTGTCACCGGCATGGCCAATATCAGAGAGGTGATCCCTTTTCCGCGGACACCTGGTTTTGCTCCCTGCTGATGAAGAATTTATCGCTGTTGCAGGCAATTTCGACAAAGAGGTGCGGGTGAGCAAAGGTCCAGGTGTACAAAAGATGTTTGATGCCATCGCCGGCAGTTACGATCTGATGAACCGGGTTATGACCCTGGGCCAGGATCAGCGCTGGCGCAGATTTGTTGTACAGAAGGCCCAGTCCCCCGGCGAAGGCTGGGTACTTGATCTGGCAACCGGAACGGGGGATATCGCCGCCCTGATGCGCCAATCCTATCCTCAGGCCCGAGTGATCGGCAGTGATTTTTCGCGGAATATGCTGGAGGAGGCCAGGAAGCGCTTCAGCAGTTTGCACATCCATTGGCAGGCAGGTGACGCAAACGCCCTGCCTTTTGCCGACAATGTCTTTGAGTCTGTGACCTTTGGCTATCTCCTGCGCAATGTCGATGACAGTCTGCGGGTATTGCGGGAGGTTCACCGGGTGTTGAAACCGGGGGGAAGGGTGGTCTGTCTCGATACGACACCGCCTGCCCGGAATGCCCTTCTGCCCTTTGTTCGCTTCTATTTCCGCTTCGGCATTCCCCTCATGGGGCGGCTTATTGCCAGAGACGCGGCAGCCTATAGTTATCTTACCGGTTCAACAATGGATTTTCATACGGCAGAAGACCTTGCCGCCCTGTTTCGTCAGGCGGGTTTCTCGGAGGTCGGCTTTCGCAAATTCATGTTGGGAACCATCGGCATTCACTGGGGAAAAAAACATGAACAGCCAGATCCTGCTTGAACCCTTCAATGTCCCGGAATATGACTCTCCGACTACCCTATTCCAGGTCCTGACCACCAGCACGAGTCGCTTCAGGCAGAACATCGCCTATATATATAATGCCGGCGATGAAGAGTGTCAGGTGAGTTACGGTAAGGTC
>JAIFKM010000103.1 GCA_020049575.1 Desulfobulbaceae bacterium
CCTCTCGGCATCCTGTCTATCACATATTCGAGTCCTTTGAGTTCCACAATCCTCGGATCGGGCATCGAACCGTAGATTTCGGGACTGAACATTTTCAAGGCCTCTGCTAGCTTTTCGCCGGCCTTACCTGAAGGTTTGTAAACGCCTTGCAGGGTCAAGGCATCGGCCAGGGTTTTGAAGGTTCGGATTGCATTCCTGGCCTTCTGCGATTTGGAGAGTTCCTGCATTGGTAATTCCTTAATTTCTTAGAGAGTGTGCCGTGATGTAAAAGACCCAATATTCGGCATGCCAAGGTGAAACGGCGAGTGTCTCTCGCCATGTCACGGAGAAAATAATCCGCGATTATTTTTCTTTCTACTGTACCAATCTGCACCGATACTACTCAATTTTTTTCAAACTGCCGCCGAAGAAACGTCAGGGTATGCAAAAATCGGGATTTCTCAAAAATACAGACAGCCTTCCAGGAAAGGTCCCTTAAAAATAAATAACTTGAATTCTCTTGCCTGCAAAAAACTTCCACGCTAAACTGAAACAGTTACGGGTGAAACACAGCCGACAGGCAAATTGCGCGGATCTTTCTCACATGTGCTTTTGATTTATGATACAACTGACCAAAATGAACGGCCATGAATGCCTTCTCAATCATGCCCTGATTGAGGTAATCGAGGAATCTCCCGACACCTGCATAACCCTGAGCAACGGGAATCGGTATCTGGTCCTTGAATCAGCCGAAGAAATCAGAGAAAAAATCATCGCTTTTCATGTCGAGATACTGCAGCGGGCCGGCACTACACCGGCGACAACACCATTCACCAAATAAAAACTCCAGCACCGCTGTCCTGAGTGAGACTTCATCAGGTGAATACAATAAGGAAAGAACATGGATATAGCAACAATTCTGGGACTTGTGATCGCCTTTGCCGCAATAATCGGCGGCAACGTCCTTGAAGGCGGACACACAAGCTCTCTTATCCAACCCACAGCCGCCCTGATTGTTGTCGGCGGCACCATGGGAGCCACCTTTGTATCCTTCCCCCTTGGCGACCTCATCAAGGCTCTCAAAGATATGAAGAAGGTCATCATGCCACCGAAAGAGGACATGGAACAGATTATCACCGATCTGGCCTCCTATGGCAACATGGCTCGCCATAACGGTCTGCTCGCACTGCAGCCCATGGTCCAGGAGGCAAGTAACGATCCATTCAAGGCCAAAGCCCTGCAACTGATCGTCGACGGGACGGATCCCCAGCAATTCAACACGTTTATGGAGATCGAACTCTCCTCGTTTGAGACGAGTGAGAAAGTAGGTGTTGAAGTCTTCGAAGCGGCCGGCGGTTTTGCTCCGACTATCGGCATCATAGGCGCTGTTCTCGGCCTCATCCACGTCATGCAGAACCTGTCCGACCCCTCCAAATTAGGAACAGGTATTGCTGTGGCCTTCGTGGCAACCATCTACGGTCTTGTCCTCGCCAACATCGTCTGCCTTCCCTGCAGTTCCAAGCTGAAGAAACGTTTAAAGAATCAAGTTCTTATAAAAACACTCATAATTGAAGGTCTGCTTGATATACAATCAGGCATGAACCCCAGACTCATGACGATGAAACTCCAGGGATTTCTCCCACCTGACAAGAAAAAATCCACAGGTGAGGGATGATAGACAATGGGAAAAAGAAAGCAGGAACACGAAAAAGAAGCGAATCATGAACGTTGGCTTGTATCTTACGCCGATTTCATCACCCTGCTTTTTGCGGTTTTCGTAACCCTTTATGCCATGTCCTATGTCGATAAACAGAAGGTTGACCAGGTAATCGCCTCGACCAATGCAGCCTTCGGCCTTACTAAAAGTAATGCGACACCTGCCTTCAATGTCATCCAGTCCAGTGATATCATGCCGGTTCCTGGGATTGTTGCAGAAAAAAAGAAAAAGATGACGACGCCTCAGACCGGAGACCTCGGCAAACAGGAAGAGGAAAAGAAAAAGGCCGAAGAAGAGAAGAAGGCTGCCGAGGAGAAGAAACTTGAGCAGGAAAAGACGAATCCGAAAACTGGTGCTGTAGATGATATTCCCCCACCCGATTCCCATCCCGCTGCACAAGCAGGGAGTGAAGCGAAACCCAGGGCCGGGGACGAGGAATTCAAGAAGATCAAAGAGAAGATCGCCACGTTCCTGGAAGCGAAAGGGGCGGAAGAAAAAGTCAAGCTTACGCTTGATGCCAGAGGACTGGTCATCAGCCTGAAAGACAGTGAATTTTTTGATTCCGGCAATGCTTCGGTGCGTCAGTGGTCACGACCTCTGCTCAACGATATCGCTTCAGCCATCAACAACTACAACAACGCAATCCGCATCGAAGGACACACCGACAACGTGCCGATAAGCACCCCGGCATACCCCTCGAATTGGGAACTTTCAACTGCACGCGCCACCAACATAGTCCAGTATCTGATCACTGCCCATTCTTTCCCTCCCGAGAAACTATCTGCCATCGGCTATGGGGAATATCGCCCCATCGCAGATAATTCCTCTGCCGAGGGCAGACAGAAAAACCGCCGGGTAGACATTGTCATCCTCTCAAGTTCCGGCGAACAGGGTGAGCCCACAGTCGGTCCGCGCCAGGAAGAATAGGTATGATTTGAAAAATGCAAGAAAAGGACCCGACTTTCCTGGCCGAAAAAAGGACTCCTGTATTGCCCCATGCTGTATAACGAAGAGAGTATCGTGCAATAAACCGCTACTGAGAGCAATCATGCCCAACTCCTAAGAGCATCCATGACCGATTCTCAACGTAAAATATTGATCATTGACGATGAGATCTGTCTTCTCAAGAGCCTGGTAGCATTTTTCGAGGATGAGGGATTTACTGTGCGGTGGGCCGTGTCTGGCGAGGATGGTCTTGAAATACTGAAGTTTGAGCAGATGGATGCTGTGATCGTCGACATGCGATTACCCGGCATAGATGGCAATGAAACAGTGGTCAAGGCGCACGCCTTACAGCCGTCGCTCCAGTTTTTCATACATACTGGTTCGACAGACTACCAACTGCCACAGCCCCTGAGAGAATTAGGCATCTCCCTGGATGCTATCTTTCTCAAGCCACTGACAGATCTTTCAATTCTTTCGCAGGCAGTACGTGGGGCGTGCCGATAATCTTTCCCCCACGAGGCCTTCGCTAGACTTTTTCGAGATCTGCCGAACAGGCCTGACAGTCTGCAGGAAGCACTACCAACTCGATACCTTTGTGGGCCAGAATGCTTCGAATCTCCTCTTCACTGAGGACCGCATCCTTTTTCTTCACTACATAAACCAGACAGTCCCTGCAGATATTGAACGAGCACGGATCATGAGCCCCTATCACGTTCCAGCACTCTTCCTCCGGATGTTCCTTTGCAGAACACTTGGCTTCCGGATCGCATTGCATAATCTGCCAACACCGCCACTGTGAAATGAGTGTCATAGCCGCCCTTCAAGGTTGTCTCCCAATATCCGGGAAGATGGGAATGAACGATGGGTGTATGAAAAATAGGACTTTACACGGGATGAACAAACGATGCAAGAACCTGAACAAGTTCTTCTCTCCCTTGCCCTGTCTTCGCCGAAAAAAGCACTCTGCTGCCAGCCAGGATGCCATGTCCTCTGTCAAGTGATGCTGCGTTTTTTGTTCGCTCATTGCCCGACAGTTTGTCCATCTTGGTGTATACCGGCAAAAATGGAATTCCCTGCGATTTCAACCAGCCCATCAGTTGGGTGTCCTGCTCTTTTGGTTCATGCCGTATGTCAATTATGATCACAACACATTGCAGGTTCGTACGCGTCTCAAGATAGCTGGAAATTAACCCCTGCCATGACTCCTGCATACTTTTTGACACCTTGGCAAATCCATAACCAGGAAGATCAACGAGATAGAGTGAATCGGCGACTTTAAAAAAATTCAACCCCTGGGTTTTTCCAGGTTTTCCGCTGACTTTTACCAGAGCCTTCCGTCCAATCAATCGATTGATAAGACTTGATTTTCCGACATTAGAGCGGCCGGCAAAAGCAATTTCCGGCAGAGTCCCTTCCGGAAGCTGCTTGAGGCTATGGGCACTGAGGAGAAATTCGATTTCTGAAAAGTCCATCTCTTCTCCTGTATGAGAATTTATTTCGGCCAAAAAATCGTGGCCTCAAAGAAAACAGGCAGGTCCCTGGACGGAGACCTGCCCATTGCAAGTTAGATCACTTTATTGAGCGAATATTCGATAATTCCTTCCGCGCCTTGTTTCTTCAGCCGGGGGATGAGATCCCGAACGACGTCTTCTGAAATTACCGTCTCTACGGAAAACCAATCCTTGTTGTAAAGCCCAGCAATTGTCGGACCTTTGAGACTTGGCAGAAGATTGACCACTGCATCAAGATTTTCTTTTGCCACATTCATTTTCAATCCGACGATTCTATCGGCCCGCAGAGCACCCTGGAGCATCATGGCAATGTTTTCGATTTTCTCCCTCTTCCAGGGATCTTGCCAGGCGTTTTTGTTGGCAATGAACTGGGTGTTCGAGGTCATGAGTTCGTGAATGATACGCAGGCCATGAGCCCTGATTGTGCTCTCCGTCTCCGTTACTTCAACGATTGCATCGACGAGGCCTGAGACAACTTTTGCCTCGGTGGCTCCCCAGGAAAATTCAATATCGACATTGATGTTCTTTTCGGCAAAAAACCTGCGGGTTACATTCACCAATTCGGTTGATATTTTCTTCCCTTCAAGATCCTCAAGAGTTCGAATATCAGAATTGCCGGCAACCGCAATAATCCAGCGAGTCGGCCTGCGGCTGACTTTTGAGTACACCAGATCACAGACCAGAACAGTATCCGAGAGATTCTCCATAGTCCAGTCTTTACCCGTGATTCCAGCATCAAGCATTCCGCTCTCGACATATCGGGACATTTCCTGTGGCCGACAGATCGAACAGGCCAGCTCGGGATCATCTATTTCGGGAAAGTAATTTCGCGCTGCGGGTTTAATCAACCAGCCTGCTTTTTCAAACAGGTTGATTGTGGCATTTTCCAGACTTCCTTTAGGCAAACCAAGTTTCAATTGTTTCATTACCAACTCTCCATCACCTATTCAACGTCACCAATCGTGACGATAATGTTCATCAGATTGCGTAGTATCAGCCGTACACTTGTTCAGGGTCAAAAAGTCTTTTCCCTTCGATAACCAGCGTATCCCCCTGGACTCTGCGAAAAAAGCATGATTTATGGCCTGTATGACAGGCCGCGCCACCAACTTGCTCCACCTTGAAAACTACCGTATCTTCATCGCAATCAACCAGAATTTCCCTGACGAGTTGGATATTTCCGGACGATTCGCCCTTGAGCCACAGTGAATTACGGGAGCGGCTCCAGTAGTGCGCCTTGCCCGTCACCAGGGTTTTTTCCCATGACACTCTGTTTATGTATGCCAGCATCAGAATCTGCCCGCTGGTATGTTCCTGGACAATTGCCGGCAAAAGACCATCGGCTGATTTATCAAAATTCAAAGGTATCATAGATGTATTGAGCAGGTATTCGATTCCAAAAAAGCAGGAACCATCCAAATCGGGAAAAAATGTCTCTTGAGCAGGTATTCGGCTGTATAAAAATGTGACAGTCTATGCGGCTATTCAATATTTGTCAAGAATTGCAGAATGCATCACCCTTGATCTGAAGTATAAATCTTGCCAAACCACCTCTCGAAAAGTTACAATCGTTCGATCTCGTCAGGCTGAGCGTTGTTTCTTTGATCCGCTCCTCCTCCTGACAGGATAACAGCAAGAGGCAATAAACATAATCTATACCTACGTCACAGAGAGAATACAGATGGTAACGATACAGAAAGACGATTCAGTCACCCTCATTTATACAGGTAAACTCGACAACGGCGAGGTCTTCAGCAGTATTACCGAAGACCAGCCGCTGATCGCTCAAATTGGTAATCTTGAATTGCCGCCCAGCCTCGAAGAGGCCATTCTCGGTATGAAAATCGGTGACAGCACAACCGTCAGGGTTCCGCCGGAGGAAGGCTTCGGCATTCGCCAGAAAAAGCTTCTCCAGACAATCACCAGCGAAGAGATGATCAAGAAAATCAAACCGACGCCCGGCATGATTCTCTCACTGAAGGTTGATAAAGAAGGAGCAGAGCACCAGGTGCCGGCAACCGTCATCTCCGTTACAGGCGACGAAATGCTGGTCGATTACAACCATCCTCTTGCTGGTCATCATCTCAGTTACACAGTAACTATAATTGACATAGCCAGAGATGCCTCAAGGCGAAGTGGTTCAACAATGTAGATCCCTCCCGACAGACTCAGGGCCAGTTATATCCCCCTGCTCTCCTTCTTCATTTTTTTTAAAAAGCCCTGTACATTAGCAGATCCATATGTATTAATTATACATGTTACACATCAATTTTACTTCTATTGTAGGGGTGGTTTATGCAAATTGAAGACGACGAAATATTGCAGGGATTTATTGAAGAATCGCTTGAACATCTTGCTGATATTGAAAATGATCTTCTGGCAATAGAGGAAGCTGGTGAGAATATTGACGAAGACCTCGTCAACAAGGTCTTCCGTGCCGCCCACTCCATCAAAGGCGGTGCGGGTTTCATGGGCCTCACGACGATCCAGGAATTGTCCCATGCCGCCGAAAACATCCTTGGTATGATTCGCAGTAAAAAACTTGTGCCGACCCCCGAAATCATCAACGTCCTGCTGTTGGCTGCCGATCAGCTGCAAAGCATGATAGAAGATGTCCAAGGGAGCAACGAGGTTGATATCTCCGCAAATCTCGAGCCACTCAATGCTATAGCTGAAGGGAGTTTCTCAAGACAACCGGTGACCTCATCCCACCCCGCCAAGACAGCTCCTGCCCCAAAACCTCTTGAAGTCAAACCACCTGAAGCACCCGAAAAGAAGGATGCTTTCGTTTCCGAGCCTGAGTCCATTACACTTGAAGAAGAAGATGCTGAAGCAGGCTACGACGAGGAATCTAGTCCTGAAAGCGAGTATGATGATTCAGATAGCCAAGGTATACGCACTTCCCTTACCACCACTTCAACCCTGGCATCGGCATTGTCAGCAACAGATACAAGTAAATCAACCCAGGCGAAAGGAGAGACCTCGATCCGGGTTCATGTCAGTCTGTTGGACTCGCTGATGACACTTGCTGGAGAACTGGTTCTGAGTAGAAACCAACTCTTACAAACCATTGCTTCCGAAGATTACCGCAACGCCGAGACGGTTGGTCAGCGTATCGACCTTATCACCTCAGAGTTGCAGGAAGCAATCATGCTCACCCGTATGCAGCCAATCGGCAACGTCTTTAATAAATTCCCCCGTGTTGTCAGGGACCTATCGAAAAAACTCAAGAAAACCATTGACCTCACCATTGTCGGCAAAGATGTTGAACTCGACAAGACAATCATTGAGGCAATCAATGACCCGTTGACCCATCTGGTCCGTAATTCTGTCGACCATGGCATAGAGACCCCAACCGAGAGAAAACGCCTTGGGAAATCAGAGACAGGGCTTGTCATCCTGAAGGCGTATCATGAAGCTGGCCAGGTCGTCATTGAGATCAGCGACGACGGTAAGGGCCTAGACGGCGATGCACTGGCTGCAAGTGCCGTCAACAAGGGACTGCTCACCCTCGAACAGACCCAGGTGATGTCAGAAAAGGAAAAGATCAACCTGATCTTTCTGCCGGGATTCTCTACCGCCAAACAAGTTACCGACGTCTCCGGCAGAGGAGTAGGCATGGATGTCGTCAAGACCAATCTCGACCAACTTGGCGGCCATGTCGACATCATTTCTGAGGTAGGCCACGGTACCACAATATCGATCAAGCTGCCCCTCACACTCGCAATTATTCCCTGCCAGATCATCATGACCGGCGGCGAGCGCTACGCTATTCCCCAAGTCAACCTCGAGGAGCTCCTTAGGATACCTGCAAACCAGGTTAAGACGAGGGTCGAACGGGTTGGCAACGCCGAGGTTGTCCGTTTGCGCGGCAATCTCCTGCCGCTCATCCGTCTCGCCGATGTCCTGGGAATTGAACGCACCTTCTGGAATGCCGAAGAAGAAACGGTACAAGTCGATCGCCGGGAATTGATCTCTGATCGCCGCGGAAAGCAATCACCGCTCTTCAGAAAAAGCGATACTGAGCGGGAAGGACATGATTCAGGAAACGAGAATCAGGCCAGCAGATCTGTCCTTGACAGGCGATATTCCGCCTCAAGCGCCCTTAACATCGTCGTTGTTTCGACGGGTGCCATGAAGTACGGGCTTATCGTTGATCGCCTGCAGGACTCGGAGGAAATCGTCATCAAACCCCTCGGCCGGCACCTGCAGCATTGCAAAGGATATGCTGGCGCGACAATCATGGGAGACGGCCGAATCGCACTGATCCTCGATGTCAGCAATCTTGCCCGGATGGCCAACCTCACTTCGCTTGACGGATCCGATCGAGCCTCTGAGGTGGCAATAGCTGCCGAGGAAGCTATTCGGGCCAAGAAAGATAAACAGGCCCTGCTTATTTTCAGGAGTTCCGAAACCGAACATTTCGCTGTACCACTCAACCAGGTGGAACGCATCGAGAAGATCCATCGATCCGACATCGAAGAACTCGGAGGGAAACGCGTCATGCAATACCGTGGCGGCAGTCTCTCCCTCATCTGCGTCAATGATGTCGCCATAGTCCATCCTTTGGCCATCGGACCCATCGACGCCCTGGAGATAGGCGTGGAGATCGACGATGTTACGCTGAAACAGACGGGGATCATGGGTTCGGTGATCATTGACAAGCATACGACAATGCTCGTCAATGTCTTCGAACTTGTCCAGACGCTTTTCCCGAGCTGGTTCGAAAATCAGGAGATATTCGACGTGGAAAC
>JAIFKM010000033.1 GCA_020049575.1 Desulfobulbaceae bacterium
GGAAGACCGGCGGGTTGAAGATTTCCAGATCGCCTTTGCCGATGTTGTCAACCAGCAATTGCCAGTGTTTGAGCGCCAGATCTGCCATCATGCCAGCGCGTACGGCACGAGCGGCGTGACGGCCGATGGTTGAATGGAGAATCTCCGGACCAACGGTTACGCCGGCCACAGCACTGATGCTGGCGAGAGCTGCATCGACACTCTTGACGGTCAGTTCGTGTCCTTGGGCATAGCCGACAACCAGCTGCGCCAGAGGACCGACCTGCATCGGTTTGCCCTGGAAACGGGGGGCTTTGAGCCAGGTGTAGCGGCCTTCATCCTCAAAGTCGGTGTATTTTGGTTCGGTATCTTCTTCCCAAGGATGCTTGGACCAGTCGCCATCGTACCAGGCGCGGGCGATGGATTCCTGGACATTTTCTTTGAAATACGCGTCGTTGAGGCCGACAATGGGTTTAACCGAGGCCAGATCGCCGCCCATCACTGTACCGCCTGGCAGGTCTGAGGTCGTGGCTTTTGCATCAAGGAACATGTCGGGTGCGGCCAGGTAATTGGTGACGCCGGCGCCAAAAGGCAGCCATTCTTTGTAGAGCGCGCCAACTGCCACAACATCAACGAGATAGACGTTTTTGACAAAGCCCTGGACTTCCTCAACCAACTGCTTGATCTGGTAGAGGCGGTGCATATTCAGGGTAGAGTCGTTGTCTGGATTGATGGCAGTGGTGACGCCGCCGACTGAGAGATTCTGGATATGCGGGTTTTTGCCGCCGAGGATACCTAAGGCCTGAGTGGCTTTGCGCTGGTAGTCGAGGGCTTCAAGATAATGGGAAACCGCCATGAGGTTAGCCTCGGGCGGTAATTTCATTGCGGCATGTCCCCAGTAGGCATTGGCAAAGGGACCAAGCTGGCCGCTGGCAACAAGGGCCTGAACTTTTTCTTTGACTGCGGTAAAGCGTTTGGCGCTGTTCCCTGGCCAATTGGAGAGACTCTCGGCGAGTGCCGCGGTCTTCACGGGATCAGCATCAAGAGCTGAAACGACATCGACCCAGTCGAGTGCTGAAAGTGCGTAGAAATGGACGATATGGTCATGCAGACAGTGGATGGCTTGTACGAGATTGCGGATGAGCTGGGCATTGAGCGGGATCTCAAGACCAAGGGCATTTTCCACGGCACGAACTGAAGCCAGACCATGCACTGTAGTGCAGACACCGCAGATGCGTTGGACAAATAACCAGGCATCACGGGGATCACGACCTTTGAGGATGTTCTCAAGTCCGCGGTACATCTGGCCGGAGGACCATGCCTTGGTTACCTGTCCCCCGTCCACCTCGATATCTACTCTTAAGTGACCCTCAATCCTGGTGATAGGATCAATGGTGATTCTCTGAGCCATGTGTAAAACCTCCATAAATTATTGGAATATCATTACCAAAAATTCTTTGAACATGTTGGTCATGATATAAAAATTGCTTATAATAACTGCTATCTCCATTTAAAACGGAGTAGGCGAGTTACTCGTGATCCTTGCCTTTTATCAAACGCTTACCAACTCCGACTGCTGCGTGAATACCAATAGCCGCGGCGGTCACACCAAGTACTTTTTTGCCTATATCATCAGCGTCGGCGATAATACCCGTGCCGGGGATCTTGACCATCGGCAGTCTGTCGTAGAACGGAGTCATTGTATCCCAGAAGTTGGGTTCGGTGCAGCCGATGCAACCGTGACCTACGCTGACGGGCCATACATCGACATCGTTGAAACGAACTGCTGGGCAGTTAGCGAATGTTTCAGGGCCTTTGCAGCCGACCTTGTAGAGACAGTATCCGAGTTTATGGAATTCATCGCCGAACTGCTCGACAAAACGGCCCTCATCGAAATGCGGACGTCTTTCGCAGTGGTCGTGGATCCGGCGACCATAGGCGAACATAGGACGATTGAGGCTGTCAAGAGCAGGCAGTCTATTGAAAGTCAGGTAATGGAGAACGGTGCCGAGGAAATTAATGGGGTTTGGCGGACAGCCAGGAATATTGATAACTGGTACTCCCTTCACCAGATCCATGACGCCCACCGCTCCGGTCGGATTCGGGCTGGCAGCCTGAACGCCGCCAAAGGTAGCACAGGTGCCGAGGGCAATGATAGCTGCGGCCTTAGGAGCAATTTCGGCCAAGATATCCATGGCCGTCTTGCCAGCTATCTTGCAGTAAATGCCGCCGTCCTTTGTCGGGATTGCCCCTTCGACCACGAGAATAAATTTGCCAGCATGCTCGGTGACTGTTTTGTGCAGTACTTCTTCAGCCTGATGACCTGCGGCGGCCATGACTGTCTCGTGGTAATCCAGTGAGATGATGTCGAGGATAAGCCGGGCGAGATCGGGATGGGAGCCGCGCAAGAGGCTCTCTGTGCATCCTGTGCATTCCTGGAAGTGTAGCCAAACGACTCGGGGGCGTTCAGCGGACGCTGCCGCCTCAACGAGTTTGGGGATCATTGCATCGGAGAGCCCCAGCGCGGCTGCAGCCATTGTGCAGCCTTTGAGGAAACCACGCCGATTGAGCTGCGGATCCAGAGTCTTGTTTACCGTGTCTGCCATAACAACCTCCTATTCCTGTGAAAACAATTTTGCGCGATGCGCGTTTGTATCGACACATGCGTGCCGATAAAAATATGGATTAAAATCCCTGCTCCGAAGCTTTTGCCATACGATCCGGTATGTCGAAAAACCAGGCGGTGGCGGAAGGATCTCCAAAGGAAAATTCTCAGGGGATATTTGCTTTAGATGCCATGAAATGTCAAACAAAATGGCAATAAATACCAAATAAAATTGGGATAATCAGGAATTAATATCAGGAAAAACTTAAATGAATGATTTCGAAATAATCCAAAATGGAAGGGAGAAAAACGGAAAACACCTGTGATATTTTCTTGTTGGAATGATTTGCCTGGCAAGCTTCGGAAGAGAATTATTGGCATATATCAATAACCATTTCTGGAACTTATAGGGATTCTATGCTGGGCGGATTGAGCGAAATGTGCATTTATTTTTTTCGGAAACCAAAAATACCGCCTTTTGACTTAGAAGAAAATGCCGGTTTGCCCCTTCGCTGGCTTTCTCTTTCGTGGACTGGTTGGCGTGGTTCTTCAGAAATCTGTGGCAGAATTTCCAGTTGCTGAACCGGAACCAAGTTTCCGGACAAGGCTTCCATGTAGCAGGAATAGAGTAGGGAGGCTCGGGCAAAATAGCTTTTATTGCGCAGCCATTTGGGCCAGGAATCATTGTGTCTGTGTTGAAGAAGAACGGCCAGATTGGTGAGCAGGGCGGTTGTTTCCTGACGCAGGGACCGCCGGAGGTTGAGCTGCACGCCAAGATCCTGATCGAGATCAGTCCTGATCCTCTTGGCGATTTGAAAAAGTGCCGACCCTTTCTGCTGCTGGGAGAAGAGGTGATATTTCACTTCGGTCCAGGGAATGAGCAAAAGGGCAAGCACAAAGAAATCTGGGAGGAGCACACTCTTTTGCCCCGTTGTCTCGGAGAGGAGTCTGTCGAGAACAGACACCAGTTTAGATAAAAAGACACGAGGATGAGGGCTGTCGGTTGGGTGGTTGGCAAAGATCTTGCGGTAGAGTGGCAAAAGGGTGAAGAAAATCTCAGAATCTACGGCAAGCTCAAACCAGGCGGCTGCAGAACCGCTGTAGAGATCTTTGAACATCTCATCCCGAAGGCGCGAAGACGGGCACAGGGCGAGTTTCTGGTGGTTGGCACAGATTGCCGTCCACGTTTGCTCTTCAATAATAAAATTATTCCGGGCAGAGTGGCGGATTGCCCGCATCATCCGGACCGGATCCCTGTTGATTCTTTTATTGGGCTCTCCTACCATCCTGATAATGGACTTATCGAGATCCCCAACTCCATCGACATAATCAATGATGGTTTTGTTGCGGATATCAAAGAAGAGTGAATTGATCGTCAGATCTCGACGTTGTGCGTCCTGATCGAGAGTGCCGAAGGTGTTGTTGGGGGCGAGGACGCTTTCAGGCCCTTCAAGGTCGAATTCGCTCAACGAACGCAGCGTGGAGACTTCTATTACCTTGCTGCGATGGAAAAACACCTGGACCAGCCTGAAGCGCTTGCCGATTATTGTGCTGTTAGGAAAGAGTTTGCGGATTTGGCCCGGTCGCGCGTCCGTGCTGATATCGAAGTCTTTGGGAGTTTTGCCGAGATAGAGATCCCGTACCCCTCCTCCTACAAGATATCCCGAATGACCGGCATTATTCAATTTTTTGATAACATGCAGGGCGTCCCGATCAATCATTTCCAAGGTTATCGGATGTTCCTTGGCCGAGAAAATACGTGGAGTCAACTCCACGAAGGAGGGATGAGACGGGTTACTGCCGGGTGCGGGAGGCATAGGTTGTGTTGGGAACACTTCAGACTGCGGGGCAAAACCCCCGTCCCTCTTTGTAAACAGATTCTGCCTGTTCGGTAAATTGCCGAAAAATCTCCGCTACGGAGAGGATGTTTTTCATCTTGTAAGTATTTTCACCTGAAAAAACGAGACCTTCCTGAATATTTCCGGCTTTAGCCAGTAAAAGACGCTCATTAATGCAGTAGTGATGGTCACATTTTTTCAGACAGAGGTGGGGGCATTTCTTAGTGCTGACATCTTCGCCGGCATTCATCGCCTGGACAAAAGGAGTGTTGATGGCCCGACCGGGCAGACCGACGGGAGATGAAGTGAGGACAATATCCTCCTTCTTCGCGTCGAGATACGTCTGTTTGAAGGCATCAGAGACGTCACACTCTTTGCTGAGGACGAAGCGGGACGCGATCTGGATCCCGTCTGCACCATATTTATCCATCATTTCTGCCATTTCGTAGCCGTTTGTGATGCCTCCCGCAGCGATCAGCGGGATTGTTTTGATTACTTCACGGATGGGGGGAAAAATTTCTCGCAGTGGTTTGTCAGTCCCCAGATGTCCACCGGCTTCCTTTGCCTCGACAATGACGGCGGCAGCCCCGAGTTTTTCGGCAAGTTTTGCTAGAGAGGGGGAGGAGACAATCATGACGATCGGGGTATTGTGCGTCTTGCCGATTTTGAAAATGTCCCGGGAAAAACCGGCGCCGGTGATAATCATGTCAATACCAGCTTCAATCGAACCCATTACCAGTTCATAGAAGTTCTTCATGGCATACATGATGTTAACCGCCACGATGCCGTCTGTAGCCTTCTTCGCAGCTCTGATATCTTCCTGCAGTTCATCGGTAGGAATACCGGACCCGCCGATCACGCCGATCCCGCCACAGTTGGCTACCGGGACGGCCAGGGCTGAAGTGGAGACGCGGATGGACATGCCTCCCTGGATGAGGGGGATGCGGGCGGTAAAGTTGCCGATGGTCAGTGGCGGTAATTTCATGAACAGGGAGGCTCCTTCTGATATGATAAAGGGTAACAGAACCCGATAATGCCCGCCTTGCCGAAATTTGTCAAGAAAACTATAGCACAGGCCTTTCCGGCCAACTGAAGGGGGAAAAACGGTTGCTGGCAGGCCAAATGATTGCACTCCGCAAGGGGTGGATTATTGGTCTAAAACCGGGTGCAAGCTTGACAATTTCAGAAAATTGCGGTCTACTTTGTACTTTTTTGATAACTATAATTATTCAGCAGGTGGTGTCACCTGGAGGGAAGAATTTGAAACTCCAAGCCCTGAATGGCTTCAAGGATGTCTTACCAGGGGATGTTGAACTCTGGCAGCATGTCGAGAGTACTGCCCGCAATGTCTTTGCCCGGTATGACTTTTCCGAGATCAGACTGCCAATCCTCGAGCCCACGGAACTGTTTGCCCGCTCCATCGGAGAAACAACCGATATAGTCGAAAAGGAAATGTATACCTTTGTCGATAAAAAGATCACCATGCGGCCTGAGGCAACAGCATCGCTGATCCGTGCGTATATTGAACACGGACTCTATGTCCAGAAACCGGTACAGCGGCTTTTTACCATCGGTCCGATGTTTCGCCATGAACGTCCCCAGAAGGGCCGTCTCAGACAGTTTCATCAGATGGATGTCGAAGTGCTGGGCTCTCAGAATTCCCGAGTCGATGCCGAACTGGTTGCCATGGGAGCGATGTTGTTGCAGGAATTGGGTATCTCGGTGAGCCTTGAACTCAACTCCCTCGGCTGTCCGGCCTGTCGTCCGGCCTATCGTCTGCAACTGCAGGATTTCCTTGCACAACGTTTGGCAACTCTGTGCGATGACTGCAAAAGGAGGAGTACCACCAATCCCCTCCGGGTTCTTGATTGCAAAAACCCTGGATGCCGTGCGCAGGTGTCGAATGCGCCGTCCATCCTCGAGCATCTCTGTCCGGAGTGCGACCGGCATTTTGCAGAAGTCCAGGCAGGGCTTGGGCAGCTCGGAGTCAAATACTCACTCAACAAATTCATGGTCCGCGGGCTTGATTATTATACCCGGACGACCTTTGAATTCATCACCACTGACCTTGGCGCCCAGGCGGCGGTTGGCGCCGGTGGCCGGTACGATGGTTTGATCGAGCAACTAGGCGGTCCTAAAGGTGCGCCAGGCATCGGTTTTGCCCTGGGGATGGAGCGGATGGTCCTGCTCCTGCAGCATGCTGCCGGGAGCGAGGGCCTGGGAAGAAGGTGTCCTGACCTCTTCATCGCAGCTCTGGGACCGTCAGCTTTGGAATTCTGTTTCGGCCTGGCCCATGAATTGCGTTCGCTGGATCTGCGGGTTGCCATGGACCTGGAAGGCAGAAGCCTGAAAAGCCAGATGAAACAGGCCGATAAGGCCAGGGCTTCACGGGTTCTGATCGTTGGAGAAGATGAACTGAAAGCCGGCCGGGGAGTTCTCCGTGATATGAAGACCAAAGATGAACAGCAGGCGGAGCTGAGGGTGGATGTGCTGCAGCGAATTTTGTCACCTCAAAATAATATATCTTGAATATCATCATAAAGAGAGATCTTTTTGTCAAAGAGCCGCTGGCTTGACAATCCCGATACTCATTGCAAATAAAAATTAACCAGTTTGACGGATAGATATGGAATCGATGGGAAACCTGGTCAGAACGCATTTCTGCAATGACCTGAGCAAAGCCAATGTCGGCGAAGAGGTAGTGTTGATGGGCTGGGTCCTGCGCAGGCGGGACCATGGCGGCGTCATTTTTATTGATCTGCGTGATCGCAAGGGATTAACCCAGATTGTCTTCAATCCGGCGATCAATCCGGAGGTCCATGCTAAGGCCCATCAGCTCAGGAGCGAGTGGGTCCTAGCGGTAAAAGGTCGGGTGACTGCACGGCCCGACGACATGGCCAATCTGAAGCTTGCTACCGGTGAAATCGAGGTTTTCATCGATGAACTGCGTATTCTCAATACCAGCGAAACCCCGCCTTTTCCTCTGGACGAGGATATCGAGGTCTCCGAGAACCTGCGTCTGCAGTACCGCTACCTCGACCTGCGCCGCCCGGAGATGGCCGCCAACATGGTCATGCGCCATAAGGCTGTGATGACGATCCGCAACTATCTCAACGAGCACGGATTCCTCGATATCGAGACACCGATGCTCACCCGTTCGACCCCGGAGGGAGCCCGCGATTATCTGGTGCCGAGTCGGGTCAACGCCGGCAAATTTTATGCCTTGCCCCAGTCGCCCCAGCTTTTCAAGCAACTCCTGATGATTGCCGGTATGGACCGCTACTACCAGATTGTCAAATGCTTTCGGGATGAGGATCTGCGGGCTGACCGGCAGCCTGAATTCACCCAGATCGATATGGAGCTGTCGTTTGTTGATGAGGAGCAGATCATCACTGTCACCGAAGGGATGATCGCGGCCCTGTTCAAATCCACTCTTAATCTTGACCTGACTCCGCCTTTTGGCCGGATAACCTATGATGAGGCTATCAACCGGTTCGGTACCGACCGCCCCGATACCCGTTTTGGGATGGAACTCGTCGATCTCTCGGCGATTGCCGCATCCTGCGGTTTCAAGGTCTTCAGAGAGATAGCGGATACGGGCGGCACGGTACGGGCGATCAACGCCACGGGCTGCGCAACCTTCTCGAGGAAAGAACTCGATGATCTAACCGAGTATGTTGTGCAGTTCGGCGCCAAAGGACTGGCCTGGGTCAAGATGAAGGCTGACGGTGAATGGCAGTCACCGATCGCCAAGTTCTTCACCGACGAGGAGCGCGCTGCTATCGCCGGAGAACTCGCAGCCGTCGAAGGCGACCTGCTCTTTTTTGGGGCCGACAAACCTGCGGTGGTCCTGCAGGTTCTCTCGGAGTTGCGGCTTGAACTCGGCAGACGTCTGGGACTGGTCAAAAAAGATGTGTTCAACTTCACCTGGGTCACCGATTTTCCCCTTGTCGAGTACGACGAAAAGGAAAAACGCTTTCAGGCTCTGCATCATCCTTTTACTGCTCCGCGGGAAGCCGATATCGCCAAACTGGACACGGACCCGGCGGCGGTCTATAGCCGGGCCTACGACTTGGTGCTGAACGGCACCGAGATCGGCGGCGGCTCCATCCGTATTCATCAGCGGGATCTGCAGTCAAAGGTTCTGCAGGTCCTTGGTATTGGTGAAGAAGAGGCCAGGGATAAATTCGGTTTCCTGTTAAGGGCCCTGGAACTCGGGGCGCCTCCGCATGGCGGTCTGGCCTTCGGCCTTGACAGGCTGATGATGATCATCACCGGCAGCGATTCCATCCG
>JAIFKM010000026.1 GCA_020049575.1 Desulfobulbaceae bacterium
GCGGCTTTTTGGCCAGAAATCTTCCTGGATACGCAAGATGTTCGAAGAAGGCGCTCGGATGAAGGCCGAGCATGGGGTGGACAATGTCTGCGATTTCAGCCTCGGCAACCCTGATCTGCCGCCTCCGCCGAAGTTCACCGAGGTGATCTCCAGGGTTGCGACCGATGAGCGCCCCGGTGTCCATGCCTATATGCCCAATAACGGCTATCCCTGGGTGCGCGAGGCAATCGCTGCCCGGATGTCGGTCGAACAGGGCGTCACCGTGACCCAGGCCGAGATGCTCCTGACCTGCGGCGCGGCCGGCGGTCTGAATGTGGTATTCAAGGCCCTGCTCAACCCAGGAGAGGAAGTTATTCTGCTGGCTCCCTATTTTGTCGAATACAATTTCTATCTCGACAACCATGGCGGTGTAGGTCGGGTGGTAAATACCGATCAGGATTTCAACCTCGATCTGCCGGCAATCGCCGCCGCCATCTCGGAAAAAACCAAGGCCATCATTATCAATTCGCCGAACAACCCGACCGGCCAGATCTACCCGGAGGAGGCACTGACGGCCCTCGGCGCGATCCTTGAAGAGGCAGGAAAACGCTTTGGCAGCACGATTTACCTGATTGCCGATGAACCCTACCGCAAGATTATCTACGACGGAAACACCGTTCCCAGCATCTTCAGGACCTACCGCAACAGCATCGTGGTCTCTTCGTACTCCAAGGACCTCTCCCTGCCCGGTGAGCGCATCGGCTATCTGGCAGTGCATCCTGAGATTGATGACAAAACCGCACTGCTCGATGCCATGAATCTGGCCAATCGTATTCTCGGATTTGTCAACGCTCCGGCCCTTATGCAACGGGTGGTGGCCGAACTGCAGGATGTCACCGTGGATACAGCGATCTACGCCAGAAGACGGGAGATTTTCTGCAGCATTCTGCGGGATGCCGGCTACACCTTCCTCGCCCCCCGCGGTGCCTTCTATATCTTCCCGCAAGCACCAATTCAAGACGATGTGCGCTTTATCGCCCTGCTGCAGGAAGAAAAGATCCTGGCGGTGCCAGGTGTCGGCTTCGGGGCCCCGGGCTATTTCCGGCTGGCCTTCTGTGTCGGGGATGAGGTGATCAAGCGATCAGCCGAAGGATTCAGGCAGGCCATGCGCAAAACCACGGCAGGTATCTGAGGGAGTGTTGGAAGATTGGCCTGAAGAGGGCGTTTCCCCTCTTCAGCCGTTCAGGATTTTTCCCGCTGTTCAGTCTTATCGCGGAAAAAGATCTGGATCGGCACCTTGTCAAGCCCCAGACCTTCACGGTAACGGTTAAGGAGATAACGCTCATAGGAAAAATGCACCCCTTTCGAGCTGTTGGTCATGATGACAAACTTGGGCGGGCAGGTACCGATTTGCGAGGTGTAGTAGAATTTGAGCCGTTCGCCCGGTACTGACGATAGACCGAGCCGATCACCGGGAAAAGACGCTTCACGCCGTAGCCGGTCAGGGCCGAACTGGTCAAGAGCGGGGCGTAACCGACAAAGGGCAGGGCAAGTCCCACTTCACCCATGATCTTATCCTGCAGCTTCTTGTCGCCTGCCAGCAGATCCCATTTATTCACCAGGATAATCAAACCACGGCCATGATCCAGGGCATAACCGATGACCTTGGTATCCTGCTCGGTAATCCCCTCGCCCGCATCGATGAGGACAATCGCCACATCACAGCGCTCAAGTGCTGCCAGTGATTTGAGAATACTGAATTTCTCCAGTTTTTCCTTAGTCTTGCCCTTGCGCCGGATTCCCGCCGTATCAATCAGCAAATAACTGTAATTGCCATGCACCAGCAGGGTATCCACCGAGTCCCTGGTTGTGCCCGATATCTCGGAGACAACCATTCGCTCCTCGCCGAGGATCTGGTTGATCATCGAAGATTTACCGACGTTGGGACGGCCGATAAAGGCCACCTTGACAGTATTCTCGGGCAGACTGCTGTCGGCCTCATCTTCATCGCTGCCTAGGCTTGTGACCAGATCCTCCATCAAGGTCTGGAAACCATAATTATGTTCGGCCGACAGGGCCCAGAGATGTTCGATGCCCAGTTCATAAAACTGCGCCATCAAGACGGTTTCCTGTTCAGGTCCATCAATCTTGTTGACGATATGAAAGATCGGCTTCTCTGTCCGCCGCAAGATCTCGACGACCTCATGGTCGGCTGGTGTCAGCCCGGCCCGGCCATCCATCAGGAAAAGGATGGTGTCCGCCTCTTCGATAGCCGCCATGGCCTGCTCTCGGATATGGGAAACCATCGAATCCAGCGGGTTGTCGTCAATTCCGCCGGTATCGACGAGAATGAAAGGACGCTCGTTCCAGACGACCCGGTCATAGTGGCGATCCCGGGTTACCCCAGGAGTGGGATCGACCAGGGCTTTGCGTGATTTGGTGATTCGATTGAAAAGCGTGGACTTCCCGACATTGGGACGGCCGACGAGGGCGACAATGGGACAGGATGCGGTTGGCATGATTTATTCCTCTGTTGAAAACAAAGGCTGTATTTACCCTATCGGGGCAAAGATTGCACTACATTCAGCGAGCGGCGCTCTGGCGAGACCGATTGGCAGTGTCTTTACACTCTCATATCGACGTGTCTTCTCGACAGTAGGCAGGCGTGATGCGACAGACCTCATCAGGCTGACGGTTGATTTAACGTGATAACCCGAAACTGCTCAGGCAAACGCCTTTCATCCACCATCGCCGCAGAGTGCAGGCCTGGCCTCGCAGAGTTTTCGAAGGTGCTCGGCGGCATTGGCATGGCCCTGGTCTGCGGCTTTTTTATACCAGAAGACCGCTTTCTTGTGACTCTTCTTCACCCCTCTGCCCTGATCATATTTTCGGGCGAGAAAATATTGGGCCTCAACATTTCCGTGTTCGGCCGCCTGAACATACAGGGATCTGGCCTTCTGGGCATCCCGTTCAACCCCCATGCCGGTATAGTACAGACAGGCAAGCTCATACTGGGCATCGGCATGACCATTTTCAGCAGCTTTGGCAAAGAATGCTACAGCCTGCCGGTAATCCTGGCGGACACCTGAGCCTTTGCTGTATGCCAGGCCGAGTCGATAATTGGCCGAGGCATCACCCTGCTCAGCCTTTTTCAGCGTACTGGCGAGCGAGTCGGCAAACGCCGGTTGAGAGAATCCCGCCGACACCAGGAGCACTACAAACAAAATTAGAAGATTTTTTATCATTTTTCTCTCCACTCCTTGCACATTCAGAAAAATAGCAGTCTCTCCGTCTCTTGTCGGCATGGAGGATCGGTAAATTTTCATCAGGTTAGGGCTTCTAGGGCTGAAGCAACAGTGCGGCGCAAGACGGTCTGCCTGACAAAGAGCGGGTTCTGCAGACGGGCATCGAGCATGACGACCGCAGGGCGGATATATTTGGCAAAGAAATCCTTGCGCCTGACCTGAGAAAGGAAGGCAAACGCCCCGATAATCTGCAGATTTCTCTGCACTGCCAGAAGCTGATACTGTTCTTTGAATTCCTCTGAGTCAAGGGCAAGACGTCTGCTTAACTGTTCAATATAAAATTCAAGGAGCTGCTCCTGCATCTGATCAGGCAGGGCGGCATAGGGATCAATCAGCAACGAGGCCAGATCATAGGCAAGCGGTCCCCTCCGGCCGGCCTGGAAATCGATGATGCGGATACTGCTCTTTTCGACCATGATATTACGCGACTGAAAATCCCGGTGAAGAAAAAAGCTGGCTGACGCCCGGCACGCCCTATCGGCTATCATTTCGAAATCCTGCTCAATACCTTCCGGGATTGGCCTTCCGAGCATATCCTGCCAAAAAGCCCTCAGAAAATAGCCGGATTCCCGCTCCAGCATCAAATTTCTGTCATACTGTGGCGTGTCATAGCACCAGGAATCATCGAATCCCTCCGCACCATCCAACTGCATGGCAATCAACTGCAGCAGTATTTTTTCATAGACGGCAATCAATTTCTGCAGGGATTGGTTATCATTTAAGTCAGTTGAGGCAACCAGTTCGTACAGGCGGAGATCCCCAAGGTCTTCAAAGAGGAGTATGCCGCTTTGGCGATGCCGGCCATATAACTCGGGGACGGGCACTCCTTTACGATGCAGATGACAGCCGATATGCCAGGCTGCTTCGGCTTCGGCAAGGTCACGGGGATCATGGGTTGCCGGCAGAACAGCGAGACAGAGCGGCCTGCCGTACCGGAATATCCGCACAAACTGCCGCGATGAGCCGTCGGCAGCGAGAACAGTGATATCCAGGCTACTATCGGCCTCAGCCTCGTTTTCACCGATTAAGCCGGATTGCCTCAGCACGGGCATCAATTTTTCAATCAGGATATCCTCCATTGCCGGTTTTCGTCTCTTGAAGTGTCTCAGGAAGAAAGCAGGCTATCTGAAATCCGGCTCCCTGCTGCTATCTTTACATTATCCCAGGCAACTACCCGGCTCAAAATCACGTCGCGTTCAACCACCACCCGCCCCAGACAGTTCCAATCATCCATCTGCAGATCGTCGGCTACGCTGGCTGCAGCATTTATTAGAAACGGCGAATCTTTGGGGCGATTGATTTCCGGCCAGCAGGGAATGCTGCCCTGCAGCAGTCCGCCATGCAGATGGAGATAATCTTCCGGGGTACCCATGTCCGTCCAGAAGCTGCCATCCACCCGCAGGGCGGCAATTTTCTCCCCTGCGGCCAACAGCCTCCTGTAGCAATCGAGAACACAGGAAAACTGTCCCGGCATAATAACCTGCAGTATCCCGGGTTCTATGACGTGCAACCCGGTAAAGGCAAGGCAGGAGTTGTCTCCGCTTCCCTCAAACCCAACCACCCGGCCATTGTCTACCCTTACAGTATTAAAGCGTGGGTAATCGTGAACGGCCAGGCTTACTTTTGCCCTGTTTTTATTATGGCTGGTGTAGAGATGCGTGAAATCAACGGTGTGATAGATATCGCCGTTGGTGATCAACAGCGGCTCATCCCGCAGATGAGTGAGCGCCCCCCGCAGGCCGCCGCCGGTTCCGAGCAGGACCTCTTCTTCCAGTACGACAACACCGGGCATGCCCTGGAGTGCCTCGGAAATCTGCTTTCGAAGATGGTGGCAGTTGACGACGATATGGTCACAACCGGCATTCTGCAGCCGTTTGATGGTCAGCAGCAGTAATGGCTGGTTGAGCAGGGGAAAAAGGGGTTTGGGACGCAGAAGAGTATGGGGAAGAAGTCTGGTGCCGAAGCCGGCGGCAAGAATCATTGCCTGCATAGTATATTCTTCCTGCTGGCACAAACACGGGTTGCTCTTGAGGCTGACAGGATGTGGCTGTCAACTCACATCTGCAGGGTGCCGTCTTCCCGTTCAGTGACTCCGACAACTACAATTCCGGCAGCGTTGGCCTCGCGAACCATCTCATCCCGGTCAAAGAGCAGGGACTGGCCAGCCTCGACCGCAAGCACAGAAGCCTTGACGCTGCGTAGGGTGATTATCGTCGCAAGTCCTGTGGCCGGCAGGTCGAAACGGAAATCCTGACCGGGCTTGCGCACCTTGACGACAACCGCCTTTTCTTTAGCGAGGAGACCGCCGCGCCTGATTGTCGCATCCGTCCCCTCAATGGCCTCGACAGCCAGTACAGTGCGGTTACGGACCACAACACACTGGCCGAT
This sequence comes from Desulfobulbaceae bacterium, assembly GCA_020049575.1. Classification (GTDB taxonomy): domain Bacteria; phylum Desulfobacterota; class Desulfobulbia; order Desulfobulbales; family Desulfocapsaceae; genus Desulfoprunum. The sequence continues at coordinate 5,673 of JAIFKM010000026.1, forward strand.
ATCCAGCTGGCCGATAAGCCTGGCGTTCTTCCAGCCGAATTCGATATCGACAATCTGCTGACTGCTTGGTCTGGCCTTCGTCAGAACACCCTGAGGAAAAAGAAGATGTTCGAGATACAGCGTCGACTCGCGGACCGCAATGCCTTCCTGTTCCAGAGCCCCGGCAACTGCCCGCAGGATTGAATCATCCTGCTTGCTGTCTATCTTGTTCCACAGAGAAAGACCCTTCAGATCCGGCAGGACATCGCGAAATATCTGGGTCTTGGTGATCGAACCTAGGAAAACAGCCTCGCTGACCTTGTTGCTCTTGAAGAATTTTATCACCTTACCGAGCTGTCCCAGCTTGACCCAGCAGACCTCGTCTGCCGCATCGGCGACCTCCGGTGCCGTTTCGCCTTTGTGGGCTACGACCATAACCGTCCGGCCGGCTTTTCTAGCCGCTTCGACAAAGAGCAGAGGAAACTGCCCGCCACCGGCAATGATGCCTATATTCCCAGCATGTGTGATCATAAAGGGGCTGCCTTAATCCTCAACCGTCCGTTTGACGACACCGCGTTTTGATTCTTCAAAGAACCTGATCAGGCACGCGACTTCCGGGCAGTTGGGAAACTCAGCCCTCGCCTGCTCCAGAGCGTCTTTCATCAACAGATCTGCGGTGCGGAAGATAATGCGGAAAGCATTCTCCAGGTTACTGATTGTCTCACGGCTAAAACCGTTGCGCTTCAAGCCGATCTTGTTGATGCCCGATATCCGTGTCCTGTTGCGGGTTCCGGCCAGAATGACATAGGGCGGAACATCGAGACTGATACCCGAGACTCCGCCGATGTAGCTGTATTTGCCTATCCGGCAGAACTGATGAACGGCAACCAGACCGCCGATCGAGGCCCGATCGCCAACCTCAACATGGCCGGCGAGGGTAGCAACATTGGCGAGAATCACGTGATCCCCGACTTTGCAGTCATGGGCAATATGGGTGTAGGCCATCAGCAGATTATGGTTGCCTATCACCGTCCTGGCTTGGCCATGGGGAGTGCCGCGATGGATCGAGGCATATTCGCGGATCTGGTTGTCCGAACCTATGATCAACTCGGTCGGTTCTCCTTTGTAGCTGAGATCCTGTGGTGCGCCACCGACTGTCGCGAAGGAGCCTATGAGATTTCGTTGACCAATGGTGGTTGGCCCGCATACCACGGCATGGGCCTCGACCTTCGTATCGGCATCTATACGCACGCCCGCCTCGATGACTGCATAGGGACCTACGGAAACGGACGAATCAAGTTCGGCCCTGCTATCTATGACTGCTGTTGGATGAATTAACATAACTCACTATAATACAATATATTTTAGACACAGAAAGAACCTGCAGCAGATTTTGCGGCTGTTTCAAGGAGTGTGCTCTCCTTACAGTCTTCTCCAGGGTCTCGCAAGTACTTTTTGGCCACCTTTACTTGAGGCATAGTCTACTTCAGAGAGGGATCTCCTTTTGAGCAATCGGACAACTTTGGACAATTTCAGGAAAAAGAAGCCATCAATTCCGCTTCGGCCACTAGTTGCTCATCGACATAGGCCCTGCCATTCATCATCATGAAACTGCGTTTCTGTTTCATCATCTCGAGTTTGAGGATGAGTTGGTCTCCGGGCACAACAGGTCTTCTGAATCTAGCCTTGTCGATTCCGGCGAAAAAGAGCAGTTTCTGGCCAACCGACTCTGGGTTCGTATAGTAGGCCAAGACACCGCCGACCTGGGCCAGACCCTCGAGAATCAGGACTCCAGGCATGACCGGACGCCCCGGAAAATGCCCTTGAAAAAACTGTTCATTGATGGTCACATTTTTCAGACCGGTAATTTCCTTGCCGGGTTGTATCGAGACTATCCTGTCCACCATGACAAACGGGTAGCGATGCGGCAAGAGTTTCATTATCTCGACAATATCGATATGCTCTGGAATAGGTACGGCAGTCATCACACTTCTCCTCTGGGAGTCTCTTCCTGCTCTTTTATCTGAAGTTTTGCTATATCTTTTTTCATACGTTTAAATTCGCTGTAAATTTCCGGAAGCTTGGCGAAAATTGACACAGCCTTGGTCCAGGTCCTGATCGGAATGGCCGGAACACCGCCCAACATGGCGCCTTTTGGTTGATTGTCGTGCCCCCCGCCGCAGGCCGCAACCATAACCCTGTCATCGATATGGATATGACCCTTGGCCGCAGATTGGCCGCCCATGACGACATTTCGGCCAAGGGTTGTCGAACCGGCTATGCCGACCTGCGCCACCAGCAGGGAGTTCTCACCTACCACCACATTATGCCCTATCTGCACCAGATTATCGATCTTCACGCCTGACTTGATCCAGGTCACCCCATAGGCCGCCCGATCGACGCAGGAGTTGGCGCCGATTTCGACGTCGTCATCGATCCGGACCTTACCGACCTGGGGTCTCTTGATATGATTGCCGCCAGCATCCGTGGCAAAGCCGTAGCCATCGGAACCGATCACCACCCCGGGATGTATGATCACCCGACTGCCGATCTCAGAATCAGAGGAGATGACGGCGTTGGCTTTGATTATCGTGTCGTCGCCGATGACCACATCATCACCGATGACCACCCCGGATTCGATGCGCACCCTGCTGCCGATTCTGACCCGATCACCGATAACGGCCAGCGGTGCAACGGAAATATGAGGGTCAAGGACACAGTCCAGGCCGACAAATGCCCTGACATGCACACCGGCAGCGACGAATGGAGTCGCCAGAAATGCATTGTGAATGATTGCCCCGGCCAGGTTCGGATCCTTGACCCGGATCAATGTTTTTCCAATGATGTCCTCAAGGCTCATCGGCGCCAGCACCGCCGAGGCCTGGCTCTGCCGGAGAAGATCCGCCCTGGCAGCCCTTACAAGAAACGAGAGTTCACCTTCCCTGGCTGACTCCAAGGGAGCAAACCCGGTGACAACCATGTCCTTGTCGCCGGTTATGGTCCCCTCAACCATCCGCGCAACTTCTTCTATTGTCATATTCTTCATTGGCTTTCTCATCAATCAGGGTGTGTTTGTTAAGAGCAGCTGGCCTGTTTGGTAGTCAATCATAAAGGAAATAGATGCGCCGAAGTTGATTAAACTCTTCAAGTTCCTGCTGCCAGCCCTCTTCAATCTGCACTATCGGCACGCCGTCCTCGATCATATTCCGAACTGTTGCGTCCCCCAGGATAAGATCCATCGGCAGGCGTTCATGTTCATACTCATAGGGTGGCTCTTTATACTGGAATTCCTCAGGATAGAGCTGAATAACGGCCTGCAGAAGAGCAAGACTTGTGCGATAAGGCTTGAACACGGCAGCATCGGTCACGTGCAGTTGAAAGCCTGCACAGGCTGTCTGGGCCCATTTACCCGAGGTTGGTTCGAAAACCAGAGGACGAAAGCTGCAACCGGGCATTGGTGTTGCGGCAAGACGTTCGAGGATATCTTCGCACTGCCAGAATGGCGCCCCGACCAGTTCGAAAGGCAGGGTTGTGCCCCTCCCCTCGGAAATATTGGTGCCTTCCCAGAGGACCTGCCCCGGATAAACCATGGCAGTATCCGGCGTCGGCATATTCGGCGAAGGAAAAACCCAGGGGAAGCCGGTATCCCGGAAAAGCATGCGGCGCTGCCAGCCCTGCATCGGCACTATCTCCAGATCGGCGCCGATGGCAAACTCGCTGTTGATATAGAGAGCCAGTTCACCGAAGGTCAGGCCATGCCGCATCGGCAGAGGGTACAGGCCGACAAAGGAGCTGCATTCCGGTCGCAGGATATTTCCCTCAACCTCGAGACCACCAACCGGATTGGGCCGGTCGAGGACGATCACCTTTTTGCCGTAGCGTGCTGCCGCTTCAAGGCAGTACGCCATCGTATACAGAAAGGTATAGACCCGCGTTCCGACATCGACGATATCGATCAGCAGGACATCGAGCCTCTCGAACATCTCTTCGCTTGGCTGCCGGCTCTCGCCATAGAGGCTGAAGATGGGCAGGCCTGTCCTCTGGTCGATCTGGTGCGAGGACTCCACCATGTTATCCTGTTTTTCCGAGAAAAAACCATGCTGCGGGGAAAACAGGCAGGTCAGCTGGCTGCCGAATTTCTCCTGGAGCAAGAGCCGTCCGTGCCGCAGTCTGCTATCGGTCGAGGCCTGGTTGGACAACAGCCCCAGACGCTTACCAGCAAGAAAGGTGTGCTCTGAATCGAGCAATCGTTCAAGTCCAATCTGAATCATACGAAAGTGAGTGTGCTATGGAAAAATGG
>JAIFKM010000138.1 GCA_020049575.1 Desulfobulbaceae bacterium
GCTACGAGGACCTCATCGCCGGACCGGGAATTCCCTCTCTGTATGATTTCCTCTGGCAAACCGGGAGGGCTCCACAGTCGGAGACCATCCGTACTTCTCTCACAAGCGCCACAGATCGGACGCCTGTTATCGTCAACGGAGGACTTGGCGCTTCTCCGTGTCCCCTGTGTCGCAGGACGATCGAACTTTTTCTGGCCATCCTCGGCAGTGAGGCCGGCAATCTGGCCCTTAAGCTCTACGCCAAAGGTGGACTCTATATAGGAGGAGGCATCATGCCGCGATTAGTCGGGCAGGTCTCATTCTCCGGTTTTATTGAGAATTTCCTCAATAAGGGGAAAATGGAGAAACTGATGTCCACCATCCCCATACGCCTCATCATCAAAAAAAATGCAGCCCTTCTCGGTGCGGCTCGCTACGGCATGGCCACCTTCACCCGATGACCGACGGCCGGCTACTTCTGCAGCAGGTTGTCGAGCAATTTACCCCCGATTCGATCACGACCATTGAGGCATTGGGGAAAGGCAATATCAACACGACCTATCTCGTCACCACCAGCCGGCAACCCTTTGTTCTGCAGCGTATTAATCGTCAGGTTTTTCCCAAGCCGATAGACGTTGTCGAGAATTTTTCCATAGTCGCACGGCATCTTACAGAAAAGCAGCGTCTGTTGAAGATGCGGTATCGTTTTGCCCATCTCCTGCCGACCATCTCCGGAAATGCCTGGTTTGAGGATGATGCCGGAGAGATCTGGCGGGCGCAGAGCTATCTTGCCGGTCGTTCTCTCCCGACTGTCAGGCAAACAGGTCAGGCCAATGAGATAGGTCGCGCGCTCGGCTGTTTTCACGTCTTGATTGGTGACCTTGCCGTTGAGCAGCTACATGATCCCCTGCCGGGCTTTCATATCCTGCCGGGCTATCTTGCCCAGTTCGATAGCCTGGCGAGTAGTTTCCAAGGGCCCGGGAGCGCTGATCTGGACCAGTGTTTCGCTATCGTCGAACACTATCGGCAGATGGCTCCGCTGCTCCAGCAGGCGGGCGAGCAAGGCCATCTGCACTGTCGGATTATCCATGGGGATCCCAAAGTCGACAATTTTCTTTTCGACACAAGGTTCGACCATGCAGTCAGCCTCATCGATTTGGATACGATCGGGCCTGGTTTGCTGCACTATGATCTGGGGGATTGCCTGCGATCATGCTGCAACAGGGGCGGCGAGAGCGGAGATCCACAGCGGATCGATTTTGACATGGACAGTTGTAGAGCCTTTCTGGCTGGCTACAAACAGGAAATGGGCGACAGTCTGAGCCGGCATGACAAAGAATATCTTTATGCTGCGGTTCTGCTCATCAGTTTCGAGCTCGGTTTGCGCTTTCTCTCTGATCACCTACGCGGCAATACCTATTTCACGGTGCGCCATGCAGGCGAAAACTTGCAGCGCGCCCTTGTCCAGTTTGCCCTGACAAAACGTATCGCACAACAGGAAGTGACCCTGCGTGCTCTGCTGTGAGGACGAAATGAAGGGCTTTTGTCAGTTGCTCAGATTCTCGATGGAATAGAGATAACGCTCTATCGTTTCACAGAGATAGGCCTGCAGATTGAAGAACTCCATGCCGATACGGGTTTCCATGCTGTTCTTTTTGATGTTTCGGATGACGCAGCTGATTTCCTGTTCTTCTTTGAAACCGGGCAGGAGGCAGTGCAGCTGCAGTTCTTCACCGATATCCATTGGCGGGATCGGGGTGTTTCCCCTGGTCTTAATAAGACTGAGACAGCCGGTTATGCTGAGATCGACAAGCACCCCGTACAATTCATCTTCCTGTCGGGGATGAAGGGTGCAGGGGACAAAGATGTTGGTTCGCTTGGCCTTGCGCAGTTCGTGGTAGTGGATTACGGGCGGATAATCAAGGAACAGCAAGTGGGAAGGAGAGTCGATGGCCCTGAGCAGCTGGGTCTTGAACATGCAGAGCTTGCCATCGTGCACATACTTGACAACTATCCTGGAATTGCTTGAAAGTGCTTTGTTGACAGCTGCATAGGGTGTCGGCGTGGCGACAATGAGATGATAATCCGGCAGCATCCCCACCAGATTGCTGGTCAGGGCGGAATCGACACCGTTGAACTCCAACTTGATGCGGGAGCCGATATCGAGGGAGATGCGGTTGCCGATGGTTGAGACATGTTTGAGTTGCAGGCGCGGCTTTTCACCCTGCTGTCTGGTGTGGTTCCGGCTGTCCCGTTCGTCCTTGAGGCGGAAGGCCTCGATGATCAGAGAGATAAGCGGTGTATCGATCTCGTTTTTCCGGAGGGCGTTGAGGTACTTGATCTCGATGACGGCCTCTTCCCAGGTGAGGATGTCATATATAGCCTCCTTGTTCCTCAATTCCCTGGTCTCGGCCCCGATCACCGCGCCGTTATTTACATAGATTAGACCCGTATCGTTCTTGCTGTGGATCTGCAGGGTGCAGGTCTTTTCCTCATTCTCCAGCATCTGGAGAAAACTGTGGATGGGAATGCCCTTGACCGTTCCGCTTGAACTCAGCTCGAGCAGTTCGCCGACCTGGTCGAGGAGCTGGGCTGTATCCAGGGGGCGCTCCAGCCAAAGGCTGGCGCCCATCTCCATCGCCTGATTTGAAGATCTCGATCCTTTGCTGGCGATGGCGATACAGGGGACAAAAGGGAACGAGTGGGTGAGTCTGGCCAGTCGTTCAAGCTCTTTTTTTTCTGGCAGGGCAAGATTGCAGACGATCAGGTCTACATGCCTCGAAGAGATGATACTGATAGCAGCCTCTTCTTCTTTAGCCGTCAGGATGTTGATTTCCTGCTGCCATTGCTTGAAAATTCCGATCAGGGACTCGAGTTCGACTATCTCGTTTTCGAGGATGACTATGGTTTTCATGTTTATTGGGCTGGGGCTGGAGATAGAGATTGATGAGCGGATCTTTAGTTACAGTATGCAGAAAAGACAGCACAAATGCAAAAGAAAAGAGCCTCGCATGGCCTTTGACCCTGGGCTGTTTTTCGCACTCTGTCGAGATAGACAGGATGGAAATCTGTTTACGCTGTCGAGACTCTCCTGTAATATCCGCTCGAAATTTCATTTGCTCCCCTGCGAGACGTTAAACCATGCTCCTTCAGCCTCCTGAATATCTGATGCCGGCGCGGGCTGTAAACTCGGACCGGCTGTCTTGAATTACCCACAACGCGAATCATAATGATGCAATCGACACCCTATACGCTCCATTGCCGTTCCAGCGAGTGCGCCGCCAGACGAGGTGAAGTCCGAACCCGGCACGGCATTTTTCAGACCCCGGTGTTCATGCCGGTCGGAACCCAGGCCACAGTCAAGGCAGTCACCCCGGAAAATCTGGTCGAGATGCAGGCCCAGATAATCCTGGGCAATACCTACCATCTCTTCCTACGGCCTGGGCATGTGTTGATTGAAAATTTCGGCGGTCTGCACAATTTCATGAACTGGCAGGGGCCCATCCTGACCGACAGTGGCGGATTCCAGATTTTCAGCCTGAAAAATCTGGCAAAGATCACTGAGGCGGGCGCTGCTTTTCGTTCGCATATCGACGGTTCAAAACTCTTTCTCAGTCCGGAAGATGCCATTCATGTTCAGCAAAGCCTTGGTTCCGACATCATGATGTGTCTTGATACCTGCATTCCCTATCCGGCCGATCGTGTGGAGGCTCAGCGCTCGACGGAGTTGACCAGCCGCTGGGCCAGGCGTTGCCGCGAGGCCCACAGCAAACGTGAACAGCTGCTTTTCGGCATCGTCCAGGGCGGCATGTTCCCGGACATGCGGTGTGCGTCGGCCGAGGCCCTGCTGGATATAGGTTTTGACGGCTATGCGATCGGCGGTCTCAGTGTCGGTGAGTCCAAGGAATTGATGCATGAAATGACCGAAGCGACGGTTCCCTGCCTGCCGCAGGAGTACCCGATCTATCTCATGGGTGTAGGCACTCCGGCTGATCTGGTGGAGGGTGTCTGGCGGGGCATCGATATGTTCGACTGCGTCATGCCGACTCGCAATGCCCGCAACGGCACGCTCTTTACCTCTCAGGGCAGACTGGTTATCAAGAATTCCCAGTACCGGGACGATCCTCGGCCAGTTGACGAGAACTGCTCCTGCTACACCTGCCGGAACTATTCACGGGCGTATCTGCGCCACCTCTTCACCTGCCGTGAAATTCTCAGCTATCAGCTTAATACCATACATAATCTGCACTATTATATACATCTGATGGTAGGAATCAGGCAGGCGATCGAGGAGGATCGATTTGGCCAGTTCCGCAAAGATTTTTATAGCAGGCAGGGTGATCAGTGATTATCATTGTGCCAGCAAAATTGGGCGGTTTTCCCGCGCATACAGACGATGAGGCCTGTTTCCAGGCTTATTCTAAATTTTTCTTGGAGGAGTTACCATGACAGGAATCGCGTTTGCAGCTGATCCTGCGGCCGGCGCTGCAGGTGGAGCCCTTGGCCAGTTCGGTTCGTTTATCCCGTTGATCCTTATCTTTGTCGTTTTTTACTTTCTGTTGATCAGACCGCAGCAGAAACAGGCGAAACTGCACCAGACTTTCTTGAATGAGTTGAAGAAAGGCACCAAGGTGGTGACCAAGGGCGGTATCCATGGCGAGATCACCAATCTGACTGATAAGGTTGTCACTCTGGAAATCGCCAAAGGGATAGAGATTAAGGTCTCCCGTGATGCCATCGCCGGAGGACTGACCAAAGAAGGCGTACCCGAGGCCGACAAAGCCGGGGCAAAGAAAATTGGCGGCTGAGGCATAAAGGGCTGCTGATTTTCTACAGTCTGTAGAACGAGCGTTCAAAAGCTGTTGCACCAAGCAAGGTGCAGCAGCTTTTTTTTGTCTTTTTTTGACCTGTCCCATTATTTTTTTGTTTGCAGGCTGGATTGAGGCAGCGATTTATGCTACCCTTGAGCCTACATACTTTTTAACGATTACAGGTAAATATGTTCGAAAGAGACCACAAGCCACCGGCTGATTTCAATCAGCACAGGGCCAAAGGCAATACCCTGCATCTGCTGCTGTCGACACTTGTCATCAACCTGCTCGGTCTGGCCATGCCGCTGATGATGCTGCAGACCTATGACCGAATTCTGCCCAATCATGGCATCGGCACCCTGACCCTGCTTGTTTCCGGTGTTGCCTGCGCTGCAGTCCTGGAGGTCGCCCTGCGTATGGCCAGATCCTCTCTGTCCGGGTGGGCGGGTGCAGTGTTCGAGCATAAAATGTCCTGCGATGCCATGGCCCATCTTCTCAATTCCGAAGTCAGCTCTTTTGAGAAACAGGGATCCGGCGCCTATATCCAGAAAATGGCCGCGATCTCCAAGCTCAGGAGCTTTTATTCGGGCCAGGCCCTGATGACCCTTGTAGACCTGCCTTTCGTCCTGACCTTTCTCGCCCTCATCGCCTATATTGGCGGTACCCTGTTTTTCGTCCCGATGATTCTCTTTGTTTTTTTCTGCCTGTCTTCCTGGCTGCTGGGATTGCGCTTGAAACGCGAGGTGCGGGACCAGGATCACAAGGAGAAGATACGCTACAATTTCCTGATTGAAACTCTCAACGGTATCCACTCGATAAAAAGCCAGGGGCTCGAAAAGTTTTTCATGCGTCGCAACGATCGTCTGCAGGAGGCAATGTCGACCGCTCATTACAAAGTAGCTCTCTCGAGCAGCCTTGCCTCGAGTTCCGGTATGCTCATTGGTCAGATCATGACTTTTGCAGTCGTCTCCTTCGGAGCCCTCAAAGTTATTCAGGGAGATATGGGAACCGGTGGCCTGGCTGCCTGTCTCCTGCTTTCCGGCAGGATTATTCAGCCGGTTCAGCGTGCCCTTGGATTGTGGACCCGCTTTCAGAGTTTTTTTATTGATCGCCAGGAACTCCAGGAAATCTTTTCGCTACCGGTTGTGAGAAATGAGGGGCTGGAGAAACTGGGCCGAACAGAAGGGATGATCCGCTGCCGGAATCTCGGCTTTTCCTATACAGGTGTCGGTCCCGAGCTTTTCAAAGGAGTAGATCTGCTGATCTCGCCAGGTCAGTCGATTTCTCTGGTCGGTGCCCAGACAACCGGGAAGACGACATTTCTTCTGCTTCTTGCCGGGCTCATCTCTCCCACTGAGGGAGAAATCGTTGTCGACGGCATCCAGCCAGCTTATGTCGATCCCACCCTGCTTTCCCGGCATATCGGTTTTCTTCCTGAAAAAGCGACGGTATTCAGCGGTACGATCATGGATAACCTGACTTTTTTTGGCACAGTAGCAAAAGAAGATGCTCTGCTGGCAGCCGGACATCTGGGTATAACCGATGCCATTGCCCTGCTACCCAAGGGATTCCAGACGCTTCTCAGCGACAGCGTCACCGATCCTATCCCGCCGGGACTCAAACAGCGCATAGCCATTGCCAGGGCATTGGCCACCCGGCCGAAGATAATCCTGTTCGATAATGCCGACCGGGGCCTGGACCGGGAAGGTTATAATCTGGTCTTCAAGACGCTGGGCCGCCTGAAGGGCCGAGCAACGATGATTTTTGTCTCCGATGACAGGAATATCCTGCGTCTGGCCGACAGGGAATACCATATAGTCGATGGCAGACTCCAAGAAGATGCCCCGCTCGATTCGAAGGCGCACACCATTCTTCCTTTCCGTGAGCTGCGGGCATGATTGTTTCTTTGCGAGACAGGGCGAGGAGGTTGCGCGATACCATCGAACCGTTTGGCTGGCTGAGCCGAACGGGGCCGCCGTCGGCCTATGCTGAATGTATTGCTCCCCTGCTTGTGGCACTGCGTTGGGACGGCGAGGTGCATCAGTTGTGCGAATCTCTGCCACACTATCCTGATCAGATAGGCAGGATAGATGTGATCAACGTCCTCTCCAACCTCAACTACAGCATTCAGCAGGCCGGAATTCATCTTGAAAATTTTGACCCGCGGATATCTCCATGTCTGCTGGTGATTGATCAGGACACCGAAAATGAACGACCCTACGTAGTTTTTGCGGAAGAAAATTCCCTGCTCCTGGTCTTCGATGCCTTCGAAGACCGGGTTCGGCCTTTGGCCGAGGTTCCCTCCGTCCATGCGACCCTCTACAAAATCAGCCCACTGACTGAAGAATCTCTGCAGAAAAACAGGATCAGCGACCAAGTGGATGTCAATCCCCTGCGTTGGTTCCGCCGGCTCTTCGTCAGATTTGCACCGGTTGGCGGTCAGGTTTTTGCTCTCAGTCTGGCGATCAATCTGCTGGCTCTGGTCTCGTCGCTGTATGTCATGGCCGTCTATGACAAGGTGATCGGCAGCCGCTCGCAGGAGACCCTCCTCTACCTCGGGGCCGGCACGGTGCTGGCGATCCTCTTCGAATCGGTTCTGCGGTTTCTGCGGGCCCGCAGCTTGGCTTTCTTTGGAGTACGGTTGGATGCCCTGATTACCACCGCCATCTTCGAGCGGCTTCTTTTTCTGCCACCCCGAATAGTCGAAAATTCATCCATTCCGGCCCAGATATCCCGACTCAAGGATTTTGATTCAGTCCGGAGCTTTTTCGCCGGTCCCTTGGCCATCACTCTCCACGAAGTACCCTTTATCATGGTATTTCTTGTGGCAATCTGGGTCATTGGCGGGCCACTTGTGAAAATCCCCCTACTCCTGATCCTACTCTACGCTCTTCTGGGGCTGGTGATGCTGCCCCGCATACAGAGCTGTACCGAAGACGGGGCGCTGGCAGCGGTGAAGAAGCAGACCCTGATGGTCGAGACCATGCGCAAATTCAGAGTCATCAGGCTGCACGGTGTGCATGTCAACTGGCTGCGCCGCTATCGGGAACTCTCAGGCGTATCAGCCTATACTTCCTTCAGGAGTTCGAGGCTGACTGCCATCATCGAGAGCCTTGCTTATGGTCTTTCGGTGGCAGCCGGAGTGTCGGTCATTACCTATGGAATTTTTCTGGTGTGGGAAGGAGCCATTACCACCGGCGCGTTGATCGCCTCGATGATGCTTGTCTGGCGAGTCATCTCCCCATTGCAGGCCATCTGCAACTCGCTGGTGCGGGTTCGCTATGTTTTCAGGAGTATTGGTCAGGTGCACAGGCTGATGCGATCCGATCCGGAAACAACCCCGCTGATGATCGATCAGGAACTGAAAATAAAGGGCGACATTGTCCTTGCCGGCGTCGGACTGAGGTACGCAAGCGAGAGGGCTGCTGTCTTCAGCAATGTGTCGCTCGAGATGCTGAGCGGCCAGATAATTGCCGTTTCCGGCCGGAGCGGCTCAGGCAAATCGTCTTTTCTCAAATTGATCATGGGGCTCTACCCGACCCAGATGGGTGCCGTACGTATTGACGGGATGGACATCCGCCAGCGTGATCCCGTCTCCCTAAGGCGCAATATTGCCTATGTGCCGCAGCAGCCCGAGCTTTTTCACGGCTCGATCGAACAGAATCTGCGGATGTGCAGACCCGAGGCCACCCCCGAAGAGATCACCGAGGCCTTGCGCCTTTCCGGCGCACTGGTGGAAATTGAGCGACTGCAGGAGGGGATACGGAGCTTTATAGGTGATTATCGTTCCGAGCAGCTGCCTTCGTCTCTCATCTATCAGCTGACCTTGAGCCGGGCCTACCTCCGGGATTCGACGATCATGCTGTTCG
>JAIFKM010000082.1 GCA_020049575.1 Desulfobulbaceae bacterium
GTTATCAGCCATGCTCCTGCTGATCCACCTTGATGCGGAGATGCTCGACATTGTCTGGGTATCGCTCAGGGTCAGCGGCCTCTCGACCTTCATCGCCGCTCTTGTCGGTATCCCCGCGGGGCTGTTCATCGCCCAAGCCGTATTCCCTGGAAAACGGCTCGTTCTCACCTGTCTCAACACCCTGCTGGCGCTACCAACCGTGGTGATCGGCCTGGTGGTTTACGCCTTTATTTCCCGACGGGCTGTTTTCGGATCGCTTGGTCTGCTCTACACCCAGGAGGCCATGATCATTGGCCAGGTCATCCTTGTTGTGCCGCTGGTGACGACTCTGGTTATTGCCGCCATAAGCAGACTCGACGAACGCTATCGTCTCTCAGCCATGACACTGGGCGCCGACCGCATCCAGACTGCTCTCGTCATCTTCAAGGAGGCTCGATTTGGTATAGTTGCTGCAGTGGTGGCTGCATTCGGGCGGGTCATAGCCGAAGTCGGTATCGGCATGATGCTCGGCGGCAACGCCAAGGGGTTCACCCGGACCATGACCACTGCCATGGCCCTTGAGTATGATAAGGGAGAATATGTTCTCGCCGTTGCCCTCGGTATTGTCCTGATGTTTATAGCCTTTGGGGTGAATCTCCTTTTTCATTTTTTCCAGGGAAGGACCATGTCTGATGCTCTATGAAATGACAGCCGTGGAGAAAATCCTGGGGGGCCGGAAAATTCTGGATATTGCCAGTCTGGCGATCAGGTGTGGGCGTATCTATTCCCTTACAGGTCCGAACGGAGCCGGAAAGACCACCTTGTTAAAGATTCTGGCTTTCCTGGACAAGCCGAATGCAGGGGCGATGCATTTTTGCTCGCAAAAGGTCAGCAACAACGAAAAAGATCTCCTGGAACTACGCCGGCAAGTAGTTCTTGTCGACCAGTCACCACTGCTTTTTACCGGGACGGTGGCCAAAAATGTTGAATTTGGTCTGAGGATGCGGAAGATCGGTTCAACTGAACGACGGCAAAGAGTGTTTGAGGCTCTTAAATTAGTCGGCATGGATGGTTTCATCGAGGCTGAGGCTCATAAACTCTCCGGTGGCGAAACCAAGAGAGTAGCTTTGGCGAGGGCCCTGGCTGTCAGGCCGAGGGTTCTCCTCTGTGATGAGCCGACTGCCAATGTTGATAGCGAGAATCAGAGAATCATCCTCGATATTCTGGCAGAAATCAATCGTACAGAGAATACCTCTATCATTTTCTCAACCCATTACCTTTCGCAGGAAGAGGAGTTGGCCCATCATTGTCTGCATCTGGAACATGGCAAAATATCCGAATGTGCAACCGACAAAGTCTACCATGCCGAATTGCTTGAGCGCGGTGAAAAGCGCAGTACCTACCGACTGGCCGAGCAGTTGAACATCAGTCTGCCTGCAGCCTCAGTCCCAGTATCACAACATTTCTTTCTGACTATCGATCAGGGGGAAATCAGCATTCTCGAAGAAATAAGTGCTGACCAAACCGGCAACCGGCTTCATGGCAGGGTGACCGGTACCGTGGAAGAGAAGGGTTTGATCAGGCTGCAGGTGGATGCGGGGATTAGCTTCAACTTCAGCATATCTTCCGAGATGTACCGAGCCAGACCGGTCCTGGTCGGCGAATCTGTGACGTTGTGGATTCCCGACGAGGCTGTGCGTTGTATCCCGGACACTGTCTGAGAGTTGCCTGAAACGACTTTGTGTTGTCGTTCCCCGTTAATTTCTCATGGTGGCCTGCAGGCGTTTGGGAAAGAGGAGGAGATCGAGGGCGTCGTGGATGGTGGAGCAGAGAAGGTCGGCTGCTAGAACGATGGCACTGCAGGCCCCTTCCGGCCCGATAATACCAATTCCCAGAGCGGCATGCTGCAGCATCAGCCTGTCATTTTTGCCGTTGCCGATGGCAATGGTCTTGTGCGCCTCCAGATCTGAGAGAACGCGTAATTTGGCACGATCTTGATCATGATCGGCAATGACCGTGAGATTGCAGGGCAGACCAGCGATTTTTTCGGCCACTGTGCCATGGGTATCGGCGGTAAGAATATTGATCTGCATATTTTCGGCCAGTCTGATAAGACGTTCCCGCACGCCGCTGCAAACCTCGCCATCCAATGCGATTGTTCCATTATAATCAAGGATAAGGTGGGCAATCTCAAGAGAAAGGCCGCCCGGGATGTCTATTTTCAGCATAGAAATGGTTCCTCCAGCTTTTTGGGTTTCATCTGTTGCAGGCTGTTCGGCTGGTTTTCGCTTAAATCCTACCGGTCATCAGCATGGCGGCGACAACCAGAGCGAGTATCACCCGATAGTAACCGAAAATTGCCAGGCCATGCCTGTTCAGGTAGGCGACCATCCATTTGATGGCAACGATCGCCGACAGAAAGGCGAAGATCAGGCCGACAATCAGGGCCTGGGGAGTAAACGTCTCAAGCATCTGCTGTCCATGCTTGAGGGTGTCGTAGGCCGTGGCTGCCCCCAGGGTCAGAACTCCAAGCAGAAAACTGAACTCAACGGCAGCCGGCAGGCTCATTCCTGCCACAATCCCTCCGACGATAGTGATCAGACTGCGGCTGACCCCCGGCCACATGGCGATGCACTGGGCGATGCCGATGACAAGCGACATTTTCCAGGTCAGTTCTTCAAGCGAGACACCCGTTGTACTCCTCGATCCGGTTTGTCTCTGCTTCCACCAGTAGACGGCGAGGATCATCACTCCTCCGACGAACCATGCGATGACGACAGGCCAGGGGCCGAACAGCCAGGCCTTGATTGTCGTATTGAACAGTAGGCCGATCACCGCTGCTGGCAGAAAACCGATTACGACATTGATGCATAACCGCAGGCCGATCGGGCTTCGACCCAGAAGTCCAAGCATCATCTGGGTTACCCGCCGAAAGTAGAGACCCAGCACGGCGATTATTGCGCCTGCCTGGATACAGATGGTGTAGGCATCAGTGGCGTCCCGCGTCTGCTGTGCTTCCTGTGAGGACGAAAAGGTGCCTCCGCCTATCCCCATGATGCGTTCAGCGAGGAGAAGATGGCCGGTGGAGCTTACCGGAAGATATTCGGTAAGGCCTTCGACAACGCCGAGGATAGCAGCCTGGCCAATGGTCATGGCCTGCTGCGGCGGCGTAGTTGTATCTACCTCCGGGGATGCGGCGAAGGCGGATGCAAGCATGCAGAATATACTGAGGAGTACCACAGACAGGCAAAAGCGTTTGGGGGTTTGGCAGGAGTAAGGCATGTTCTGGTCGATGAAGTCAAAAAAAAATATGTGCAAGTATCTGTAGATGCAGCATGCGGGCAAGGCTTGACCCTACCACGAAAGACTTCTTCGGGGCAAGAATCTTCTCCTTGCCGGGAGTCCGCGAGACTGGGTTTACCCCTCCTGTTTATCTTCGGCCGACAGCCCGCTCCAGTCTCGCCAGGGCGATTCTGTAGCCATAAAGGGCTCTAAAACTGTTGCTTTCTGCCTGAATGAGCAGAGTCCTTGAGTCAAGGACGTCCGTAGATGTAGCCACCTGGTTCTGATACTGCAGTTCTGTGATCCGCCAATTCTCTTTGGCTTGGACGAGTCCCTGTCTGGCTGTACCGATATTGGTCTCGGCAACACGGAGATCGAGAAAGGCACGCTTGACCTCAAGCCGGATCTGATCTTCCATGGCCCTCACCCTTTCGGCCAGGGCTTTTTTCTCCGATTGCTGTTTGGCAACCGCGGCGCTGGTCTTGCCCCAATCATAAAAATCCCATTGTGCCGTCAAAACGAGTGCGGCATTGCGCTCATTGGTATAGGAGTTGATTTCCGCCCCCAGGTCATTGCCATTCTGCTCGTATTTCCCCACCAGTGCGACCGTTGGATAAGCAGTGCTGCCGGCCAGCTTGATACTGTTGTCATACTGAGAAAGCCCAAGTCGGTAGCTTTTCAGGACCGGATTGTTCGATAGTGCTTCGCCTGTCAGTTCAGTCAGCAGCAGTGGTGCCGGTTCAATGGAGTTGATGTCTTCCAGAAGGTCACTTTGGGGAATCTCGATTCCAAGTATAGTAGCAAGACGGGAACGGGCAATATCGATATCGGCGGTTGCCCTTTCTTTGTCCTGCCTGGCCTGAGCCAGCGCCACCTCCGCCTTGAGGAGGTCGTTGCGGGAAATGAGGCCCTGGTCGTAAAAGCCCTGGGCGGTTTTCAGATGAGCGGTGAGTGCCGCGGTGTTTTCCTCTGCCACCTGCCCGAGGCGTTGACTGAAAAGTGTTTCAAACCAGGCGATCCTGAGGTCCTGACTGACGTATATGGCCACCCGTTCGCTTTCAATCTCCTGGATTTCAGCGGCAATTTCGGCCATCTTCTTTTTGCTGGTGAGGGCAAAGCCGGTGAAGAGAGGCTGGGTCAGGGACACATCCCAGTGGTGGGCGTTTTCATCGCCGATAAAACGTTCCAAGCCATTGACTCTTTGGAAGGGCTGCTCTGCGAGCCGCGTATAGCTGTAAAGGGTCGAAGCCTTCGGCAAAAAATCAGCCTGCGCCCCCTTGATATCGGCAAGGGCCCCTTCTCGCTTAGCCTTGGCTTCCTCGATCGACGGATTGTTCTGCAGGGCAATGTTGATGGCCTCGACCAGGGTGATGGTCCTGGGCGCGGTGCCTTGGCTCAAGGCAGGGCCAGGCAGACAGAGAATCAGCAGGAGCAGAAAAGAGATGGATCTGGTCATAGTGAACTCGCAATGTGATGTTTTCATGACAGTGTTTTTTTGAATCGTGCTGCCGCAACGATGAGAAAGGTCAGGGAGAGCCCGGCTTGGGCTGTGATCGCCGGCCAAAGAACCGCCAGTCCGACATCCTTCATGACAATGCCGCGCAGAATTTCGAGATACCACCGCATCGGATTAAAGAGGGTGGCATAGCGGACCGGATCGGGCATGTTGTTCAGCGGAAACATGAAACCGCTGAGCATAACCGAAGGCATGAGCACCAGAAAGCTGGTAAGAAGGGCCTGCTGCTGGGTCGAGGCGCTGCCGCTGATGATCAGGGCGAGACCCATGTTGCCGACCAGATATATACCGGTTACGGCATAGAGGAAGGGCAGACTGCCGCGGACATGGACATCAAAAACGACAAAGGCCACGCAGAGCATGATGGTCATCGAGATATAACCGGTAATCATATAAGGGATGGTTTTGCCGAGGATAAATTCAAGACTGCGAATCGGTGTCACCATTACCTGTTCGATCGTGCCGATTTCTTTTTCCCGGACGATGCCGATGCTGGTCAGCATGAGGCTGAAGATGAAGAGCATGGTGGCGATCAGCGAGGGCACATAATAGAAGCGGCTTTCCTGATTGGGGTTGAACCAGGCCCGGCTGACCGTCTCGATCTGCACCGGCTTTGTGGTGATGCCCTTGCGGGCTAGGCGGTCCATCTGGCGGGCATCACTGTACTCGCTGACGATCATGCCGGCGTAGCCGAGGGCGATGGCGGTGCTGTTGCTGTCGGTGCCGTCGGTGATGAGCTGGAAGGTGGCTGTTCGTTCAGAATGAATATCTTTGCCGAAACCTGAGGGAATTTGCAGCACGGCGCGGACATCGCCGCGATCAAGGACTCCGCTCAGTTCACGGTCAGACTGGAGATATGAGGAGATGCGGAAATAGTTGCCCGCCGTAAAACTTTCGATCAGTTCTCTCGAGGCCGGCGTCTTGTCCATGTCGAGCACGGCGGTACGGATGTTCATGACATCAGTGGTCAGGGCGAAGGCCATGATGGTCATCTGAATCACCGGCACGCCAAAGATGACCACCCGCATCCGCGGGTCGCGCAGCATCTGCAGGAACTCCTTGATGAGCATTCTCTGAATACGTCGCAGCATAGCTCACTCCAACTTGAATTTGAACGCGCGGTTTGCCCGGATGATCATGAAGAGCGAATAGATGCCGAGAAAGAGGGCGTCCGCCCAGAGTATTTCCAGGCCTATACCCTTCAGGTAAATGCCGCGCAGGATGGCGATGAAGTAGCGGGCCGGGACGATGTAGGTGATGAGCTGCAGCGGCAGCGGCATGTTTTCGATGGCGAAGACAAAGCCGCTGAGCAGCAGCGTCGGCAGAAAGCCGGCGACGATGGCGATCTGGTTGGCCAGGACCTGGGACTTCAGGGTGATGCTCAGCGTCATACCGAAAAACAGGGCGCCGATCAGAAACAGGGCGGACATGGCAAAGAGCAGCAGGGTGCTGCCGACGATCGGTACGGCGAAGATATATTTGCCCATCAAGACGGCCATTACCACGTCGGTCATGCCGATGACGAAATAAGGCACGACCTTGCCGAAGATCAGTTCGGGGGCCCGCAGTGGGGTGCTGATAAGCTGCTCCATGGTGCCGGTCTCCCACTCCCTGGCAATGGTGGTGCTGGTCAGCATGGCCGCCACAACAATCATGACGAGGGCGATGATGCCCGGGATGAGCACGTTCTGGCTGCGCAGGTCCGGGTTGTACCAGGAGCGCTCTTTCATTTCCACCGGCGGTTTGAGTTCTCCCCGTCCCTTGAGTTGCATCTGTTCGGCGGCCACCGTACGGGCAAAAAGACCAGCTACCGCCGCTGCATAGTTCATTGACAGCCTTGAGGTGTTGGCATCGCTGCCGTCGCCGATGATCTGGATTTTCACCGGCTTTGCGGCCTGCACTTTGTTTGCGAAGTCGGCAGGGATGACAAGAGCGATCATCGCCCGGCCGCTGTCGAGTTCTTTCTGCAGGCCGGTAAAGGAGTCGTAATATCCTCTGATCGAAAATGAGGGGGAGTTCTGAAAGAGACTGAGGAGCTCTCGACTGGTGCTGGTTTTGGACTGGTCCCAGACAACGGTCGGAACCTGGCGCAGGTCAAGGGTCAATGCATAGCCGTAGAGCAGGATGAGGATCAGCGGGATGGCCAGGGCCAGAGTCAGGCTCCGCCAATCCCGTATCAGGTGGAGAGTCTCTTTGCGGGCCACGGCGGCCAATCGCCTGAGGTTCATGGCCGGTCTCCGGGCTGGTCAGCGGAGAGATTCCGGCGGTCGACTTCCTCTATCAGGGAGACAAAGACATCCTCCATGCTTGGCAAAATAGTGGCCAGAGTTGCTTCTGCAATGGAATTTTCCTGCAGGAAACGGTTGATTTCTTTTCTGGCAGCCTCGGCATCGGCTGTGACAATATGCAATCCCGAGCCGAAAAGGGCGGCATCCCGTACTCCGGGCAGCAACCGCAATGGTTCAGCCAGGGCCTGCGGGTCAGGGCAGCGCAGGTCGATGATCTCATCCTGCATCGAACGGGTCTTGAGTTCGAGGGGCGATCCGGCGGCGATCATCTTGCCGCCGTAGATCAGGGCAATCCGGTCGCAGTATTCAGCCTCTTCCATGTAGTGAGTTGTGACGAAGACGGTAATACCCTGGTCAGCCATGCTGTAGATGAGGTCCCAGAAGCGCCTCCGGCTCAGGGGGTCGACACCGCTGGTCGGTTCATCTAGAAAAACGATCGGTGGTTCATGGAGAATGGCACAGGCCAGGGCCAGGCGCTGCTTCCAGCCGCCGCTCAATACAGCGGTGAGACTCTTGCGGTGTTCGGTCAGTCCGGCCATCTCTACGGCCCAGTCCCGGCGAAGATCCAGACGATTGCCGGAGAGTCCGTAGATGCCGCCGTAAAAATCAATGTTCTCCTCAACCGTCAGATCTTCGTAAAGAGAGAATTTCTGGCTCATATAACCGATGCGAAGTTTTATTTCCTCGGTCTCGGTTCTGATATTGAAACCGGCGACAGTGCCATTGCCGGAACTTGGCCGCAGCAATCCGCAGAGCATGCGGATGGTCGTGCTTTTACCGGCGCCGTTTGGTCCGAGAAAGCCGAAAATCTGTCCCCGCTGCACCTGAAACGACATATCGTCAACCGCGATAAAACTGTCGAAGCGCCGGGTCAGGTGTTGAACCTCAACGGCAATTTCCCTGGAAGCCGTGGCGGCATGAGATGCGAAAGCCTGCTTTTGTTGCCGTAGCGGTTTCCTTGTTGGGTGGCTGCCGTCATGCCCGAGGACACTGACGAACACATCCTCAAGGGTTGGGGGTGCTTCCTGGATCTGATTGACGGGATACCCGGCCTCCTGAATTACCTGCCGGGCAAGTTTTTCAGTCTCCTCAATGTCGCGGCAGACGAGGTGGACAGTATCTCCGAAGACATTAGCGCTGATTGTGGAGAGTCGGCCCTGCAGGATTGCAAGGATCTTTCGGGCTTCATTGCTTCGTATGGTCAATATCCTGCCCTGCATCAACCGTTTGATTTCTTCCGGGGTACCGACTGCGATGATCCTGCCCTGGTTGATAAGGCCGACCCGGTCGCAACGTTCAGCCTCATCGAGATATGCGGTGGTAAGAAGTATTGACACCCGGTCCTGCCGGAGTCTGTGCAAAATCCGCCAAAAATCACGTCGACTCAAAGGGTCGACGCCATTCGTCGGTTCGTCGAGCAACAGGACTTTCGGGGTATGGATGAGGGCGCAGGCGAGCTGCAGCTTCTGCTTCATGCCTCCGGAGAGGTCGCCTGCCCGGCGATTGACGAAGGGGCGCATATGACTGAAATCGAGGAGTTCTTCGATCCTGGCCTTACGGCCTTTTTGAGTCACACCGTAGAGATCGGCGTAGAAATCTATATTCTCCTGGACGGTAAGGTCCCTGTACAGGCCAAACTGCTGGCTCATATAGGCCAGATGCTCCTTGACCTTGGCTGCTTCGCGGCTGACATCGCAGCCGGCTATCCTGGCCGACCCCGAGCTGGGGTCCATGATTGAGGCCAGCATCCGCAGGCTTGTCGATTTACCGGCACCGTCTGGTCCGACCAGGCCGAAAATCTCTCCTGGATAGACCTGCAGAGTCAGGCGGTCGACGGCCTTCACCTCGCCGAAGGTCTTGCTCAGCCCGTCTGCTTCTATCGCCGGCAGGTTTTCGGGTGTTGTGGTGTTCGGCTGCATATTGTCTGTATTGAAAAGAGCGGCCCTTGTTTTAACGGGCTGTGAGATTGATGACTGCATCTGCCGGCATGCCAGGCTTCAGTTCGTTTTCCTGGTTTTGTAGATCAATCTTGATCCTGTACATCAGTTTTACCCGTTCTTCGAAGGTCTGCACCGATTTTGGGGTAAATTCGGCCTGACTGCTGATGAAGGTGATCGTGCCGGCATAGACTTTGCCTGGGAAAGAATCCGAACTGACCGAGACCTTCTGCTGCAAATGTATCCGGCCCAAATCTGTTTCGTTGATATAGGCCCGCAACCAGGGCCGGGCGACATCTGCCACGGTGATGACGGGTGTCGCTGGATTGAGGTATTCTCCAACCTCGGCCGAGTTGCTGAGCACCACTCCGTCGAGTGGAGAGGTGATTTCGGTATTCCTGAGCTGCTGCTTGGCCTGGTTCAAGGCTTCTTCCGCCGCCTTGGCTTTTGCCCGGGCCTGATCGAGCAACTCCTGTCTTGGTCCGATCGTGCGCAGGTCGAGCTGCTCCTTTGCAAGCTTTATGCGGGAGAGGGCTTCATCCCTGGCGTTTTTGGCGGTCTCAAACTGGGTTGTATAGGTTTCAAATACCCTCTTGCTGACCCCGCCCTCTCTGTACAGGACAGTGTAACGTGCCACATCCGCTTGTGCCTGATCCAGCCTGACTGCGGCTGACTTCTCTGCCGCCACGGCCTTGTCAAGTTCTGCCCGTGCTGTCTCGATCTCCTGACTGCGGCTGCCCGCTTGCAGTTCTGCCAGTACCGCCCGGGCGTAGGCCAGGTTGGCCTCGGCCTGGGCCACCGCTATCTTCTGGTCGGTCTTCTCGAGTCGTGCCAGGGGTTGGCCGATGCGAACCGGGTCGCCTTCATCTACCAGTCGTTCCTCGAGCCTGCCGGGAATCTTGAAGCTCATCTGGGCCTCGGTCACTTCAATGTTGCCAGAGAGCCTCAGTACCGAGTCATCCTGGGAATTGGTGAAATGGTCATAGAGATAGAATCCTATGCCGAGCACAAAAAGAAGGGGAAGGATAATCTGCAACCGTTTTTTCATTGAGTCCTCTGCAAGGGAAACGGGATGGATGATTAATGCGGCAATGGCGTGTTGTCGACAGTATGCGTTGTCTCTAAACGGATTCTCTCTATGCCACCCAGCGAAAACAGCCAGACAAATTCCGCCAGACGGTCGAGGTTGTCCTCGATCGGGCTGTCCTCCACGGCGATTTTGGTGATGACCGGCCCTGCCAGGGCATAATAGATGCACTGGCCGATGATGCTGATAGCGCAGGGCAGCAGGTATCGAGGGCCAATGTCCTTACCCATCATGGCGACAAGAATGGACACCAGCCTGTCTTTATGAGGCTTGATATATTTGTCGAGGATCCTTTCGAATGCCGGTGTCGGCTCGAGCAACTCCCGGGCGATCAATCGCCCCTGGCCGGAAAGTCCGCCCCAGCCATCCCGGCTCAGGAGTCTATAAAACATGCCTTTGATAAAAGCCCGGAGTTGCTGTTCCGGTGGTGCCGATTCCTCTATTCCAAGCTTTGAGGGAAATCTGGTGAAACCCTGATGAAAGACATTTTCGAGCACTGCCGCATAGAGGCCTTCCTTTCCTTGAAAGTGGTAGTTGATGGCAGCGATATTGGCGTTTGCAGCTTTTGCAATGCCGCGAATCGTGGCAGCCTTGAATCCTTCCCGGCCGAAGATGTCTCCGGCTGCTGCAAGGATCCTTTCTTTCGTGCTCTGTGAACAATCTGTCATATGTTTTCCGATGATAAACATTTGTTTGAAACAAAGGAATAAAACAAATGTTTCAATTCTGCAAGGGAAAATCCACCCCACAACAGTTGTTGTTCTATGAATTATCCGAAAACATTTGTCCTGTTGTGGAAATACAATGAGTTATGGGATGCCCATTGATGTTTGACTGGAAAAGAAGGGCTGATGCAGGTAAGATGTGCTATGACATTGGTTGAAGAAATTATAAAATGCAGGAAAAAGTATCAGGCTGTGTCGATAGAAATTGCCGCAATCGGGGCTGAGCCGAATAAACACAACAAGAGGGGAATTGTATGAAAAGACTGCTGCTCCTGATCATTGCCGTGATGCTGTCGGGTTGCGCTGCAACTTTGCCGGATAAGACCAATCTTAATCCGGCGCTTGAAGCTCAGCCAACCGGCGTGTATCCGCCGGGTATTGAAATCTATGTCGACAGCCAAGACGATCGTTTCGAAAAACAAGTGGTTACATATTCCATAAAAAATGAAGCCTCAATCATGTTGTTCAATCAGGTATCCCCCCAGATCATGCTGGCTGAGCGTCTAGCGGATGGCTTCAGTCAGCAGGGATTGACTCGCGTTGGCCGGGCGGATATTACCGTGTCGATAGCGATCGAGGAACTGATGGTTACGGTGACAAAAACCAAGAGCGGCCTTCTGTATAATTCAGATGCCAAAACCAGGATCAAGCTGAAAGTGAATAACAATGGGACTGTGCTGACCAAGGATTACAAGCGCGAAATCAGCAAGGAAAGAGCAACAAAACCAGATATTCCGGACCTTGAGGCCATGCTCAATGAACAACTTGCTGACGTGATAGAGAAAATTCTCGGTGATGGCCAGGTGCGTGAGGCCATTCGGGGGAAGAAATAGGTTGTAATTGCCGATGTATCAGGCATCGATCCGCTACGGGATCGATGCCCCGCAAGCTCTCCCCATAATGGAGACTGCCAGTCTCGAGGAGAGGCTTTTTACAGGAGTTTGCGCACTGCCGATGAAGTGGTGATTTCTCCGTGTCCGCTGTATGCCTCATGGTTTTTTTCTATATCCGGTAGCTTGTAAAGATAATTGACCATGAGCCCCGCCGATTGCTGCAGGCCTTTTTCTGAGAGGTCGGCAGCCCAGTTAATCTGCTCAATTCGTGCGCCGTTGGAGAGGTGAAAATGAGCGACCCGGTCGCTGGCCTGTTTGCCCCGTTTGGCCGTTACCAGATAACGGGCCCCGAGCCGCAGGAGACCTGGCTGGAAGAGTGATCTGGCCTCTTCTTCATGCGTCCCGTTTTTACTCCGGAGCATCTCCAGCAATCCAGGTTGATCGGGAATCGGATTTTTTATGAGGTCAAGAACCAATCTTTCCCGCTCACTGAGTTGCAGTTCGTCTGCCTCGTTCTGCAACCATTTCATAAAACCGGGTATGGGCGAGAGGGTGGAGAAGGTCTTCAGGTTCGGCAACTTGGCCGTCAGGGCGGAGACCACCCGTTTAATCAGGAAATTTCCGAAACTCACACCGGCCAGGCCGGTCTGGCAGTTCGAAATCGAATAAAAGATTGCCGTGTCGGCTTTTTTGGGATTGCCAACCGGCGCCTTTTCGTCAAGGAGCTCATGGATGCTGGTCGAAATGCCGTTGACCAGTGCGACCTCGACAAAGATAAGCGGTTCGTCGGGCATGCGTGGATGGAAAAAGGCGAAACAGCAGCGGTCGTCTCCCAGGCGGTTTTTCAGATCATCCCAGGAACGGATGGCATGGACCGCCTCGTACTCGATGAGTTTTTCCAGCAGAGCGGCGGGGGTTTTCCAGGTAATCTGCTGCAAATCAAGAAAGCCGATGTCAAACCAGGATGCCAGCAGGCCATAGACGTCTTGATCGAGAGCCTTGAGCTCCGGATCTTTCTGGGCCCAGCCCATCAGTTCCGAGCGCAGGTCGACCAGGAATTTCACCCCTTCCTGGAGCTCGTTGAATTGGCGAAGAAGCCGGGTGCGGGGAGGTTCGAGCAGTTGACGCAAGCGCGATGTTGCCTTCCGGTTCTGCTCCGGGGCATCGCTCGTACGTCGATCCTCAATGGCCTTTTCTATGGCCTCGTTGTCCACATCATATTCTCTTGCCAGCAATTCGAGAAACCGCCTTCTGCCCAAAGGGCTGAGGACGAGATAGGCTTCCCCGAGCTCGGCGGCGCGGGATCGGGCGGACATCTCTCCGCCTCTGGCCTCCAGGCAGGCGTTGATCTTGTTTCGCAGTTTCTGGACATCACTCTCCGGCAATTCCGGATCAACAACATTCTTGAGCTTGCCTGAATCACCCAGGGGCCAAATCTTGCGAATCCGCCGCAGCGTCCAGTCCCAAAGGGGTTGATCTGAGTTGTTCATGATAACCTTCCTGTTGTCTGAGCTCCTGAGAAGAGAATTGTCGGGCGCCGGACCCATTCTCATAATCCTTTCGTAACTATGCCATGGAGCGCAACTTTTCGGGAGGATTTTCTGATTAACCGAGGAAAATGAAATATTTTCTTAAGGCATAATTTATCAGAACGGCTGAAACGATATTAGCGACGAAGGCATAGGTGGTCAGCAGTCCGAAGCGTTTGATGAGAACTCCCATGAGGATGGTGCCTATCATGGTGCTGATCCCTGATACCAGATAAAAGAGCAGTATTTCCAGGGCCAGGGAATGTCGGCCGCGCTCGAATACCCAGAGGATGTTCGTGATATAGGCGACCATGTTCGAGAAGCAGAAGGCGATGATGTTGCCGATCATCGAATTCCGTGCCCGGCTGTAGTCGTTCACTTCACGGATCTTCAGCCGGAAGAAGCGAACGGCATGGTCGTTTGATCCCAGCGAGGGAAAGATCTTCCAGGCAACACAATGAAATATGGTGATGTGGGCAATGGTGGCAATGCCGCCGGCGATTGCGTATTTAATAAACTGGATCAGGGCGGCATATTCGGTGGACATGTTCTTTCCTCGTGTCTGGCGTGGAGAGTTGAAGACCTTCTGAAGTTGCAAGAGTGCCTCCTTTTGTACCGGAATCCATGGACACCTGCCAGAGAAAAAATGCGATTGTGATATTCCTCCGGCCAGAGCGATCATTCTCTACCTTCTGAGAGTGTTTGCCGAAAAATATGTGAGGGCCCGCTGTCTTCGCCTCGCCGCGAATCTGTTGACTTTCTGGCCGGTATTGACAATAATGTCGGTCCGGCCACGCCCTCTTTCAGTCAGACGCTGAGGGGCCGTTGCCATTCAGAAAATCGATGAGTTGGAGGGAAGAAATATGTCATTGCTTGTCCCTGTCTCCTGGGGGGAACTCCTGGACAAAATCACCATCCTGCAGATCAAGAGCGAGCGCATACATGAGACCCGGAAGCTGAAAAATATTTCCCATGAACTTGGACTCCTGGTCACCATCCGGGATCGTGAGATCAGCAATCCGCCAGGATTAATGGATGTGGTTGCCGATTTGCGAAGGGCGAATGAGCGTTTGTGGGAGATCGAGGATGCCATAAGGCTGTGTGAAAAAGAGCAGGATTTCGGGCGAAGATTCATCGAACTGGCCAGGAGTGTCTATATGACCAATGACCTGCGGGCCGGATTGAAATACCAGATCAATGAGCTGCTCGGCTCGCAGGTGATTGAAGAAAAATCCTACGAATCCTATACTGCACTCGATTGATGCGGACCATGGAGCGAATTCTTGTCGTCAAGCTGAGCGCCCTCGGGGACATCATGCAGGCGGAGGGCGCGATACATGATATTCGCCGGCATCATCCCCGGGCTGAGATCACCGTTTTAACGACGCCGTCCTATCGGACCTTGATGGAGCGCTGTCCTTGGGCTGACAGGGTTTTCATCGATCCGCGCGATTCCCGCTTCCGGCTCGATAGAATGTTTTCCCTTCGGCAACGGCTACGGGCGGAATGCTTCGACCTGGTCTACGATCTGCAGCAGGTGGGCCGTACGGATTTCTATTACCGCTGGTTTTTTCGGGGAACCCCGTGGGTTGGCGGGGCTCCTGGCTGTTCTTATCACTGCAGGAGGCCGACCGATCGCAGCGCCGCCGATCATTTCGCCATCTGCCTGCAACTGGCGGGTGTGCCTGTGGTACACACCCTGCGCTGCGATGTCTCCTGGATGGCTGATGATGTTGGCGATATTCTTCAGCAGGCAGGCCTTGATCGCCGTCCGTATATAGTCCTCATTCCGGGCGGCTCAGCTGAACATCCTGAAAAACGCTGGCCCTATTTCGGCGAACTGGCTGAAGGGTTGCTGGCTCAGGGATTGCGCCTGGTGACGGTTCCCGGTCCAGATGAAATGGAACTCTGCCAGAAGATCAGCTGTGATATGCTGCTGGAGGCGGACGGCAGATATCTGAATATATTCAGACTTGCCGGTGTCTTGAAAAACGCCGCCTTTGTTGTTGGCAACGACACGGGACCGACCCATATCGCCGTACATATGCAGATTCCCGGGCTAGCCCTGTTCAGCGATCACATCCCGGCCGTCTTTTCAGGTATCCAGCACGGTCGGTTCGCCTGGATAGAGCGGGCCAGGTTGGCGGAACTTCCGGTTGCCGCAGTCAGGCAGAAAGTTATGTCCCTTCTTGAAAATACCCGATGATCGATGTTTTCTGCAGAGTCGGCCGAGAGATGTCTCGTGGCATCTTTATAATATCCTCACAAAAAACTCATCCCAGACACATGCCGCCCTGTTATCTCTTGGCATAAAGAAAATTAAGGGAGATACGGGATGGAAAAAGAGAAAGAAGGGCGGGTGCTGAAATTTTTCAACGCAGCGGCCGGTTACATCATCAATGTGTTGATCGTTTATATTATTTTTGTCCTTGCACTGGGACTTTTGAAAGTCCTCTATCCTCTCAACCTGTTGTTTGATCTTCACTTCATTGATCTCGATCTTTCCCGCACAGTGACAGATATCCTGACCTTTCTGGTGATGATCGAGTTGTTCCGCAGTTTCATCGAATACTTGAAGGTCAGACGCATCCGCTTGCACAGCATGATCGACCCGGCGATCATCTTCATCATCAGGGAACTGATCGTCATGCTCTATTCCCATACCTCCCTGACAGGCAGCACGCTTTTGGGTTTTGCCGCTCTCCTGCTTTCGCTCGGTGGAATCAGGACACTGGCGGTACTGTTCAGCCCGGAAGAGGATCGAAGTCCTCGGGGTTGAGCCAAAGAAGTGAAGACTGTTTCACTAGTGCCGCTGGTGTCTGAGAAATGTCCCCTGCTGGTACTCCCTGAATGCGGCGCGGAGTTCCTCCTCGGTATTCATCACAATCGGTCCCTGCCAGGCGATAGGTTCATGCAGCGGTTTTCCAGAAAGAAGGAGAAATCGCACGGATTCGTCGTTTGTCCGGACTGCAATTTCATCACCGGCAGTAAAAAGAAGCAGGCAGCCATTGCCTGATTCATCTGACTCTTCCGGGGAAAAACATGCAGAGCCATCGATCACATAGGCGAGACAGGTATGGTCAGCCGGGATTGGGTGGTTGAGTTGGGCCTTGGGCGGCATGGCAATGTCAAGATACTGTGGATCGATGGAGATATCCTGCACTGGGCCCCTGAGTTCGCCGACCTGACCGCAGAGGATGCGTATCCGGGGCCCATCAGTCAGGATCAGTTCTGGAATCTGACTGCTGGTGATATCGCGATAGCGCGGAGCGCACATCTTCTCGCGGGCCGGCAGGTTGCACCAGAGCTGGAACCCGTGCATGCGTCCGTCCGGGTCGCCTTTTGGCATTTCCTGATGAATGATACCGCTGCCCGCAGTCATCCACTGGACATCGCCTGATGAAATCGTGCCCTTGTTGCCGAGGCTGTCTTCATGCTCGACATCGCCTTTGAGGACATAGGTGATGGTCTCGATTCCCCTGTGCGGGTGCCAGGGAAATCCTTTCAGATACTCCTTGGGTCGATCAGAACGGAAATCGTCGAAGAGCAGGAAGGGATCATACTCGTCTGTATTGTGAAAACCGAAAGCCCGTTTGAGATGGACCCCGGCCCCTTCGAGAGTTGGCTGGCTTGAGGTGATCCTGCGTAGTTTACGGATGGTCATGGGGGAAATCCTCTGTGTTGATGTGTTGCTCAGTTGCTGGCTACGGGCCACTTCCTCGACCATCACGGGCGGGGTGGCCTTCTGTTTGCCGGAATATCTCTGTAGAGATCATCGTACTGCTGGAAACCGTTGAGAATTATTTCTTCATACAGATTGTCCTTATCGATCTTGACGACCTTGAGAAAACGGCAGGGTACGCTGCCCTGCATTGTGCTGTCGACGGTGAGTTCCGCGAGAGGGACCTGTCGGAGCCCTTCGAGCTTTTCCTTTCTGGCGAGTTTGATTGCCAGGTCAATTGCAATCGGTGACAGGCGGCGGACATCCTTGAAAACCGTCATGGTGAGTTCGCCTTCGACAATTGCCTTGCAGCCTGCGGCTGTGGCGTCCTGACCAGATAGAGGTACCTTGCCCGCGAGACCGGCAGTCTTCATGGCCTGCAGGGCGCCGAGAGCTGTGCTGTCGTTTGAGGCTATCACGGCATCGATCCTGTTGTCCTGGGAGTTCAGAATGTCCTGCATGATTGCGGCAGCCTTTGCCTGCGCCCAGTTGTTTACCCAGTGGTCGGCAACGATTCTGATCTTATCCTGGTCAATCAGGGGCTGAATGATCTCCATCTGGCCTTTGCGCAACAGGACGGCATTATTGTCAGTCGGACTGCCTCCAAGCAGGACGAAATTGCCTCTGTTAACCCTGTCGACAATGGCACGGGCCTGGATTCGTCCTACTTCTATGTTGTCAAAGGAGATATAGGCCGCGAGCTTGTCGGACTTTATAAGGCGGTCATAGGAAATGCAGGGAATACCCTCCTCTGCGGCTTTGGCAACTGCTACCGCCGCAGTTGCACCGTCTTCGGCGATAATGATGACCACATCGGCACCCTGATCGACCATATTGGCTATCTGGGCGTTCTGCAGACTGGTGTCATGATTGGCGACTTGAGATATCAATTCAGCGCCATGTTCATTTGCCAACCTGCGCATGATGGCTTCTTCGATCGGCCAGCGTTCGATCTCGATGTCGGAGAGGGACAGGCCAATTTTGATCTTGTCCGCGGCATTACAGGGGAATGAATACATCGTCATTACATACAGCACAACAGCAGAAAAACAGACGAACCTTTTCATGTGTCCTCCTTGTCAGTCCGAGAGTTGATCTGAAAAACGACGGGGAGGTGGAAGGATTCCAAAGGTTTGAATCGTTCAGATTCCTGCTGTCCATGTCCGGGCAACAGAAAAACCGACTCGAGCTGAATTTCTGCTATTTTACCAGATCAAAATCGATAATGGAAATTCTGATCTGTAACGCTTCGTTATATCCTATGTATCCTCTATTAAATGCAATACTAAGGGCTCTTAGGGATGGCGGGACAGGCATAAATCTAAGATGAGGAGAATTGCAGCGGAGGCTCTTCGATATCTTCATAATTTTCAGCTCTGAACGGTGGGGTGCAGATGGCGAGAAAGAGCAGGTTTGCCCGGCCGGTATTGCTGATGCGCTGGCGGCATCCGGCTGGAATCAATATCACGTCGCCGGGGAGAACTTCCTGGGCAGGAAGCTGGCCGACCTCGACCAAGCCGCGCCCTTCGAGGATGACATACCGCTCTATGGTTCCGGTCAGGCGATGCCAGCGTGTAATCATTCCAGGCTCCAGTCGTGCTCGTGCGATCGAAAGATGCGGGTCGTCTCCGGCCTGCAGGAGTTCGATGATATGGCAGCCTTCGGTAATGAAAAACTCCGTATTTGCCTCTATCCGCTTAATTTGTTCCTTCATTTGCGTACCTCCTCGATCAGGCCGGGGATGCCCAGACTCTGTATGCGCAGGGCATTTTTACCCTCTTCGTAGGCCAGCAAGTGGCCTTCTTTTTCGTGGATTCGGAAGGCCAGAGAATAGGAGAGGACCCGGATAGGGTAGTCCCGGGGAAGCTGCTGCAGATAGGGCTGGATAGTGATGAAGTCCGTCGCCCCGTACTGTTGCATGATAAAGCGCAGACCGCCGTTTTTGGGTCCGATGTTGTACGCCAGCAGGCCAAGAAAAAGATCTTCCTTCATTTCGGCCAGATAGTGTTTCAGGGTAGCTGCCCCGAGAAAGGAGTTATAGCGGGGATCAGTCAATAGACGTCCATCCGGGGGAAAGAATCTTTCGGCAGCCGCTGTCACGGTTACCGGTACCCTGGTAATCTGGAAGAGGCCATTGCCGCCGTCGATGCTCTCTCTGGGCAGGAAGGAGGATTCCGTGGCGGCCAATCCCTGCAGCAGGTTGGCATCGATGCCGAAGGCTGCGGCTGCCTCGTCGATTACAGCACGGTAGGTTCCGGCCCGATCGATCATTTTCTGCAGTTCAGCGGTATTCAGGCGGCGATAGGCGGCGTAGACCTGGTGGGCGAGGGTTACCCGACTGGCCTCCTCTTTGCCGCCGACCAAAGTACGGTAATAGCCGAAGGCCTGGGTAAAGCGGTCCTGCGTAGCGAAAAAGCCGGCCAGTAGAGCCATGCCGAGGGCGATTGCAGGGGGAATATTGGCAGAATAGTTCTTCAACCATGCACGAAACCGACGCCAGCCGAGCAGCAGGATGGCTGTAAGCACAATGAGTCCGAGGATGCCGCTGGCGAAGGGGAGGAGGCTGCTGAAGAAATGGGTGCCGGAGAAGCGGTTGGCGGCGTAGCCAAGTAGAACGATGATTGCCGCCACTCCGCTGAAAATCAGGCCAAGGATCTCAAGGCTGAACCGCAGTGCCTCGTGGCGAAGATTTATCGGCGGTTTTTTCTTTTTCTTTCTCGTCTTTTTTTTACCGGCAGATTTCGGTCTTGCCGGTTGTTTGGCGGTATTCTGCTGCTTTTCCGGGGGGCTTTGCGGCGGAGGTGTCGAGGTCATTCGTCAGGGGGCGATATCCTGTACACGTGCCGCCTGCTCTGCAAGAGGAGGATGTGCAGGTTGGTGAAATATGGATGAGAGAAATCCGCCGACAATGGCGTTATCTGGGACCTTAATCGACGGCAGTATGAGGGTCAATTCCAATCTTCTCTCACCCATGATGGCAGGTGCCGGTTAACCGTGCAGGGGGTGATCAAGGGCCTTGAGCGAGGTCTCGAGCATGATCTCCGCCAGCGTGGGGTGGGCGTGGATAGTCTCGGCCAGATCATGCACAGTGGCCCCCAACTTCATGGCCAGGGTGGCCTCGGCAATCAGGTCAGTGGCATGTGGCCCGGCAATGTGAACCCCGAGAATCCTGCCGGTTTCTTTCTCCGAGACTATCTTGGCCTGCCCGGCGATCTCACCGAGGATCTGGGCCTTGCCGAGGGTACGAAAGAGAACGGTGTCGGCTCTGACTCCTGCATCCCGGGACTTGGCTTCATTTTCCGAGAGGCCGACCGTGCCTATTTCGGGTGTGGTGAAAATAGCTGACGGTACAATGTCGTAGCGCATTTCCCTCTGATCGCCCATACAGTTTGCTGCGGCTATTTCGCCTTCCGTCGAGGCCACATGGGCCAGCATGATTTTGGCAGGCCCAAGGATATCACCGATGGCATAGACATTTTCATTGCTGGTCTGCAGGCGGGAATTTGTTTTGACCCAACCTTTCTTGTCACATTCCACTCCGATTGTCTCAAGACCGATCCCCGAGTTGTTGGCCGTTCGACCAATGCAGACAAGCAGTTTTTCGCAGGATTCCTGCTGGGGGACGCTCTCTTTTCCGGCCGCCGGTCTGAACGTGCCAATGGAAAGTTCCACCCTGCCGTTTTCTACTCGGGCTGACTGAACAGTGCTGCCGGTCAGAATCCGGATTTTTTTCTTTTTCATCTCCCGCAGTAACAGTTTGCTGCATTCCTCGTCAACCGATGGCAGGGGCAGAAGGCGATCCATGGCCTCGACCAGCGTCACGCGGCTGCCAAGACCTTGAAAAATGCAGGCCAGTTCGCAGCCGATTACTCCACCTCCGACAATTGCAAGTGACTCAGGGATCGTCTGGAGTGAAAAGATGTCGTTGCTGGAGAGAATGTTGACGCCGTCGAAAGAAAGGGCGGGGATGTCGGCTGGGCGACTGCCGGTTGCGAGGATAAGGCGATCCCAGGCTATGACGGTCTCCTGACCGCTGCTGTTTCTGATACTGAGGGAATGATTACCTGTGATTACGCCGGTGCCAAAGTGCAGGGTAACGCCATTTTTCTGCAGCAGTCCGTGGATGCCGCCAGCCTGGATGGCGATGATCCGCTCTTTTCGTTCGATCAAGGCAGGCATGTTGCACCGGGCCTCGGTATTGGCGGTTATGGCGAACTCTTCAGCATGACGCAGAGTCTCAAGGCTGTCCGCTGTCTGCTTGAAGATTTTTGAGGGGATGCAGCCCCAGTTCAGGCAGGCGCCGCCGAGCCGCTCTTTTTCAATCAGAGTGACGTCAGCACCCATCTGGGCGAGGCGAATGGCAGCCACATAGCCGCCCGGTCCAGCCCCGAGGATGGCGATTTTCTTGTTCATTTTTTGATCTCCCGGATTATGGGCGGTGTTTGTTTCGATAAAAAATAAATTAAAAATTGACGATATGATCTAAAAAATCTGAAAATGTTGACAGTATCATCAGTATAGCGTATCGTTTTTCAATAAAGCAACATATATTGCAAAGCAGGAAGGTGGAATGAAGATCGATGAAATTAATATAGCCATTATCAATCATCTCAAGGATGGACGGGCACCCTTTAAAAAGATCGCCGACGATCTGTCATTGTCCGAGGGAACGGTCAGGGCCCGGGTGAAAAAACTCCAGGACGAAGGGATTCTCGACATCACCGGCCTGGTAGATCCTGAAGTCATCCCGGATCAGAACGTGGTGATTGTCGGAGTTCGAGTCAAAGACATGCATCTGGTCAAAAAGGGTGAGGAGTTCAGCCGATTGCGCGGGGTCATCTCGGTCTGTGTGGTGACCGGGCGCTATGATCTTATCCTGATGGTCATGCTGAGTCGTGATTTTACCATTTTGGAATTTTACACTGATGAGGTCTCGACCATCGACAACGTCTCGTCGGTCGAGACCTTTGTGGTCTATAAGAGTTTCAATCTCAAGGTACCGTTGACTCTCTGAGCTGTGTGCG
The DNA here is from genome assembly GCA_020049575.1 of Desulfobulbaceae bacterium. Lineage (GTDB taxonomy): Bacteria > Desulfobacterota > Desulfobulbia > Desulfobulbales > Desulfocapsaceae > Desulfoprunum. The sequence continues at coordinate 21,922 of JAIFKM010000082.1, forward strand.
GGACATCGCCGGAGAGGAGGCAAAGAGGGAACGGGTGGAGAACAATGGACGAACTGCGAACGACACGGCTGCATGCCTGGCATCTGGAAAATGGGGCCAATATGGCCCGATTCGGCCTTTACGATATGCCGCTTTGGTATCCTGCCGGAGCCAAGGCGGAACATCTCGCCGTCATCGAATCGGCCGGGGTCTTCGATACCAGCCACATGGCAGTTATCGGCCTGCAGGGCGAAGGAGCCAGAGGCCTCTTGCAGTTCTGTTTCACGAAGGATCTTGACCGATGCCTGGGAAAAGAGAAATCGCCTCTGGTTGCCGGCCGTTGTGTGTACGGTGTCTTTCTCCAGCCGGACGGCACTGTCATAGACGATGCCATTGTCTACCAGTTGGGTGGTAATGACTATATGGTCGTCGTCAATGCCGGTATGGGAGGAATCGTCGCCGAACATCTTGATTTGCATAAGGGAAGGGCCTCGCTGACGATCATTGACTATACCGACAAGCTTGGCAAAATGGATATCCAGGGGCCGGTGGCCGCGAAAATCCTAGAAAAGGTTCTCCGTAATGGCGATGAGGTCCTGGCTGGCATGGTCTATTTCTCCTGCCGGGGCGGCTGCGATGGTCTGCAGTCGCCAACTGCTGCAGCGCTGCTCGATGGCACCCCGATACTTGTCTCCAGGACCGGGTATACCGGTGAATTCGGTTTTGAGTTGTTTGTCGCCGGAGAAAATTTCGTCTCGCTTTGGCAGATGGTGCTTGCGGCCGGAGAGGATCTGGGTCTTCTACCTTGTGGTCTTGCCGCCCGCGATTCCCTGCGGGCGGGGGCCGTCCTGCCCCTCTCGCACCAGGATATCGGACCATGGTTGTTCGCCAATAACCCATGGCAGTTTGCCCTGCCCTGGCAGGAGGGGGAACGAGGTTTTTCCAAGGATTTTCTCGGGGCTGCTGCCCTGCTTGCAGCCACTGATGGAGATCATACGCTGCCATTTGCCGGTTTCGATCTGAGAAAAATCACGGTGGGCAAAGACACCTTTGTAACTGATCTTCAAGGTGATACAATAGGCCAGGTACTGACCTGTGCAACCGACATGGCCATCGGCCGGGTTGGTGAAATGATAGTCAGTGCGGCTACTCCGGCAGCAGAGGGCAGGCCGGAGGATTTCAAGCCGCGCGGGCTCAGCTGTGGTTTTGTCAAAGTGCGAAAACCTCAGGCCGTCGGAGAGCTGGTTATGCTGACCGACGGCAAGAGAGAAATCAAGGTTGAGATACGGCAGGATATCCGGCCCCACAGGTCCGCGAGGCGCCCTATAACCGCAATGCTGTAAAGCCAAGGAGAGGACAGAGAGATGAAAGAACTGAGTGAGCTCGATTTCCCGGAAACCGTACGCTACACAGAGGATCATGAATGGGCTGCAGTCGATGGCGACACAGTACGGATCGGGGTGAGTGACTATGCCCAGGATCAACTTGGCGACATCGTTTATGTTGAGATGCCTGAAGTTGGTGATATGTTTGAAAAAGGAGATGAGTTTGGGACCCTTGAATCGGTCAAGGCCGTGTCCGAACTCTACCTGCCGATGGGCGGTGAGGTGGTGGCCGTCAACGATGCCCTGCTGGAAACCCCGGAATCGATCAACCAGGAGCCATACGGTAGCTGGATCATCGAGATACGACCGACTGATCCTGCCGAATATGAGGAACTCATGAATGCTGAAGACTATGTCGATATGCTGAGGGGGTAATCCTATGCGCTATCTGCCGCATACCAACGAAGAAATTGAAGAGATGCTGGCCGTTGTCGGCAAAGACAGCCTGGAAGGGTTGTTCGAGTCCATTCCCAAGGAGTGCCGTTTCGAGGGCGAGATCCCGGTTCCTGCGGCCTTGACGGAGTGGCAGCTTAACGATCAGATGCGGGAAATGGCTGCCTCCAATGCAGTCGGCCCCGATCACACCGTTCTTGTCGGAGGAGGCAGATATTATCATCATGTTCCTGAGACCATTCGATCCCTCACCAGTAGGTCGGAATTTCTGACGGCATATACCCCCTACCAGCCTGAGATGGCCCAGGGCACACTACAGGGCATCTTCGAGTACCAGACCCTGACTGCCAGGCTTCTGGGTATGGATGTGGCCAATGCATCACTCTATGACGGCGGTTCGGCTTTGGCCGAGGCCCTGCTCATGGGCCTGCGGGTCGTCAAGAAGAGCCGCAGGGTGGCGGTGTCTTCAGCGGTGCATCCCCATTATCGCGCCGTTGCCAGGACCTATCTGCAGGCTACCGGTTTCGAACTGGTCGAATTGCCCTGCGGCCCCGATGGCCGGACTGATTTTTCCTCGCTGCAAAGCATGACCGAGCTGGCTGCGGTGGCAGTTCAATCCCCTAATTTTTTCGGCGTCATCGAGAATCTTGAGGCAGCGGGAACGGCCATTCATACCGCCGGGGCCTTGTTCGTCGCGTGTTTCACCGAGCCGCTGGCCTTTGGTCTACTGAAGAATCCCGGTCAGTGCGGCGCCGATATTGCCTGTGGCGAGGGACAGAGTTTTGGCATGGCGCCTTCTTTTGGCGGGGCCTCCCTGGGAATGTTTGCCTGTCGTGAAGAATTTACCCGCAATATGCCGGGGCGTCTGGTCGGTGAAACAGTTGACCTTGAGGGCCGGCGAGGTTTTGTCCTGACGCTGTCCACCCGCGAGCAGCATATCCGCCGCGAAAAGGCGACGTCAAACATCTGTTCCAACCAAGGGATCTGCGCCCTGACCGCAGCGATGTACATGGCTTCACTCGGAGGCAGCGGCATCAGGGAACTGGCCCGTCTGAATTATGACAAGGCCGAATACCTGAAGGCGGAACTCCTCAAGGCGGGGGCTTCTGTAGTCTTCCAGGCCCCGACCTTCAATGAGTTCGTGCTGCGTTTTGATCGCGATTTCGCTCCGATCAGGCAGAGCTTGGCGGAGAAAAAGATCATTGCTGGCATTGATATGGTGGCAAACTATCCCGATCTGGCCGGATGCTATCTCTTCTGCGTCACTGAGACGGTTTCCCGGGAAGCAATGGATATGATAGTCAGGGAGGTGCGCAAATGAACATCGGACCGGGAACCAGTGGATTGATTCTGAACGAACCGCTGCTTTGGGAAAAAGGCAAAAAAGGCAGGTGCGGCATGAGCATCGCCGTAAGCGATGTACCCTTGGCTGCAATGGCTGAAGAGCTTGGAGGCGATGGACCGGATTTTCCCGATCTGAGCGAGATCGATATTGTGAGACATTACACGCGCCTTTCCCAGTGGAACTTCGGGGTGGACACGGGCATGTATCCCCTCGGTTCCTGCACTATGAAATATAACCCGAAGATCAATGAAAAACAGGCCAATACCACGGAAATTGCTCTGTCACATCCAATGCTCGATGATGCCTCGGCCCAAGGCAGCCTGCGGATTATGTATGAACTGCAGGAATACCTTGCTGCCATAACAGGCATGGACGCCGTCTCTCTTCAGCCCTCGGCTGGGGCGCAGGGAGAATTTTCGGGTATGCTGATCTTTTCCGCCTATCATCGTAGCCGCGGTTCGGTGCGGACGAAGATCCTGATTCCCGATACCGCCCACGGCACCAATCCGGCAAGCGCTGCGCTCTGCGGCTTCAGCCCGGTGTCGCTCAAGTCTAATGCCCAAGGTGTGCTTGATGTGCAGAGCGTGGAAGATCTTATGGATGAGCAGACGG
>JAIFKM010000065.1 GCA_020049575.1 Desulfobulbaceae bacterium
ATGGCTCATCCACACCTGGTGATGCATATCTCCAGTCTCCAGACCGGCAAAAAGCCCCTCGGTCGAGAGAATCGCCAGGTCAGCCTTGCCGAATTCACGTTTCTCAGCCTTCTCGACCTTGCCACCCATCTGCTGAATCATCAGTTGGGCGCCATAACAGATACCCAGGATGGGAACGCCAAGGTTGAAAACGCCTGCGTCGCACAACGGCGCATCCGGATCATAGACCGAACAGGGGCTGCCTGAAAGGACGATGCCACTCGGCTTGAGTGCCTTGATTTGAGCAAGCGGCGTGGAAAAGGGATGGATTTCGCTGTAGACCTTCTGTTCCCGGATACGCCGGGCAATCAACTGGGTGGTCTGGGAACCGAAATCGAGGATGACTATTTTCTCGCTGTGAATATCCATAGATGCGCTCGATATATCAGTAATTTTTGAAGTAATGCGGCCAGGTGCGGCCGTCTTTCGATTCTCTCGGAAACGTCATCAGGCTGTCCGATAATTAGGAGCCTCTTTGGTGATGATGACATCGTGGACGTGGGATTCCCTCAGACCTGCTGGAGAGATCCTGACAAATTTAGCTTTCTGCTGCAGGTCGATAATGGTCGCCGCTCCGACATAGCCCATGCCCGAGCGCAGCCCCCCAAGAAGTTGGTAGAGGACACTGATTATCGAACCGCGATAGGGAACCTTTCCCTCAATGCCTTCCGGGACCAGTTTTGAAGTCGCGGTGATTTCAGACTGGAAATAACGGTCGGAAGACCCCTGACTCATGGCCCCGAGAGAACCCATACCGCGATATCCCTTATACGTTCTGCCCTGATAGAGGAAAGATTCGCCCGGAGTCTCGTCTGTGCCGGCGAACAGGCTACCGATCATCACCGAATGGGCACCAGCGCCGATGGCCTTGGTCAGATCGCCGGAATGTTTGATACCACCGTCGGCTATAATCGGGATACCATGCTTCATCCCTTCGCGGACACAGTTCTGCAGGGCAGTCATCTGCGGCACCCCGACACCGGCGACGATCCTCGTGGTACAAATCGAGCCGGGCCCGACACCAACCTTGACGGCATTTGCCCCGGCCTTGATCAAATCGGCCGTTGCTTCTCCGGTCGCGACATTGCCGGCGATGATCGACAATTGGGGGAATGCCGCCTTTACCGCCGCCACGGCCAGCAGCACACCACGCGAGTGACCATGTGCCGAATCAATTGCCACGACATCGACTCCAGCCCGCACCAGCCTCTCGGCATGTTCCTCGATTTTCGGCCCCACTCCGAGAGCGGCTCCGACGATTAGCCGGCCGAATTCATCTTTGGCAGCCAGAGGATATTTCTTGATCTTCTCCAGGTCTTTTATGGTGATCAAACCCTTAAGACCGCCCTGATCGTCGACCACCAGAAGTTTTTCAATGCGATGTTCATGCAGCAGGGCCTTGGAATGTTCGAGATCGATCCCCACCTTGGCAGTCACCAGATTCTTGCTCGTCATGACATCGGCCACCCGCAGGTCATTATCGGAGACGAAACGCAAGTCACGGTTGGTAACGATCCCGACAAGTCGGCCTTCATGCAGGACCGGCAGACCGGAGATCTTGTAGGTGCTCATGATCTCCTGGACCTCGGCAACCGACTGGTCCTGGCGGACCGTTATCGGGTCGATAATCATGCCGGATTCGGACTTTTTGACTCGCTCAACCTCAAGGACCTGCTGGTCAATGCTCATATTCTTGTGGATAATGCCGACGCCGCCTTCCCGGGCCATGGCGATGGCCGTCCGGTGCTCTGTCACAGTATCCATGGCCGCACTGATGAGCGGCGTGTTCAACCTGATGGTATCGGTGAGCTGGGTAGCCAGCGAGACTTCGGTGGGAAGTACTTCGGATGCCGCCGGCACGAGAAGAAGATCATCAAAGGTAAGTGCTGTTTCAATATAATCTGGTAACATAATCCCTCCTTTTCGGGGCTACAGGCATTCGACCGCTGAACTGGCCTGGACGCCCTCATGCAGAACCGCCAGCACTTTGATGTCAGACGGTTTCCATGCCATCAGTTTAATAGGTATAGTAAAGCACAATTTAATTAAATCTAAAACCCTTTAGCACGTTCAACGGTACCCAAAGGATTAAAGAGTGAGTATAATGAAGAAGTTGACGTATGGCACTCCGGACGCTTCAGAGAGTACACAAGGAAAACAGCATGTTTCTGTCCATTAACCCAGACAATCCGCAACTCCGCCTGGTTCAGCAGGTGGTGGAAAAAATAAAAAGTGGCGCCGTTATCTGCTATCCGACCGACACCGGCTACGGCATCGGCTGCGATATTTTCAATCCCCGGGCCATCAAGCGGATTCAGCAGATTACCAACAGACCTGCCAATAAGCCCTTTTCCTTCATGTGCTCGGACCTCAGAAACATCAGCGAATACGCCCATGTATCTAATACGGCATACCGACTTCTGAAAAAATGTCTGCCTGGACCCTACACCTTCGTATTGCCCGGTACCAAGCTGGTACCCAAGATCATGCTGGCCAAACAGAAGACTGTCGGCATCAGGGTTCCCGGCCACCCCATCTGCCAGTTGCTCCTTGAGACCCTCGGTAATCCGCTGCTCAACACCAGCGTGCCGACGGTCGGCGATAAGCCGCCCTGCTCGGAGCCTTATGAAATAGACGAATGTATCGGCAACAGGATCGACCTTATAATCGATGGCGGCTCTGTGTATCCTGACCCCTCATCCGTTATCGACCTGACCGGAGATATCCCGGAGATCATCCGAACCGGCAAGGGGGACGTCAGTCTTTTCCGCTGATAAGCGCTTCCTTAAGAGATTTGCTCATCGTAAAATGCAGTGTCTTTCTCTCTGGAATATCCATCACCAGACCTGTCCGGGGATTTTTTGTGACCCGCGGCTTACGTTCCCGACAGGAGAAGGTCCCAAACCCCCGCAGCTCAATACGTCGTCCTTCAACCAAGGCACTGGACATGGTCTCCAGGATGATGTCCACAGCCAGGGCAACATCCTGCTTCTGCTGGCCAAGCTCCCCACTTACTCGATCAACTATATCTTTTTTCAGCATTTTTCATCACTCTTTGGTGTTCAACCGGCCCAACAGCCAGGGGGGTGCTCCCTGAGGGTATAAAAAAAGGTTGTCCCGCCAGAACCTTTCCGGCGGAACAACCTCTCACTAGCTTTCGCGTTTTCCCGCCAGGAGCGGCCTACTCGCTGTCTGACTGGTTTCCACTCTCGGCTGCGGCCTTCAGCAGATCACCGAAGGTCGAAGGAGCCGTCTCGGATGGCTCTTTCTCAGATTGTTTATAGGCTTCCACACTGCCCTCATCGCCATCGCCCTCAAGTGTCTTGACTGAAAGACCGATCTTGCGATCCTTGGCGGAGACGTTGATGACAATAGCTTTCAGGGTGTCACCTACCTGATACATGCCAACTGGCGTTTTCACTTTGTCTTTGCTGATCTCAGAGACATGCACCAGACCTTCGATTCCTTCCTCGAGTTTGACGAAGATGCCGAAATCGGTGACGTTGGTGATCGTCCCTTCGACAACCGTGCCGGAAGGATAATTGTTATAGGCAGCCTGCCACGGATCGGGAACAAGCTGCTTGATGCCAAGCGAAAATCTCTCGTTCTCTTTGTCAATCTTCAGAACAACTGCCTGGATGGTCTCACCCTTGGCATATTTTTCAGAAGGATGCTTGATCCTCTCGGTCCAGGAAAGATCCGAGACATGAATAAGGCCATCGATGCCCTCTTCGATGCCGATGAAAACACCAAAATCTGTGATGTTCTTGATTTTACCCTCGATAACCGATCCGACGGGATAGTTCTCGGTGACCAGATCCCAGGGGTTGGGCTGGAGTTGCTTCATGCCGAGCGAGATACGCTTGGTCTCTGTCTCGATGTTGAGGACCATAACTTCGACCTCATCACCAACAGCCACCATCTTGGAAGGATGACGAGGTTTCTTCGACCAGGTCATCTCAGAGACATGAATGAGACCTTCAACACCTTCTTCAAGCTCGACAAAGACACCGTAGTCGGTAATGGACACAACTTTGCCGGTGGTCTTCTGGCCGATTGGGTAGCGACTGATGACAGTCGCCCAGGGATCTTCGCGCAGCTGCTTGACGCCGAGGGATACACGGTCATGCTCCTTGTCGTACTTGAGCACCTTGACCTCAAGTTCCTGACCGACCTTGTACAGTTTGGCCGGATGGGAAACACGTCCCCAGGAAAGATCGGTAATATGACAAAGTCCGTCCATGCCGCCCATGTCGATAAAGAGGCCGTAATCGGTGATATTGGTGATCGCGCCCTTGATGATCTGACCCTCTTCCAGCAGAGATCGCATCTTCTCGCGAAGCTTGTTCCGCTCTTCTTCGAGGATGGCACGGCGAGAAATGACCACGTTGTTGCGTTTGCGGTTGAATTTGAGGATCTTGAATTCAAACGTCTGATTGATGAGCGCGTCGAGGTCCTTGACCGGCCGCAGATCAATCTGTGAGTAGGGCAGGAATGCGGGAACGCCGATATCAACAGACATACCGCCCTTCACCCGGCTCTCAACCTTACCTTCGATAGTACCGTCATCCTCCTGAATCTTGGCGATATCTTCCCAGACCTTGATGGCAATCGCCTTTTCCCGTGACAGAAGCAGTCCGCCCTCTTCCTTGCGGCGCTCGACAAATACCTCGAAGGTATCGCCTATCTTGATTTCGGCATCGCCATCCAGGCGGAATTCCGCTTTGGAAATATAGCTCTCAGCCTTATCACCGACATCAACAAGGAGATACCCATCGACACTGCCGATGATGGTGCCCATCGCCACATCGCCAACAGCGACAACCTTGTTGTTTTCTTCCATCTCGAAGAGTTCGGCAAAACTCAACTCTTCGCTGCCATCGTCTTGGGTTGATTGTTTCAATTCTGTCATGGATTTCGCTCTTCTTGTAGACCAGAGGCCAAACGGTAAAAGGTTAATATCGCCGCCATTCCGTAATAGGGACGATATATACATAGAGGTCGCACTCCCAGAAGAAGGCAACCTCCGCTCAATAGTAAAACTTTACTTTATAGCAAATTTTCAATTAGAGGACAAGTTTTTCTTGCATCAGACACAATTATGCCTCTGCATATTTTCCCTGGTCAGCAGAACTTCTTTCCCCCAGGAAAAATCTCCCGACCAACTACTCTCAACCTTCCCTGCGACTTCCTGCTGCTGCCTTCGGCCTCCGCCTGCGAGCTTCGGGTCTTTTGGCCTGCTGCGGAGGAGCGGAAGTCTTTATGACAGTCGTGCCCTTCGGCGGGGGCCGCAAAAGCGATTCATCAGGGACTACGCAGTCGAGTTTTCTGCCGATAAACTCCTCGATTGACGGCAGATAAAATGCCCCTTCCTCACAGGCAAAACTGACGGAAGTGCCCGCCGCTCCAGCCCGACCTGTCCGACCGATGCGATGCACGTAATCCTCAGGCTCATAGGGCAGGGTATAATTAACCACATGGCTGATCCCCTCAATATGTATCCCCCGGCCGGCCACATCAGTTGCCACAAGCACCTTTACCTTACCAGAACGAAAATTCTCCAGGCGGCTCATGCGCTTTGCCTGGGCGACTTCGCCAGACAACAGGGCGCAGGCGATGCCGTTGCGCTGCAGACGCTCACTGAGCCTCCGCGCCTCGTTTTTCATATTGGCGAAGACAATGATGCGCTCGTCGGCCTTCTGCTGTATGAGGTTGTAGAGGATCGTGTATTTTTCTTCGGTGGTGACCAGATAGACAAGCTGATCGACGGTATCGACGGTGACCTGCTCCACCTCTCCCTCGACGAGCCTTGGCTGGACGCACCACTGAGAGGCCAGATGCTTGACATCCTCCGACACGGTGGCCGAAAAAAGCAGGGTCTGGCGCAGTTCTTTTTTCGGGGTGCGACCGATTATTCGCCTGACATCAGGGATGAATCCCATATCCAGCATGCGGTCGGCCTCATCGATAACCATGATTTCGCAGTGCTCGAGAACAACCACATTCTTGCCGACAAAGTCGAGCAGCCTACCCGGGGTGGCGACGATGACATCAGTCTTTTTCCGCCGGAGTTCTTCCATCTGGGACTGGTAATCGACCCCGCCGTAGACCGCAGTAATCTGCAGGCCGGTATATTTGGCCAGGTCCTTGCCGTCTTTGGCAATCTGCATGACCAGCTCCCTCGTCGGGGCAATGATCAAGGCCCTCGGTGCCTGTGTGGCGCCGCGCTTTTCTGGGCCGCGCAGGAGACGGGCCAGAATGGCAATCAAAAATACCGCACTTTTGCCAGTGCCAGTATTGGCCTTGCCGATCAGATCATGGCCGGCGAGAACCTCAGGCAGAGCCTTTTCCTGGATAGGCGTGCAATACCGGAATCCCAGATCCGCAATGCCGTGCATGATGGTAAGTGGCAGATCAAAATCATGAAAACGGCTCTGGCCGGCGACCGAATCAACCTCGAATGCATCCAGGGTCCAGGCAGCTTTTTCTTCCGGCCTGGCAGTCTGCCGTTGCTGAGTTCGGGTTTTTCTGGCCACACCCTCACGGGGAGGTTCCGGCTGAGAAACGGGAACGATCGGCGATTCCGTTTCGATTGCACCGAGAACAATCGCCGGAGCGACAGCCGCCTCGCCGGGCACCTCTCTGCTGAAGAGTTTTTGCGATCTCAGCCGGCCGGCTCGAGCAAGCTTTCTTATTTTTCTCCCTGCGGAGAGAACGAATTTTCTAAGCATACATCCTTAATTACTGAAGAAGCGGAATTGCACTTTCAAAGGTGAGACGGCTCGATACAGAGCGGGAGGATCAAAACGCCGGCAGCGGATAAAGACGACAGACTTTACCCGTCACCCTTCTGGCAGACGATTTCAAGCCGGCAGCAGTGAGGGTCAAGCCACGTTTGACCGGGGAGAATATAACCAGTTTTTGAAGGAAAACAACCACTGCAAGCCTACCTGCCTATCTGCCGGCGATGCGTAGCTCCTCCATGAGCGGCCCGAAGAGTGCCTCGTATTCGGGGATTGTCTTTCTCAGAAGAAGGGAGAAATGCTGTACATCCAAATTATTAACGACAAGATTTGCGGATAGGGCGAGCGCCTGCAGATCATACAGCGTCTTCATGCTCTCGCCGATGAGGACGTAAAATATATACCGCCGCCTCATCATATTCATGGATTTCATAAATTGATGAAAGGCAGCCGTATCGAGCTCTCTTTCTTCAAAACGATCATGGAGAATAACTGTGGCGTAGTTGACGAACTGCATCTTAGCCATCCCCTCTTCGGGCGATGCCACCATCTCCACCCGATAGCCCAGTTTTTCAAGATCTCTGATCACAATGGCCCGGCCTGCAGAATCCGGCATGAGGACCAAAGCCCGGGGTATCTCCTCAACCACCTCTTTTTCCTCAAAAACACCTTCTTTAAGCCAGGAGACATCAGGCGGATCAGGCGGGCAAACAGTGCGGGCAGGCGGATTACCACCGGAATATCTTTTGCTCCCCGCTTCTGCACCCGTTGAATCCCGCTGCGAGACGTCGATCGGGAACGGTTTTTCGCATTGCACGCACTTCACCCGAATCTGCTGGCCCGGCGTCAGCGCGTCGATACTGCTCTGGATTTTATCACTGAGTTTCAGTTGTTTTCCGCAGTGCGGACAGCTCACTCTCATCTTGCCCTCTCTACCGATAGCAGATCATTACAGCGGTCATCACGGAGCTTTTCCCCATGATGTCGCAGTGGTTCTAAAGGAAAAATTTCTTCTTGTCGGACTCATCTTCCTCCATGGCCAGGCCAGTCAGAGAAGTAGTCGACTCGCCCCGCTCGGCCTTTAACTTGTCAAGACCCCGATTCATCTCATTTTTGTGAGAACAGTAGATGAGCGCCGTTTTTTCGGTGACCAGACCGCGGCTGTATAACTCGAGGATATGCTGATCAAAGGTGCGCATATTCTTGGCCGACCCTTCCTGAATAATGCTGTAGAAAGTCTTGTCCTCGGTCTCGCCATTGATGATGAGATCCTTGACGCGCAGACTGGTACAGAGAATCTCCATGGCAGCGATCCGGCCGCCGCCGACTTTGGGCAGCAGGCGCTGGCTGACAATCCAGCGGATAGTATCAACTAATCTGTTGCGGATCTGCGGCTGCTCTTCCTGCTCGAACATGCCAAGGATACGGTTGATGGTCTGGCCGGCATCGATAGTATGCAGGGTCGAGAGCACGAGATGGCCTGTCTCTGCTGCGGTTAAACCGATCTCCAGGGTCTCACGGTCCCGCATCTCACCCACCAGGATGACCTTCGGGGCCTGGCGCAGGGCGGCCCGCATGCCGACCGCAAAGGAGCTGAAGTCGTTGCCCAGTTCGCGCTGGTTGAAGGTGGCTTTGTTCTGGGGATGGACATATTCGATCGGGTCTTCCAGGGTGACCACGTGTACCGAACGCTCATTGTTGATGCGATTAAGCAGGGCGGCAAGCGAGGTGGTCTTACCAGTACCGGTGGCGCCGGTGAACAGGACAAGGCCATTCAGTTCCCGGGCCATTTTATCGAAGGCGGGAGGAAACTGCATGTTCTCGATGGTCGGGATCTCGGTCTCGAGTTTTCGCAGGACCGTGGTGA
>JAIFKM010000084.1 GCA_020049575.1 Desulfobulbaceae bacterium
CAGAGGGCCAGGTCGAGTTGTCGCGTGATTCGCAGATCCATATGGCTGCCGTCGACAGCGTTGGCATCTGCGATTTTGCCCAGTCCGGCCTCGCCAGCGAAGAAGGCATGGCCAATGTCCACACCATGTATGCCGCCAAATCAGGCCGGCCCTTCAGCGGAGACGACTGGAAGGAACTGGGCACCAAAGTCTTAAAGGCAGAGCGGGCTTTCAACCGTCAGGCCGGTTTTACCCAGAAAGATGATAGACTGCCCGCCATGTTCTACAACGAACCGTTACCACCCTATAATGTGGTGGTGCAGGTGAGTGACGAAGAAATGGATTCGACCTTTAATTTTTAATTGGCAGACAGATGATCGTTCGTGTCAAATTCCTCGGCACCCTGTCCGCACTCTATCAGGGACACTACACACCAATAGGCGTGGATATCGAACTCCCTTTAGGCGGGACAGTGGCGGACCTGGTGGATGCAACCGGCATCGAAAGGAAAAAAGTGGCGATCGTCACAATTAACGGACTATTGGCAAAGGCAGACGACGTGGTTCCCGAGAACGCGGCCGTCAAATTCATGCAACCGGTAACAGGAGGATAAGCTGAAATTATCATGATATTTTTCAAACTTTAAGTGAACGAAAAATGTCCTTTTCCGCATAGAATGCCTTGCCCTCCCTCTTCATTATCTCCAGATTTGAATGGAGGGGACATCCTGCAGCGGTTTAATCGGGGAGGAGGGGCAGGCCATCGTTCATAGCGTTTTCGTCTCTGCTACAGAGAAAGAGGTGGGCCGGTAAGATAAAACGGCCTGATCAGTCTAATTGAAGGAGGAATCGTTATATGGAACGTAAACTGGAAAGGGGAATCAGCGAGGCCCAGATAGGTTGGGTAACAATTGGCGGTATCATCGGCTCCTGCTATTTTCTCGGGGCAGGCCTTATCCTCGAATCCCTGGGCGCCCTTGCGCCTATTGCCTTTGCCGTTGCCGGCCTGATCGTTTTCGCGGTCATGCAGGCCATGGCGGAATTGCAGGTCAACCTGCCGCGGGAATCATCCTTTGTCGGCTACAGTAAAGAATTTCTGGGAAGTTCGATGGCATGCGGCATCGGAGTTACCTATGTCCTGAACTGGATGTTTTATATTCCTTCCGAGGCAGTTGCCGGCGGTACCATCGCCAACCTCTTCGTTGCAGGAATCTCGGCCGAATATTTCGCCGTTTTTTTCCTCGTCCTGATCGTCGGTATTAATCTCCTGCACGTCAAGAGTTTTGCCATAGCCGAGACCGTCATGGCCATGGCCAAGGTGTTCGCCATCTTCTTGTTCTGCATCTTCGCAGTCTTTGCCATCTTCGGTATCTTCACCAATCCCGTCGGTCTTTCGATTCTCGTTCCTGAGATAGCCGAGAAGAAGGCGATGATGGGAGTCGGCGTCCTCGGAGCCCTGGTCTTCGGCGGCCAGATGCTGATGCTGATGTTTAATCAGACCCCTATCCTGCTCGTCAACTATCAAGGCAGCGAGATCATCGGTCTGGCCTCGGGTGAAACCCAGAATCCCGAGGTGAGCATCCCTAAAAGCGCTAAGAACACCGCCTATCGAATCGTCTGCATGTTCGTCATCCCGATGTTCCTGCTCTGCCTGATCTTCCCGGCCAGCAAAGCCGGCGTCGCCTCGTCGGTCTTTGCCGACGCCTTGGCTGCCAATGGCTTTGGTTGGTTGGGTATTCTCTTCACTATCGTCGTCCTGATTTCCGCCTTCAGTTGCGCCAACAGCGGTTTCTATGCCGGGGTACGGACGATCCGCGGATTGGCAATCGAAGGCCTGCTGCCCAAGTTCCTGATCAACCTCAACGTCAACAATGCTCCGCAGAACGCCGCCCTGCTGATGGCAGTAGGCTGCTGCCTGGCCTTGGCCGGCTCGATTCTCTTCGGTGAATCCAATATCTTCGCCTCCCTGCTGTCAATGTCTGGTATTACCGGCGCTCTTTGCTGGGTGAGCTTTGGCGTCTGTCTGTATATCTTCAGAAGAAAACTGGCAGTGAATGGTTACAGTAAAGCAGATGTCAAGGCACCGTCCAATCTGATTTTCGTCATGCTGCTGGCCGTCCTGCTGCAGTCCGCCGGCATCATCAGCCTGGGCTTCTCCGGTGATTACCAGTTGCCGTTTTTCATCAGCTCTGGTTTGATGATTGCATCCATGGCGATCTACAAAGTCTGCGAAATTACCGGACGTACCCGTTTTGTCGAGGCCGTTCATAAAGGAGAGAAGAGCTTTGATGAACTGTTTCCCAGACGCTCTGTTGAAGGGAAAATCATCATAGAAAAGGTTTTTGATCCTACAGGCATGGAAAAGGTCCCGAGTAAGGGAGATTGAAAAGATCCTGTCAAGGCATCCTCCTTCCTGAGGGTGCCTTTTTTATTTGAGCAGCCCGGGGAATCGCTGCCTCTGCGCTGTATCTCATTTTTGCGGCATGAAAACGCTGACAATGAACGGCAAAGGTAGAGACAAGCTGAGTTCACGCTTCAAACTGTTTCACGAACTGATGCCGGTGAAAATCCAGCATATCCTACTGATCAGCACTTCCTACGAGGCCTGGATCATGGAGGAGGATTGCCGGCTCTCTGAACAGATCGTCAATGAATATCGCGGACTCAACCTCAGTCGTCCCCCACGCCTGACCTGGGTGTCTTCCCTCAGCGAGGCCATCGAGCATCTCTCGGATCGGCCTTTTGACCTGGTCATCACCATCTCCCGCTCGGTAGACAACAACGCCCTGCTCCTTGGCACAGAGATTAAGAAAATCAAACCGGAAATACCGGTGGTGCTCCTGACCCACCAGGAGGCCCTGCCTGACACATCAACTGCCTGGCATGAACATAAGACGTCGATTGATCGGGTCTTTTTCTGGTCAGGCCAGGCCGATATCCTGCTGGCGATAATCAAAAGCGTCGAGGACCAGTTCAACGCCATCTCCGATACCCAGACGGCCGGCGTGCGGGTCATTCTCTTCGTCGAAGACTCGCCCTATTACCTCTCGCTCTTACTGCCGATACTTTACAAGGAACTGGTTGCCGAGACCCAGGCCCTCATTGAAGACGGCCTGAATGAGGAACACCGACTGCTGTCGATGAGGGCCCGGCCGAAGATACTGGTAGCCCATTCCTATGAGCGGGCCCTGGAAATATACGAACAGTTCAAACCCTATGTCCTCGGTGTCATCTCCGATGTGCGGTTCCCGCACAACTTTGTCCTGGACGGTAGCGCCGGTCTGCAGCTTCTCTGCCATATCAAGCAGGACCGCTTCGACATCCCCCTGCTGCTCACCAGTTCAGAACCGCAAAACGCCGAATTGGCAAAACAGATCCCGGCCCTTTTTATCGATAAAAACGCTCCATCGGTGCAGGAGAAGATCAATGCCTTTCTGGTGGAGCACCTCGGTTTCGGCAATTTCATCTTCAAAATGCCCGACGGTACTGCCTACGATCAGGCGGCCAACCTCTATGCTTTGGAAAAAAAGCTCGCCATTATCCCCGTCGAGTCCTTCCTCTTTCATTGCCAGCACAATGACTTCTCACGCTGGTTTTACACCCTGGCCGAGGTTGAGCTGGCTTCGCAGGTCAGGCCCCTGCGCGATTCCACTTTTGACACGGTAGAAAGCCACCGTCGCCATCTTATACAGGTCATCAAAGAAAAGCGCATTGAACGACAACGAGGGGTCATAGTCAATTTTGACATCGAACGCTACGACCCGGATACCAACTTCGCCAAGACCGGCAATGGCTCGCTCGGCGGCAAGGCCAGGGGACTGGCCTTCTTCTCGGCGGTCCTCTATCGAAATACCGCGCTGCTCGGACTGTTCAGCCAGATCGAGGTCTTCGTCCCTCAGACGCTTGTCGTCACCACTGACAGTTTTGACGAATTCATCCGCCTCAACCAACTGCAGAATGTGGGCCAGGAGGAACTCTCAGACGCCGAAGTCATTGCCCGTTTCCGGGAGACAGCCTTCCCGAAGACACTCATTGGACAACTCACCGGCTTTCTGCAAGAGGTCCATTATCCCCTTGCCGTGCGTTCATCCAGCATCCTCGAGGACGCGCAGTTCAAATCCTACGCCGGCCTCTACCACACCTGCATGCTGGCAAACGACCACCCTGACTTTTCCTTCCGTCTGGAGCAACTCCTCAATGCTATCAGGATGGTCTACGCCTCAACCTACTTCCAGGCACCCAAGGCCTTCAGCAAAAGAGTCGGCAACCGGATGGAACAGGAGAAAATGGCAGTCGTCCTGCAGCAGGCAATTGGCAGCCGCTATGGCGACTCCTATTATCCAGCCATCTCCGGTGTCGCCCAATCTTTGAACTACTATCCGTTCTCGAAAATGGAGACTAGGGATGGCATCGTCAGCATTGCCTTGGGCTTGGGAAAATCGGTAATGGAAGGGGGTAAAATTCTGCGTTTCTCGCCGCGCTTCCCCGAGATCCTGCCGCAGCGCACGACGATAGAGGATATTCTGGACAACGCCCAGCAGCATTTTTATGCCCTGCAGATGAACGGCAGAAAAACCAAACCGGAAGCCACCGACGCAAACACCCTCAGCCGACGGACGATCGCCGAGGCGGTAGATGAGTTTCCGGTGCAATTCCTGGCCAGCACCTTTGACCCTGCTGAACAACGACTCCGCGACCAGTTTTCACGACAAGGTTTCCCGGTCCTGACCTTCGCCTCCATCCTCAAACACAGGGCCTATCCACTGCCTCAGGTTGTTGAGGCCCTGCTTGCCCTCGGCCAGCGTGAACTCGGCTGCCCGGTGGAGATCGAATTTGCCGTCGATTTTTCAACGGTTCCTGGCAGCCGCGCCAGGCTGGCCGTCCTGCAGATTCGGCCGATGAGCGCCCGCGAGGATATGCTTGAGGTTGAGATAACAGAGGCGGATTCCAGGAAGGCATTCTGCCTCTGTCACCAGGCGCTCGGCAATACCGACAACAGCAGCATGTCTGATCTGGTGTATATCAAACCCGAGGTCTTCAATCCGGCCCAGACCCTCGACATTGCACGGCAACTGGCCAAAATCAACAGTTCGCTGGTCAAGGCCGGCAGGAAATACATCCTCATCGGTCCCGGTCGCTGGGGCTCGGCCGATCACTGGCTCGGTATCCCGGTAAGCTGGGCGGATATTGGAGGGGTTGGAGCTATCGTCGAAACCATGCACCCCCTCATTCACGCCGATCCTTCTCAGGGCTCACACTTCTTCCACAATATCACCTCGCTCGGCATTAACTACCTCAACGTAGGCGTCCACCCCGACGACCGCATCGACTTGCAGTGGCTGAGGAGTCTGCCAGCCGTCCAGGAAACGGCCCATGTCGTGCACCTCTGCCTTCCCCGGCCTGTCACTCTGAAGGTCGACGGCAGGAATCGCCTCGGGATATTACTGGAATGACCGAGAGAATATCAGGCATTCGCAGGATGAATCAAACGGATCACTCTCCCGGTGATACCTCCCCAACGTTACTGCCAGGTAAAAACAATGCAAAAAACGATCTTCTATACACCGGTTATCAGCCATGCCATGCATTATATCGCCAGGTGTGTCCTGTTTCTATTAGGCTGGACTTTTAAGGCCAATCCGCAGGTTGTGCCGAAATATGTTGTAATTGCTGCACCGCACACCAGCAACTGGGATTTTTTCTACACCATGCTGGTGGCCTTCGCCCTCCGGATTAAAGTTTACGCCATGGGCAAAAAATCATTGACAGAAGGACCGGTCGGGCGCGTGATGCTCTGGTTTGGCATCATCCCCATAGACAGATCCCAGTCAAACAGTGTCGTCGCCCAGACCATTGAAACATTTAATCAGCACGACAATCTTGTGATCATCATTCCGCCATCAGGCACTCGAAACAAGGTCCAGTACTGGAAAACCGGCTTTTACCACATCGCCCATGGAGCCGGTGTCCCTATCGCCCTTGGCTATATTGATTACAAAAGAAAATGTGGTGGGATTGGTCCTTTTATCACCCCTTCAGGAGATATCGAAAAGGACATGGTGGAAATCAGAGAGTATTACAAAAATATCACGGGGAAAAATCCGGAGAAACAGATCGATTTCAAGGCCGTCTGAAGCCAAACCATTATGACCAAAAGACATTAATTGAATTTCTACTATACCACTGCCGCCCTCTTATCATTGGTTCAAAACATGCATTTCGACAGCCTTTATAGCGTCAGCTGCAGAGCTCGAAATACCACCGGTATATCCGGAACCTTCACCTATCGGGTACAGATTTTTGATATTGACGGATTCATATTTTTCATTGCGCTGAATCCTTACAGGGGCTGAAGCCCTTGTCTCCGCGCCAAGCAATATTGCCTGATTTGAAACAAAGAGAGGCAACTCTTCTTTCCAGTGCGCAAATGCAGCCTGCAGTTCATTGACCACAAATCCCGGCATAATCTCTTTTAAATCAGCTGGAAACACCCCCATTTTAAACGAATTTTCGTTTAATTCCGAAGAACTCCCCTCGCCTAGAAAATTGAGCAGATTCTGGGCCGGGACCTGCCATTGTCCGCCGCCCGCTTGAAAAGCCTTGCGCTCGATTTCCTTTTGAAAATCAATACCAGCCAAGGGGCTGGCTGATGCATAGTCGTTTGTGTGACAAGTCACCACCAGTGCTGCGTTCGAGAATGCCGATGATCGGCCGGAATAGCTCATTCCGTTGACAACCATCATGCCTTGCTCGGATGAGGCATTGATCACCTCACCCCCAGGGCACATACAGAATGTATATACCCCCCGACGGATTTTCCGGTTTGTATAATTCAAAGAATAGGTTGCTGCTCCCAATCCTTTATAATTCTTATATTTATTTCCATATCTGAGAAGGTTGATCGTCTCAGCGGGATGCTCGATTCGCACGCCGACAGAAATCGGCCTCTGCTCGAGAGCAACACCTTTTTTGTGCATCATTTCAAGGGTATCTCTGGCTGAATGGCCCAAGGCGATAAAAATTCGTGATGAGAGATATTCCTTCTCGGCATTTATCATTATACCGAGGGCCTTTCCCTCTGATATCAAGATGTCGGTCATTTTCGCCCCAAAATGTATCTCGCCACCTCTTTCAAGGATATATTGCCTGATATTGCGGACTATTTTGCACAACATGTCGGTTCCCAGATGGGGTTTGCTGATATACCCTATTTCTTCAGGCGCACCGAATTTGATAAATGTATTCAGCACACGGCATATAGCGCCTGTATTATTGTTCCTCCTAGAGAAGAGCTTCCCGTCCGAGTATGAGCCTGCCCCGCCTTCCCCGAATTGAATATTTGATTCAGGGTCAATGTGTCTTTCCTGGATAAATCTTTGCACATCAATCGAGCGCTCTTTAATTTTTTTCCCTCTTTCAAATATCACAGGTTTAAGCCCGTATTCAATAAGTTCAAGGGCGGCAAACATGCCAGCAGGGCCGAAACCGACAACGAGAGGCCTGTCCATGATACTGGTTGATTTCCTCTCTGTTTGTGCAGGTTCAGTGTATATCGGAAAATCCTGCTTGTTCCCAAAACTCTTCGGAACACTGACAACTATGGCTAATTTATAAAATAGCTGCTCTTTGCAACTCACATCAAGTGACTTGCTCAAGATTGCAGTGACGGCCAGATGTCCTTCGGCGATGTCCAGTTTTAGTGAGGCGGCCCTGAGGTATTCTGTTTCTCGGTCCTTTTCGATGGGAATATGCAACTGGACAATTATAAGGTTCAACGAATCGTTCCTCTCTTTTCAAAAAAATGACTGCTGATTTTCTTCATCTCAACCTGGCCTGGCCTTTGGAGAGCTCTCGGCAGACTCGGAGAACTCGTGCTGTTAGCGGTAAGTAGTTTCGAACTTAACAGCTCTGCCAGTAAACCGCCCCATCAAACACATGATCAATATCAGCGAGAGAGAAGATCTTCCCTCGTGCCGTGTCTCAAATTTTTGTGAGAATTTTCCTGAGTCAAGAATAAATTTGAGCTCTTATCTGTCAGGCAAATCTGCATTCAATGGAGCGAATTTCATCGAACAATGCGAATGAATCCGATGAACAGCACTCCCGTGACAAAACTGGAAAAAAGAGGCGGCCCCCCCCACCCGGACCCGTCATTTTGGGTGGAGGGGCCGGAACTGGAGGGTGCTAGAGTTGTTGCTGCGCCTGGACGCTTTGGTGGGCTGTGAAGGTCATCTGATTGAGCCACTGAATGCCCTCTTGGGTGATCAGCGAATACTGGCCTTCCATATTGCTGATGATCACACCGGAGGCATGCAGGGCCTTGAGCAGTTGTTTTGTTTCGGCAAGGCTGATTTCCAACATTCCGGCGATGGTATCGGTATCCATTACCTGGGGGGAGACATTGTTGGTTGCATTTTCTGCCAACAGCCTCAAGACCTTGTGTTTTAACGCCTGTAAGCGCATGATAACCTCATAGCTGATATTTCTCACAGCCGGCTGTCCATTGACGGGCCGGCATCTGCACAATCGTGCCATGCCGCTGTCCGCGGCATGGCCAATATTGGCACCCACTACATAATTACCAGGGGCCCCGTACTGCTCTGCAGTCTCCATACACATCTTATGAATATTCTTCATGATTCCTTTGAGGCGTTTATCTACTTCCTCACGCGGCCAGTTCAGGCGCATGCTGTTCTGCGACATCTCAAGCCCGGAGACCGAAACACCGCCGGCATTGGCTGCTTTGCCCGGTCCGTAAAGAATCTTGTGCTCGAGGAAAATATTGACGCCATCAGGCATCGTCGGCATGTTGGCTCCTTCCGAAACCACAGTGATCCCGTTGTTGACCAGATTTTGGGCATCTTTCTCGTTCACTTCGTTCTGGGTGGCACTCGGGAAGGCACAGTTGGCCTTGTGATTCCACAAAGGGTTGTAGCCAAGTTCAGGATCAACCGGAGTAAAGGTGGCGTCCGGATACTGTTCGGCATACTGGTGCACCCGGCCGCGCTGGATATTTTTCAATTTCATGATGTAATCCAGCTTACCACGATCAATACCGGCAGGATCATAGACATACCCTGATGAATCAGAGAAAGTGACCGGTTTTGCGCCCATCTCGATAAGTTTTTCGATGGTATACTGGGCCACATTGCCAGAACCGGAGACAAGGCAGGTTGTACCTTCCAGAGTCTCGCCCCGGGCAGCCAGCATCTCGGCGGCAAAGTAGGTGCTGCCGTAGCCGGTGGCCTCGGGCCGGATCAGACTCCCCCCCCAGTTCAGGCTCTTGCCCGTGAGAACGCCGGTGAATTCATGCGCCAGTTTCTTATACATACCGAAGAGATAGCCGATCTCCCGGGCGCCGACACCTATGTCGCCTGCCGGCACATCGGTGTTGGGGCCGATATAGCGAAAAAGCTCGGTCATGAAACTCTGGCAGAAACGCATCACTTCGTTGTCTGATTTTCCTTTGGGATCAAAGTCCGATCCTCCCTTGCCGCCACCCATGGGCAGGGAGGTCAGGGCATTTTTGAAGACCTGTTCAAACGCCAGAAACTTGAGAATGCTCAAATTCACCGAGGGATGAAAACGCAGTCCACCTTTGTAGGGTCCGATGGCGCTGTTCATCTGGATACGGAATCCGCGGTTCACCCTGACCTGGCCTTGGTCATCAACCCAGGGCACCCTGAAAATAATAACCCGCTCCGGCTCAACTATTCTCTCAAGGATCGCTTCCCGGCGATAGTGGGCATTTTTCTCGAGAACGGGACGGATGGACTCCATGACTTCACTCACAGCCTGATGAAATTCACGCTCATGCGGATCTCTGTCGGTGACAAACTGGATGCTGCTCATACAATTCTCCTTTGATGTTCCAGAATAAAAAAACGATCCATAACGGTATTTGGCAAAACTGCGAGTCAGTTTTCCGGCGGGATTCCCTGTGAATCCCATCCTCTCAAGCGGTAGTAATCGTTCAGCATATATTCCATTTCTGCAGCGGAAAGCGACTTACCATCCGGCAGGGCCTGCTTGTGCAGACGAGCCGGAAGTCTGTCATCCTGGGGCTGGAGGCCCTCCTGCAGATTGAAATGGCGGGTCAACGTGGCAATATAGGTGGCGATTCCAACGAGTTTCTCCTTTGTCACCACCGTCCCTGTAACCAAGGGAATGATTTTGATCAGTTCATCCCAGGGATAGAGATCTCGGTAGAAACGACACAGCACCAGCGTGTCAAAGATATTCAGGCGATTCTCATAATCAACCAACATCTCTGCCTTGCCTTCGATCTGGGCCGGAGGGATGAGTCCCGACAGTTCCGGTTTATAGAAGGTGGTCCGAAGGTGGCAGGCCCCCCGAGGTGAGGTGGCAAAAGTCAGCCCCATGCCCTTGAGGGCACGCGGGTCATAGCCGGCAGGCTCCAGCCCTTTGACATGGATGGCAAGATCCTCCACGCCCCAGTGGCTGGCAGCAGCACGGATACCGTCGGCCAGGATGGCACCGATACCTTCACGGGCCGCAATCTTTTTAAGCAATGAGGCTATAGCATCGACATCACCGTAGCTGATGTCATAGTCGATCCGTCCCAGCTCACGCGCCTCCATGGCCAGGGCGCAGAGATTGCCGGCAGTGATTGTGTCCATTCCCAGGCGATCACAGAGATCATTGAGATGGGCGACCTCTGCCATATCTTCGACCATGCACAGGCCTCCGAAAGAATAGATGGTCTCGTACTCGGGCCCCTCGATCTTCAAATCCTTGTGACGGCCCTTGCTGATTTTCGTCAGCCGGCCGCAGGCCATGAAACATTTGGCGCAGGCGTGGGCCTTCACTTCATGCTCGGCGTGATAGGTCTCGCCGCTGATCTTTTCCCAGTGCCCGCAGGATCCCTGATTCCAGTATTTGGCAGGGAAAGCCCCGGCGGTATTCATCAGGGCCACCATCATGGTGGTCCCCATGGCCCTGTAGGCTTTGACACCGGGATGCTGCATATTGGCCTTGGAAAAGGCCTTGGCATATTCGGCAACGGCGACAGGATCGGCATACTGCCGCTTGCGGTCGCCCTGAAAGACTACGGATTTAACCTGTTTGGAACCAAGAACGGCACCCACTCCGGTGCGTCCGGCGCAGCGCCATTTATCATTGGCGATAAGAGCGAAACGGACCAATTTTTCGCCGGCTGGTCCGATAGTGATGGCTCCCGCCTTCCTGAACCCCTCTTTCTCGTGACCGAATCGCCTCACGACTTCTTCTTCAGCCGCAATGCTGTCCATACCCCAGAGATCATCGGCGTCATTGAAATCGGCACCATCAGGATGAACCGCTACTACAGTGGGCCGATCCGCGCGACCGACAAAGATGACGGCGTCAAAACCGACAGAATCTATCGATTCCGGCACCTTTCCGCCAGAATAGGATTCCGCATAGAGACCGGTGAGAGGAGATTTGGTATACACCCCGTAACGGCTGCCTCCCCAGAGGGTGCCACCGCAGAAAGGACCGGTGGCAACAATAAGATGATTATCCGGGGCGAGCGGATCGACTCCTTGCGGATTACGATCCAGCAGCAAGCGGGTGGCAATGCCTTTGCCCCCCATGCACTGTTCGAGAAGATCATCAGACAGTTTTTCGATGGTGGACTGCCGGCGGCTCAGATCAACAGTGAGGATACGATTATAATAACCGAACATAGGCATTTCCTTTTTTTACATCAGTTCAAAAGCTGAATTCGTGGCTATCCTGCCTCAGGTGGCCGCAGGTATCGACTTTCCAGGGTCTGCCGTTCGTTCGACAGATCCTGGAAGTGACGATATACAAGAAAATAATTTAACATCAGCTACTTGGAGAGCTCGACCAGCCCTTCTTCGATGATTGCCAAGCCCTTTTCCAACTGCTCGTCGGTAATGACCAACGGCATAAGGAAACGGATAACGTTACCATAAGGTCCGCAGGCCAGCAGGATGAGGTTTTTGCCGAGGCAGAATTTCACCAGGGCCTTGGCCTCGTCACCAGCCGGAACTTTTGTTTGGCGGTCTTTCACCAGTTCCATGGCAATCATCGGTCCGATACCGCGTACATCACCGATGAGGGGAAATTTCTCCTGAAAACGGCCAAGGGTTCCACGCAGTTTTTCGCCCAGCGCCCTGCCTCTCTCAAGCAGGTTCTCCGTCTCGAAGATATCGAAAACCGCCAGGGCAGCTTCACAGGCCAACGGGTTGCCGGCATATGTCCCGCCGATCCCTGAAGGATGCACCGAGTCCATGATTTCCTTCTTGCCGACAACAGCACTCAACGGCATCCCGGCGGCAAGACTCTTGGCGGTTGTCGTCAGATCAGCTTCGATTCCGTAGTGCTGCATGGCAAACATCTCGCCAGTCCGCCCCATGCCACTCTGGACCTCGTCGGCAATCAGCAGGATATTGTTTTTCTCGCAGATCGCCTTCAGCTTGACATAGAATTCTTTGGGAGGAGCCATGAAACCACCCTCACCTTGTACCGGTTCGAAAATGATTGCCGCGGTCTGTTCGGCGGCGACATTATTGATGAAGAAATTCTCGAGTTGATCGGCACAGGAAGCACCGCACTCGGGATAGGTAAGATTATACGGGCAGCGGTAGCAGTAGGCATAAGGCATCCGATAGACTTCAGGGGCAAACGGCCCCATACCGAATTTATAGGGCTTTACCTTCGAAGTCAGGGTCATGGTCATCAGGGTCCGGCCATGGAAGGCGTTCTCAAAGGCGATGACAGCCGTTTTCTTGGTATAATAGCGGGCGATCTTGATGGCATTTTCGACGGCCTCAGCACCGCTGTTGGCGAACATCACCCTCTTTTCCGAGGTTCCAGGCACAGCGGCACAGAGTTTCTGCGCCAGCTTTACCGGTGATTCATAGGGAGTGACCATGAAACAGGTATGGGTGAATTTCTCGGCCTGATCCTTGATCGCCTTAACCACTTTGGGATGGGAATGGCCGACATTCATAACCGCTATACCGCCGCCGAAATCGAGGTACTCCTGCCCTTCGACATCAACAAGAACAGCACCATTTCCGTGTGAAATATACCGATCCGTGCCGCTGACATTCCCTTTGGCGATTACCTGATTGCGGATCTCATGCAATGCTGCGTTTGTCTGGGAGGTTTTCATTTTCAATCCTTCTGTAATTTTTTTGTTGTATTCCACAGCCAGTATTCTTAGCTGAAAGTATGTTTGTACTCTTTGGCATAATAAAGCAAAAGCTGCGCCACCTCGCAAAAATTCTATTAATGACAGTTATTTCATAATGTTAGACATTGCAGGCAGCCATTATCCCTCTCACCAAATGATTCATTATCTGATCATTTGGCAGTATTTCCTTTAATGTTAATTATATATATTGATTCATGTCAGGATCAGAATCTCAGAAATGCCAAACACAAGAGACAATATCTTGGGAATAGCCCGCTGCAGAACTCTCCGCTACCTAAACACTTGTTGATCTTGAAAAACCGAGCCAAACGATGGCGATCCACATTTGAATCACATAAACGAAGGGCCATGATGCCAGACTGGCCATAATGACAAACATGGCTCTCATATCTTCCCCAACACAGCTGACCATTTGAATAGAGATTGAAAAGAGAGAGCAAAAGTTATACGATCATCATGCTTTGCACCTCGACAAGTCTTCACGATCCTTTTGCGCATTTTCTGACAGAGTTTCCAGCATGAAAAAGAACGTAACACCCGGCATTGTAATCAGTGGAACGGGGGTATTTACGCCACCGTATACAATTACCAACGAAGAGCTTGTCCACAGCTACAACGCGTACGTAGACAGTTACAACAATTTGCACCGCAACGAGATTGCCAAGGGGGAGATGAGTGCCCTGCAACACTCTACTTGTGAATTTATAGAAAAGGCCTCGGGCATCAAGCAGCGCTATGTCATGGTCAAAGAAGGCATTCTTGACACCCATCGGATGATGCCTGCCATCTCCCGGCGCCCGGATGAAGAATTGTCAATAACCGCAGAGATGGCCATTCATGCTGCCCGAGAAGCACTAGAGAACGCCGGCAGAAAACCAGGGGAAATCGATTTGGTGATCTACGGCGCATCCACCTCGGAAAGGCCCTGGCCAGCCGTGGCGGTCGAAATCCAGGCAGCTCTCGGCTGCACAGGATACGCATTTGACATGACCGTGGCCTGTTCCACGGCAACGTTCGGTATTTCCACAGCTATGGATGCTCTTTTGGCAGGCACAGCGACGTGCGCCCTGGTGGTAAATCCCGAATTTGCCTCACCGCAGATCAATTTCCGTGACCGGGACAGTCATTTCATTTTTGGTGATGTGGCAACGGCCTGTATTCTTGAAAAAGAAGAATCAGCGAAAGGAAAACACGTTTTCCGGATTCTCGACAGAAAGCTAAAAACCCAGTTTTCCAATAACATACGCACGAATGTCAGCTTCCTGACAAAATCCGAACCCAACATTACCCTTGGACGGTTTTACGAGCAGGATCAATTTTTTATCCAGCAGGGAAGGAAGGTTTTCAAGGAATTGCTTCCTTTAATCTGTAATCTCATCGAACAACAGCTGAAGGAAAAAAACATTGATATCAAAGATATCCGGCGCATGTGGCTGCATCAGGCAAACATAAATATGAACCTTTTTGTAGCACGCCATCTCTTGGCACGTGACGCCGAATTCAAGGAAGCACCGGTTGTTCTCGATGAATATGCCAATACCGCCTCGGCAGGCTCCATCATCGCCTTCCACAAATATCACGAAGACCTCGTCCCAGGCGACAAGGGAATTATCTGTTCATTTGGCGCGGGCTACTCCATCGGCAGCTTGATTGTCGAAAAAATCTGAATCCCGCCGCCGGGCCTGACATTACCTCACCACGCCTGCCGGACCAGAACAAATCTCGCCTCGCCATATCGAGTAGCGGCAAGAAAATCCCCATACCTCCCAGTCATCCACCGGTAAGCAGGCCACCGCAACAGGCGGTTTTCTTCAGTCTTCTTGCTGTATCTTCTGTACAGCTCCCTTGACCGACACCGCATAGGGTTTAGTCCCACGGAGCGCCTCGGGAAGGGTGTTTCGCGCATTTCTGGCATCAGTCATTGTCGGATACTCTCCATAAAAGACATACTTCACATCCGGGGCAGATTCCTTTCTCAGGATATAGACCTTATCCGTTTGCCCTTGCAAACTTTTTTCGGTCAGCATTTTCTTCAGTTTTTCTTCACCATCACTGTCAGTCACAACCATAAGCTGAACGGTATAGCGATCATCCTTCAACCCCAGAAGCCATGAAGTTCCAGCGGCAATTCTGCGCGAATAGACCTTATTGCCCCCTTCGCTCTTTCTGGGTGCGGTAGCCGCCTTCGCAACTACCGGCGCATCCAGGACTGCCTTCCGCGGTTCAGCCTGCCGAGATGCCGGCGGAGCCTGAGTCTCAGGCTGCGGTTCTTGCGTCACCTCAGGCTTGATTTTCGCAGGTTGAGCCAACTTGATCAGCGCAACCTTATTTTTATCCGGCTCAATACGCGGCGCATCCTCACGTAGTACGGGTTCAACCACGACCTCAGCCCGCATCCTCTCGCGATATTTGACAATCTCTTGGGCCTTGATGGTTTGGATGGGAGCTGGGACAACTTTATCCTCAGAGACAGTTTCAACAGTTCGTACCACAGGTTCGGCCGGAGCATCTTCCTTTTTCTCCAACTCGACCGGCTCGACTGCCAGCACAGGCGAAGTCAGGATTTCCTTCTCCTTAACCACGGGTGCCTGTGTCACTCCACCAGCAACAGCTTCTTCCTGCTCAGCAACGGGCGACTCAGCCATTGCAGCCGGGGCCGTTACCGGGACAGCTTCCTTCAACGCCTCCTCGGCTTTTGCTTCCAAAGGCTGATCAACCTCTACCGATTCGACATTCTTTTCCTTTTCAACCTCGATGGGCTTAAATTCCTCGGTCGAAATGGTGTGGTGTTCCTGCTTGAGTTCGACAGAAGGTGCCGGTTCTGCCTGCTCAACTGGTCGCTCAATGGCTGGGGATGCTTTCTGTACAGGCGCTTCCGCTTCAGGAGCTTCTTTATTTTCTGTTTTCTCAGACTGCGATGCTTCCGGAGGTGGAGCGAGTGATTCCAGGGAACTATTCACATCCTGAGCAACAGGAGGAATTGCTGGGGATTCTGCAGGAAGGTGGTCAACCGATTCAGGTTGTGATATGACAATTTTGTTTTTTTCTGCGGATGAGCTTTCAACACCGTTCCGATCAGATTTCTGAATCTGGAGCAAGGAGAGGAATACCGCCAGCACTATACAGGCAGCCCCCGCTACCAAAGCAAATTTTCGCCTATTGAACGGCAACGTGTTTGAGTCAAGGGTCTTCGTCTTACGACGCGGCTTGGTTTTTTTCTCCACTTCCTGAACATTGTCGAGCAGAACGAGAAAGGAGG
>JAIFKM010000175.1 GCA_020049575.1 Desulfobulbaceae bacterium
ACGAAGATGACTTTGCCAGAGAGCATATCGCTCCGGAGAAAGGTATTGGCAAGAGTTCCTTCTTCGAGGCCATGAACGAAAAAGGCCTTGAGCAGTTTCTCTATGTCTTCGAAGAGTTACAGAAACAGGCCGCTTCGGTTTTGCCGCAAAAGTACCCTGAACTCGGTCAACTCGTGTCAATCGATGGTTCCCTGATTGATGCCGTCCTCTCCATGACCTGGGCGGATTATCGTCGAGGTGCAAAGAAGGCCAAGACACATATCGGCTTTGACATCAATCGAGGTATCCCGCGTAAAATACACCTCACCGCCGGAAAAGGCGGAGAACGGCCATTTGTTAGTAAAATTCTGGCACCAGGTGAAACCGGTGTTCTTGATCGCGGCTATCAGTCACAACAACTTTGACGCCCTCCAGAGCGAAGGCAAGCATTTCGTTTGCCGGATCAAAACCAACACCATGAAAACCAGCCTGGAGACCTATCCCGTTTCAGCAAACAGTCCCGTTTTCTACGATGCGAAGGTACTTCTGGGACAGCAGGGCATTAATCAGACCGAGAAACCTTTGCGTTTGGTCGGTTACAAAATAGCAGGCAAAGTGTACTGGGTTGCCACGGATCGCTTTGAACTGACCGCTGAGCAGATTGCCCATATTTACAAACTCCGTTGGGATATCGAGACGTTCTTTGCCTGGTGGAAGCGGCACCTGAAAGTCTACCACCTCATCTCAAGAAGCAAACACGGTCTGATGATCCAGATCCTCTCGGGACTCATTACCTATCTTCTCCTGGCTATCTATTGTCATGAGCAACATGGCGAGCCGGTCAGTATCAGTAGGGTTCGGCAGTTGCGTAATAAAATACTCAATGAAAGTCGTGAAGCTGAAGCCCAGGATCTTCAAAACGAACAATATTGCAACAACTCAGCACAAAGCATACATGCAAGTCCTTAACCGGACATTACTGAATAAAAATAGATCTCAAACAACTCTGCGGAATGAAGAAGCTTTGATTACCGCAACCACTTCAACTCCCTTTTCGATACCGAGCTCAAGCACCGATTCCGGCACGATTTGGGCCACAAGGCGCATGCCGCGGCAATCGAGTTCCACCCCTACTCGGTTGTTGAATCTGAAAATATCCACCACTTTGCATGACAGGAGATTTCTGGCGCTCGTGGCCTCCGGTCGACCTTTAAACAGGACGATGTCCCGGGCGTCGAGTTCGAAGAGTCTGTCACCATTGCCGTCCTCTTCAGTCAAGACAAGAGAGTTCTCTCCAAATGGGTAGCTCCATAGATCACCCACCTGTCGGGGAGGACCGAGCTTAAACATGTTAGCGTAGCCGCCGCCAGTTGTGGCCATCCCGCTGCGGGCAAGATTTTCGGTGGTCATCTGCGCCTGCAGCGTGCCGTCGCGGAAGACCAGTACCTCGTCTGTCATCAGCCGCATTTCCCGGAGAGAATGGCTGATGAAGAGTAGCGGAATGTTGAACTCATCAAGAGCTTTCTTCAGATAGGGGATGATCTGGTACTTGAGTTCCTCGTCGAGTCCAGTCAGTGGTTCGTCCATCAGAATCAGGCGTGGGCAGGCCAGTACTGTGCGGCCGAGCGCTACCCGCTGCCGCTCGCCGCCGGACAATCGATTCACGCCGCGATCGAGAAGATGGTCAAGATTGAGCACCTTGATCAGGGACTCCGGCGCGATCCGGCGTTCACTATTCTCGGTCCGCCGCCAACCGTAGAACAGGTTGCGACGCACATTCATATGGGGAAAGAGATGGGCATGCTGAAAGACTACCCCGATCCGCCGCTGTTCAGGTGGAATATTAACGCCCGCGCCAGCATCGTACAGAGTCTTTCCGGCCAGACAGATCTTCCCTCGATCCGGAACCAGCAGCCCCGACAGCAGATGCATCAGAGTTGACTTGCCACTGCCGGAGGGACCAAACACCCCGCAGCGTTGCAGGCTTAGAGAGAATGCGGCAGAAAATCGAAATTTTCCGTGCTGTTTTTCGATATCGACATCAAGCTCCATCTTCTCAACTCCTCTTCATCGACCGTGCCACTGCCTCGCTGAGCATGAGGATGGCAAAGGACAGGATGATCGACACCAGACAGAGGTTCAGAGCCATTCTGTCGCCGCCGGGAGTGTTAGTATACTCGTAAATGGCGAGTGGTATGGTCTGCGTAACTCCAGGAATATTGCCAGCAAGGATAATTGTCGCACCGAATTCCCCGAGACTGCGGGCAAACATCAGAGTCATGCCGGCCAGTATAGCTCTCCCTGAAAGGGGTAGGGTGATGGTCATAAGGGTATCCCACCAGCCCGCACCTAATGTCCTGGCTGCCATCAGACAGTTATGGTCAATTCCTTCCATGCCGATGCGGATCGCACGCACCATCAGCGGGAATCCGACCACTACCGAAGCGAGAACCGCCCCTGACAAGGTGAAGATGATACGGATATCGGCAGACTGTAGCAATGATCCGAAAAATCCAGACTGACCGAAGAGCAGGAGGAGCAGATAACCGACCACTACCGGCGGCAGGACGAGGGGCAGATTGATCAGTCCTTCGATGAGCGACTTCGCCGGCAATTTGGAAAAGACCAGGAGATACGCTGCGGCAAAGCCAAGGGGAGTAGCAACCAGGGTCGCGCCGCAGGCCACCTTGATTGACAGCCAGATAGCATGGGTATCCTGAGTGGTGAGATTAAAAAATGTATCCATCAGTTACACGAAATAATTAAACGGCTTGAGTTGTGAAAAACGGGAAGGATGATGCTG
Organism: Desulfobulbaceae bacterium; assembly: GCA_020049575.1. Taxonomy (GTDB): domain Bacteria; phylum Desulfobacterota; class Desulfobulbia; order Desulfobulbales; family Desulfocapsaceae; genus Desulfoprunum. The sequence goes on from JAIFKM010000175.1 coordinate 2,783, forward strand.
AATCTGCCTGTACTGCGCCTTCTCCACTCTCTGGAAGTGACGCAGTATAGGCAGCCTGAATGCGGAGTGTCTATTTTTCTGTTACAAATCCGAATTTTTTCAGGATTCCTTGAGATTCCGGACTGGATAGATAGCTGTAAAATGCCTTAGCTTCCGCCTTGGCCTCACCAGCCGTGGTTATGATCATCGGATAGGAGACGCGATCGTAGAGATTATCCGGCACCACCAGCAGGATTACTGCCTCCTTGGCCAACATGGCGTCGGTCTGGTACACGAAAGCCCCGTCCACCTCGCCCCGATCGGCATACAGTAAAGCCTGGCGGACATCCTGCGCCATCACCAGTTTATTTGCCTTTTGCAGTTCCTCATAAACACCAGCGGCTCGCATTGCCTGTTCAGCGTACTCACCGGCGGGGACACTTGCAGGAGTACCGATGGCAATACGTTGCAGGCCCGTCAGGTCGGCAAGGGATTTGATGGAGGTTCCCTTCTTGCCGGAAAATACCAGCTTGTTATAGGCAAAAACTCCCTTGTTCTTCACATCCGCCTTGCCTTCCTTCACCACAAAGTCCAGCCATTTGTCATTTGCGGAAAGAAAGATATCCGTCGGCGCGCCTTGAACAGCCTGCTTAGCCAAGGCGCCGGAGGCACCAAAATTGGTCAGGACCTTGGCATCTGGCTGCATTGTATTAAATCCCTTGATGATCTCCATCATCGCATCCTTGGTACTGGCCGCAGCCGACAAACTGATATCACCGGCATGGGCAAAGCCAGTTGCCAGAAAAAAAACTGACAAAACTGCAGCAAACAACATTTTCCTCATCTTCATTGCAACACCCCTTTAATTGATTAATATTAATACTATAATTGGTGGATCATCAGGCTATAGCCAAAAGCACACTCGAAGCCTTGATAATCGCCGCCACCTCGAGACCTGGGGCAAGAGCAAGCCGACGGATGCTTTCGCTGGTATTGATCGCCGTCACTGTATTACCGCCTGGCAGATCGATAATTATCTCGTCGTTGACCACTCCCGGCACGACCCTGGCCACCTGGCCAATCAAGACGTTCCGAGCCGAAATACTTTCTCTTTGAATATCGCGGCCCAAAATCACAGACGTGGCCTTGACCATGGCCAGAACCTCGGTGCCCACCTCGAGCCCGAGACGGACCACACTGTTGTCAGTGATCACCGACACCACAGTGTCACCGCCTTTCATGGCCACCGTGACGACACTATTGACAGCACCTTTGTCAATCCTGGCAACAGTTCCGGCCCAGACATTGCGTGCACTCACTTTCATTTCAAACCTCCTCATCATCTTCAGGGCATTCAATGCATCTTCAGGGCGCTCGCCAAAAAAATTGACAAAGGCGGCAAATTCTCGCCGAAGTACAGCTACCTTTTGTAAAAGTTCCCTTCCTTCCTCGGTCAGGACTGTGCCCCCTCCACCACTGCCGCCAACTTGGCGGATGACAAGCGGCTTGTCGGAGAGGTTGTTCAGTGTCTCGATTTTTTCCCAGGCGGCCTTGTAACTGAGGCCGACATTCTTCGCCGCCTTGTTGATTGAGCCACAGGATTCAATGCTTTCGAGAAGACGAATGGCTGCGTTTTCCTCTCCTGACCAACCAAGCACATGCTGCAGTGTTGTCGATATTGGCAACATAGTACTCCTCTATTTGTTGAATGATGGTATTTGGCCCATGCGTTATTTCAAATATGAATAGCGCATGGGGCAAATACGTGCAACATGATTATCAAATTGTATGCCATGTTGATGGCGTTAGTGGTTAATCTTAAAAAAACAACATAATTATTGATAGATAGCTCGCAAACCAGAATCTCGTGAAGGGTTTTCTTTCACATTGACAAACAAGATTCCCTCTGGGATGTACAAAAATGTCGCCCAAGCGACAGCGCGCAGCAATATTGTAAGGTTTCTACATTCCGCCCAAAATCCTCAAGGACCCCGATCATTCCACCGCATACAGCCTATGAAGTCCATGTAATCACTTCAAATTATTAGAAAAACTGAAGATCTTGCAAACATTTGAGATTGATGCTGCTATGTACCACAGAGGCAGGATGAGTTTCGCTGATACAGATTGAATATATAGCGTAATATCAGCATATTCCATCATATATGCATTATGGTCCGTTTCTTGCTTGTTGGAAATCAACTGCAGTATACGCGCTGCGCGTTATGATTTTTTCTAATAACGAATAGAGGGGGAAAACAGAATGAAAAAGGGTTGGATGGTACCACCGGAATGCTGCGTCATTATTGAAATGGAACACAGAGCTTCTCTGGGATACAGAAAGGCGGTCTTGCTCAACGAAATCAACGCTCTGAAATCTATTGAGAAAGCTGCAAAAACATCTCGTATGGATGAAAGACATGCCCGGGATCTTATCTTTGAGATGAATGAAGATTTCTCCCAGCCTCTGGTTATCTTTCTCGGCAACCCCAATGAGTGCGACCAGGTAAAACTGACTCAAAAAGGAGAATCAGTAGCCAGGTCATATTGGCAGCAATTTGAACCTGTTTGGTTGTCCATTCTCGATGAGCGAAGCAGGCATTACTGAATAGAGTGGCCAAGGTTTCTGTCTCAAATTCATTTATACACCTCAATCCAATCTGTTATGAATTTATGTTTGCTAAACACCAAGAAGTGCAGACCTCGAAAAATGTCCTTTGCTCAGAATTATTTTTACAGTCCTTATTTTTTACATTACATAACGAAATACACTTAACAGTAGAGATATCAAAGATCGGGAAATTTCATAAAGTACCAGTTTCTTTATCACAGCGTTCCAAAAGGAGGAAATATACCCAAAGCCAAGCCGTGTATTGGATAGCCACCTAATCCGTTATTTTATTTTAGAATAACGATGTATTTTTGCAAAGCTCTGGCGAATCGTATTGCCACCATCTTTGATGGCCTGCAACCGCTGGACACAATCAGGAGAACACCATGAACATCTCATACTCGCCGATTGGATATTTCAAAAGTCCGTATACAGAAATCAAAGGGATGCCGATCCAGCCTATCGGCGCCGAAGATAAAGGGTTTTCCCATGTCTATGTTCTCTACCATCTTCATCAAATCGAAGGATACGACCTGATGATCAAGCCATTTCTCGATACCAAACGGCATGGAGTCTTTGCCACCCGTTCACCCAAGCGCCCGAATCCAATTGGCCTTTCTGTCATGAGACTGATACGTGTATCTGGTGTTCATGTTTTTCTTAAAGGAATCGATGTATTGGATCAGACGCCGGTGATTGATATCAAACCGTATGTTGCTGATTTCGACCAGTGCAATGCCGATCGCTTTGGCTGGTTTGAAGGGAAATCCCGCAACGCGACGTATCACCGCAGCGATGAGCGTTTTGCAAATTAACTCTTTCTTGTTGGAGGATTGAAAATGGCAACTTTTGTTTTGGTACATGGGGCATTTCAAGGCGGTTGGGTCTGGCAAAAGACGGCGGCCTTACTCCGCGCCGAAGGACATGAGGTTCATACGCCAACTTTTTCAGGATGCGGGTATCTTTCGCTGGAAATGCGGCAAAAAGACGATCTGAATACCTATGTGAATGGTCTTTTAAAGTACCTTGAATTTGAGGACCTCCATGAGATTATCCTGGTCGCCCACAGCTTTTCCGGCATGATCTGCGGTTCAGCGATGATGCAGGTCCCTGATCGCATCAAGCAGGCCGTTTTTGTCGATGCTGTTATCCCGGAAGCCAATCGTTCATTTTCCGAGATTGCCGGTGAAGGCTTTCGGCAAATCCTGGATAAACACCGACTGGAGGAGTGGAAGGTCCGGCCCTGGCCGCTGCAGGTCTTCGGGGTGGCCGGTTCGAATGCCGACTGGTTCGAGTCAAGATTGCGCCCCTTCCCCTATCAGGCCTTTTGCACGCCCTTTCCTGGTGAATTCAACCCTGCAACCGTCGCAACCTCTTATCTGGGCTGCCAGGAAACAATCAGCCCCTTTATTCGGCAAATGGTCGGGAAAGCGAAAGGGTTTAACTGGCCCGTTCTTGAAATACAATCAGGACACTGTCCCATGGTTACCTGCCCGGTCGATCTAACCACGGCTCTCCTGACACTTGTTCTCTCAGGTCATGATGGTGTTCAGCCGTGACCGGAACTGATCGAGGACTTGAGGCTGTTGTGGTAAAGCATCTTGACTTCTACACACTTGCCGTCACGTTTACTTGCGGTCCTGGAGAGACAGTGGTTCTGACCGGTCCCTCCGGCTCGGGTAAGACAACCTTGCTGCGCTGTCTTGCGGGTCTTGAGCCGATCGATGACGGGTTTATCAATTTTCAGGGAGATTGCTGGAATAATGTGCGAGCGGGACGGAAGATCACTCCTCAGGCCCGTGGCGTCGGTTTTCTCTCACAGGACTACGCCCTTTTTCCACATATGACCATATCTGAAAATGTCATGTTTGCGATGCACCGGGCGGACGATGCCGGTGCACTGCTCGATTCCATGGGAATCGGCCATTTAGGCAACAAACGGCCATCCGAGATCTCCGGAGGGGAACGTCAACGGGCTGCCCTCTGCCAGACATTGGCACGCCGGCCGCGACTCTTGCTCCTGGACGAACCCTTCTCCGCCCTTGACAGAGAAAATCGTCATGCCCTTCGGCAAAAACTGCTGGAGGTGCAGACGCAATCGGATCTGCCGATTATCCAGGTCACCCACGATCTTGCCGAGGCGCTGACCCTCTCGACCCGCATCATTTCATTGCGGGATGGTCGTGAGGACCATGACTGGCTGCAACGGCAAAAGGAACTCTTTGCGCGTGACATGAGGCGGCTTCATCAGGGATTTACCCTGGAAGCATCAACCGTCTGATACGCTAATTTTTCATTCAGTAATACATAAAGGAGGTTCGTATGCGTTTCGTTCGTATTCTTTCGTTGCTGGTTCTCTTTTCTTTTACTCTGATTCCTGCCGTGTATGCCAAAGAAGGGCTTACCGTGGCGGCAGGAGCAGGGTACAAACGGCTGGTTGAGCAACTCTGCACAGCCTTTACCGCCAAAACCGGTCTGCCGGTAGAGCAGATATTCGGGAACATGGGCCAGATCACAGCTCAGGCCAAGGAAAGCAGTGCCATTGATTTCATCATGGGCGACAAAAGCTTCCTTGATGCCACCACCCTGTCTTTCAGCGAAGAGCACACTATCGGCAAAGGCAAACTCATCGCCGCGGTTGCCAAAGGTGTAAACATCAAAAGCCTCGATGAGTTAAGCGATCCGGCCGTGACCAGAATCGCTCAGGCAGACTCCAAAAAAGCAATCTATGGCCTCGCCGCCACTGAGTTCTTCACCAACAAAGGGATAGGGGAAAAGATCCAAGCAAAGCTCCTTGTTGTCGGCACGGTACCTCAAGTGACGGCCTATGTGGTCAGCGGAGAAGTCGATATCGGCTTCATCAATATGACGGAGGCCCTGGCCATAAAAGAGAAAGTTGGACTTCTTATCCCCGTGGATGAAAAACTCTACAGCCCCATTTTGATCGTTGCCAAACGATTAAAGCAAAGCCCGAATGGTAAAGCAGCCGGTTCCTTCGTATCATTCCTGCAATCGGAGGAAGCACAGGCGATGATCCGGAAACAAGGATTGTAATGGTAGTGTTCTCGCCATTTTTTGAGATTCTCAAAGAACCTGCAACGGTGGCATGCATACGTTTAAGCCTGGAGATTGCCTGTGTCACCGTACCGTTGCTGGCTGTTTCCGGCATTCTTTTGGGATATGTGTTGGGCCGCTGGCAGGGTCGCTGGATTTCTGCTCTCGATTTCCTCGTGACCCTGCCGCTGGTGTTCCCGCCGATCGCCACGGGATTTCTTTTGCTTATGCTGCTTGGCCGTCGCAGCAGGATCGGAATTTTTCTTAAAGAGACGATCGGAATAGAGATGATTTTCAGCTTCTGGGGTGTTGCCCTGGCAGCCTTTATCGCTGGTTTGCCGCTGATCGTAAAGCAGGTGCAGGCTGCAATCCGCGGTGAGACAAATCGCCTGATCGAAGCTTCCTATGTTCTCGGGAAATCGCCGACCACAACCTTCTTCAAGATAACTCTTCCATCCATCCGAAAAAATATCGCCATCGGTCTTTCTTTGGCCTTTGCCAGATCGCTGGGGGAAGTCGGCGTGACCTTGATGCTCGGAGGCAATATCGTGGGCAAGACCAACACCCTTTCCCTGGAAGTCTATAACGCTGTATTCACAGGTGAATATGATCGGGCATTCGTTCTTGTCTTTATTCTGGGTGCCATTTCCTTAGGGCTGATTTGTATCACTCGCCGGCTGGCGAAGGAGGATTGATTTAAGGATGTGCCTATCTGGTCCGCATCGGATATATGGCGCGAGATCAGCACATTTCATCAACCATACGGTATGGTCCGTTTCTTGCTCGGTAAAAATCAGCTGTGGTATACGCCCCGCACGATATGAGTTTTTTAAATAAATACTCGAGGGAGAAATCAGATTGAAAGAGAGAAGGTCTGGAGGTTATCTCAAAGAACTTTGAAAGGGGCGTGGACGCTTTCCCCTCTCAACCTGAGAAACAGTAAAAAAATAAGCAGACTAACCGTTGATCATGACGCTGGTTGCTTTGACTATCGCCTCGACCTCTTTGCCAACGGTCAGGTTCAACCGTTCGACTGAACTTGTGGTAATGGTAGCGACGATCTCCACACCAGGGGCAACTTCGACAACAACTTCCGCCATAACTTGACCTTTTTTTACAGCTTTGACTTTTCCTTTTAAGGTATTGCGTGCGCTGAGTGCCAGAGGAGACCTCCTTTGATATTATTTACGGGTAGTGACCGATTCAACACCTTGTTGTGCTGTAAGGATTGTCATGGATAAGACGGAAGCCAATGTCGTTATGATTAAATAAAACAGCGAGATAGGTATATTCGGACCGTTCGGAGCGGCACCAGAACTGCGATATCAAAGATAGGAATATTGAATAAAGTACCAGTTTTTTATCACAGCGTTCCACAAGGAGAATATATACCAGAAGCCAAACCGTGTATTGAATGGCCACCTAAAACGTTATTTCATTATAGAACAACGATGCTTTGCTGCACAATTCTGGCGAGCCATATTGCCACCATCTTTGATGGCCAAAAATCGCTGGACACAATCAGGAGAACACGATGAACATCTCATACTCGCCGATTGGATATTTCAAAAGTCCGTATACAGAAATCAAAGGGATGCCGATCCAGCCTATCGGCGCCGAAGATAGGTCTTTTTTTCATGAGACAGATACGTGTCAGCGGTATTTATGTTTTTCTTAAAAGAATCGATGTGCTGGATAAGACACCGGTGATTGATATCAAACCGTATGTTGCTGATTTCGATCGGTGCGATGCCGATCGCTTTGGCTGGTTTGAAGGGAAATCCCGCAACGCGACAAATCACCGTAGCGATGAACGTTTTGCTGTACAACCTGCAGCGACTGGCGGCTGATCATGGCGACATATCTTTTTGTGCACGGGGCTTTTCAGGGAGGCTGGGTCTGGCAAAAGGTTACCGATCTTTTACGGACCAAAGGGCATGATACGTATACTCCGACTCTTTCCGGTTGCGGATATCTTGCAGGAAAGGGGAAACAGGACAAGAACGATCTGAATGACTATATTACTGATATCAGAGACTATATCGAATCAGAGGGACTGGATGAGGTCATTCTCATAGCGCATAGCTTTTCCGGCATGATATGTGGCGCGGTAATGATGCAGATTCCGGATCGAATCCGACATGCTGTCTTTGTCGATGCCATTATTCCCGAGCCTCAGCGATCCTTCGCTGACATAGCGGGCGAGTCTTTCCGGCTCATACTGGAAAAACATCTCCAGGAAGATGGATCTGTCAGGCCTTGGCCACTTCCTGTTTTCGGAGTAAACGGCTCGGACGCCAACTGGTTTGGATCTCGTCTGCGGCCGTTTTCCAGCGTTGCTTTCTATACACCATTTCCTGATTCTTTTGATCCTCACCGTATCCCCACAAGTTATATCAGCTGCCAGATGACAGCAAGCCCGTTTATCCGGGAAATGGCTGGAAAAGCGAAGGAATTTCATTGGCCACTGCTTACAATCAATACCGGACACTGTCCCATGGTGACCTGTCCTGTTGAGCTGGCACAGGCGCTGATGATGCAAACGGCATCCGCGCAGGATTTTTACTCATTTTTTGAATAATTCCTTTTGCTGGCGATGTATGATCAATCCGGTTTTGCGCTGGATGTAAGGTAACTTTTCATGGGCAGAGACCAGTGCTGGGTTGTTGGAGGCACTTTCCTTTGTTTCTCTTATGCACCAAGACAAAGGGGAGGAGTTGTTCAGCTATCGTCGGTTAAACTCGAATAGGCTTGATTCAATCCAATATTTTCAGTATTTCTTGCAGGCAGCCATCATCTCCCTCGACATCTGGGGCTTCACTGGCACCTTCTTAAACCTGCGAGAACACTTTATGCCCAAAGCAAAAAAAGACAACGACCACAATGCGATGGTATCTGGCAAGATCAAGGAAGGGGTACAGATTAGAGGTCGTCTCTGGTTAGAAAGCAAAGGACAGACCTATCTCTCCTGGGGGCGTATCGTCCTTCTTGAACGGATTGACGAGCATGGCTCGGTCTCCGCCGCAGCAAAATCGATGAAGATGAGTTTCAGCCATGCATGGAAACTGGTTGAAGACATGAACACCCTTGCCCCTGAGCCATTGGTTGAGAAACAAGCCGGAGGCAGGCAGGGTGGTGGAGCGTGGCTGACAGACTCAGGCAAACAAGCAGTTAAGGATTTCTGGCTTCTCGTAAAAAAATTTCAAGATTGGATAGATCACGAGCACTGCTAAATTCTTTGTATTTTCTCATAGCAACACGCCTATCTGTAGTCTTCAGAGAACGCTTGATTTCACGTTGTCTAAAGACCTGGCGGTATCGCTCGGGGATGACGTAGCGAAATGTAAGATTTCCGCTGTTATAATCACGCTTTAGAAACGAAAAAACCCGGATCATTTGTACCTCCTTTGTGGACCAAACTTTGGACCAAAGGCGAATGATTCGGGTTATATATTGAACTAAATCTAAGACTTAGTGCGATTTTGGTGGCGATGCAGGGACTTGAACCCCGGACACTACGGATATGAGCCGTATGCTCTAACCAGCTGAGCTACATCGCCTTAAGATAAGGTCAAGATTGATACCCTATTACCCCATTACTGTCAATATTTTTTCAAACATGAGGAAAGGTCTCTCAGAAAAAATCCGTTGATCTCACAACGAAGACAGCTAGCCCCGGAGACACTTTCAACAGAAAAAGGCCTCGTTTATGCAACGAGGCCTTTAAGTCTGCTAACGGGCATTCAGCCGTTCTGTACCATCCCCGTCTTCCAGGAAAAGTACAGCTCAGATTACATCATTCCGCCCATTCCGCCCATTCCACCCATGCCGCCCATGCCGCCAGGCATACCGCCACCCATTGAAGAGTCTTTGTCTTCAGGCAGGTCTGCGATCACACATTCTGTTGTGAGGAGCATACCGGAAACAGAGGCTGCATTCTGCAGAGCAATGCGAGTTACCTTTGCAGGATCGATAACACCAGCCACGATCAGGTCTTCGTACTGCTCGGTCGCGGCATTGAAGCCCATTGCACCAGTAAGGCCCTTCACGTGCTCAACAATGACGGACCCTTCACGGCCGGCATTGCTGGCGATCTGACGAACTGGCTCCTCAAGAGCGCGCAGCAGGATATTCTTGCCGAGCTGCTGCTCTCCGGGGAGAACAAGCGCAGAAAGAGCAGCCAGGCAGCGAATGTATGCGATACCGCCACCAGGAACAACGCCTTCCTCAACTGCTGCGCGGGTTGCATTGAGTGCATCCTCAACACGGGCCTTTTTCTCTTTCATTTCCACTTCGGTTGCAGCGCCGACATTGATGACAGCCACACCACCGATCAGTTTGGCAAGACGCTCCTGGAGCTTCTCACGGTCGTAATCAGAGGTGGTATCATCAATCTGGGTGCGGATCTGTTTAACACGACCCTCGAGCTTGGCTTTTTCACCAGCTCCATCAACGATGGTGGTGTTGTCCTTATCGATGACGATACGCTTACAAGTACCAAGATCATTAACGGTCACATTCTCAAGCTTGATGCCGAGATCCTCGGTGATGACTTGGCCACCGGTAAGGATAGCGATGTCTTCCAGCATGGCTTTTCGGCGATCGCCAAAACCAGGAGCCTTGACAGCGGCAACATGCAGCGTGCCACGCAGTTTGTTGACCACGAGGGTGGCGAGTGCCTCACCGTCGACATCCTCGGCGATGATACACAGGCCCTTGCCCATTTTGGCAACGGACTCGAGCACGGGGAGAAGATCCTTCATGCTGGAGACTTTTTTCTCCACCAGAAGGATATAGGGGTCGTCCATGCTCACTTCCATGCGATCCGGATCGGTCACAAAGTAGGGAGAAAGATACCCGCGATCAAACTGCATACCCTCGACGACATCAAGGGTGGTATCCATTGACTTTGCTTCCTCGACGGTGATGACACCCTCTTTACCAACCTTGTCCATGGCCTCGGCGATAATCTTGCCGATGGTCTCGTCGCTGTTGGCGGAGATGGTGCCAACCTGAGCGATTTCCTTCTGCTCCTTGGTAGGGGTGGCGAGTTTCGCCAGTTCAGCAATAACAACCTCGACGGCCTTATCGATCCCGCGTTTGATCTCCATCGGGTTACCACCGGCGGCTACCAGTTTTACACCCTCGGTGTAGATGGCCTGCGCCAGAACTGTTGCAGTAGTGGTGCCGTCGCCGGCAACATCGGAGGTCTTGGAAGCGACTTCCTTGACCATCTGCGCACCCATGTTCTCAAATTTATCCTTGAGCTCGATTTCCTTGGCAACCGTCACACCGTCCTTGGTGATCGTCGGAGCACCATAGGATTTCTCGATGAGGACGTTGCGGCCTTTGGGGCCGAGTGTAACTTTTACCGCATTTGCCAAGGTGTTTACGCCGTTGAGTATGGACTCGCGGGCCTTCACTCCGTATTTAATATCTTTTCCAGCCATTATATTAATCTCCCTTTATCGTGTACCTATCCAAGAAGGACAGGCAGAAATAGATTCAGTTGCAGCAGTTCTCGTTATTCAATCACGCCGAGAATGTCATCTTCACGCATGATGAGATAATCCTCACCACCGATTTTCACATCAGTTCCGCCGTATTTGGAAAAGAGCACACGGTCACCCTCTTTTACCTGCAAGGCAACTCTCTCACCTTTATCGTTGGCTTTGCCTGGTCCTACGGCAATGATTTTACCTTCGACAGGTTTCTCTTTGGCACTGTCAGGGATGATAATTCCACCAGCAGTTTTGGTTTCCTCTTCCAGACGTTTCACTAGAAGACGATCGTTCAATGGACGTATTTTCATTACTTCCTCCTACATGACTTGTATTGATTTCCGAACGGGCCCATCATGAAAGGATGTGTGGTTTCCCAATTCGTTGTTTTTGCCCGATTTTCGAGCAGGTACCCATGACTGGCCAAAAATATAGGCTTGGAATCATAAAAATCAAGGGAGGGATTTAAAAAATTTGGACAACTGCTTCCTTGTGGTCTGAATAATTACATAAATTATTGATATAATTTTATTTGTCTAACAGACACGGACAACCCATTTATCAGGATCCGCCCCATAACCATTCTGGATCGCCTGGAGTTCGGTAAAAAGACGCTGCGCCAGAACTCCGGTTTCTCCGTTGTTGATGATATAGGTTTCGTTCTTGTACATCAACTCGCCAACCGGTGATATCACCGCTGCTGTACCGGTGCCGAAAATCTCCTTCAGACTGCCGTCCTTGCTAGCCGCCAGGACCTCATCAATAGCAATGGGCCGCTCGACGGTCTTGATACCCCAACTCTGAGCCAACTTGAGCACGGAATCGCGGGTAATCCCGCCCAAAATCGAGCCACCCAACGGAGGGGTGATCAATTCATCCTCTATCTGGAAGAAGATATTGCTCGTTCCGACCTCTTCCACATACTTGTGCTCACAGGCATCGAGCCAAAGCACCTGGGTGTATCCGGCCTTCTTGGCAATCTCGGACATATAGAGCGATGCAGCATAGTTGCCTGCCGTTTTCACCTGGCCCACGCCGCCTTTCACGGCCCGGACATATTCATCGCTGACATAGATCTTGGTTGGATTGAAACCCTCAGGATAGTAGGCTCCAACCGGGCACATGATGATATAGAAGAGATAGGTGTCGGAGGGTTTTACCCCGAGGATCGGGTCAACCCCGATCATGGTGGGGCGGATATACAGAGTCGCGCCCGGAGCCGAGGGAATCCATTCCCGGTCGAGATAGAGCAGGGCCTTGAGCGATTTCAGCACGAGATCGACGGGAACGCGGGGCATGCACATCCGAAGGGCAGAGGTGTTAAGGCGCTCGAAGTTATCTTTTGGCCGGAAGAGGAAAATCTGATCGTCCTTGCCGCGATACGCCTTCATTCCCTCGAATATGGCCTGGCCGTAATGGAAAACCATGGAGGCCGGATTCATCTGAAAATCCTGATAGGGACAGATCTTTGAATCGTGCCAGCCTTTTTCGCGATTCCATTTCGACAAGTACATATGATCGGTGAAATGGACACCGAAACCGAGATTATCTTCCGACGGTTTCTTTTTCAGTTTATCCAAGGGGGTCTTTTCCAGTGCTACCTCAATATTTTCCCACATCCTATGTTTCTCCTCGCCACCGTGCATTTTTCTTTAATAAATCCGCTGGAGCATATATACTTTCAGCCGAGATTAAGTACCCGGCCGGCCTGTTACGATAACTCAGCCCTCTCGCTCATTGCAACTGTAATCCATTTACCCTTTTTCCGCTCTCCACTTATGGCTTCAGAGAAGACCGACACCGGCGCTGTGCTCCCTTCCGACAAACCAAGCCAGACTCTTGTCAGGTATTTCATTGTCGTCTTTTTTATTTCCAGCCTATTCCTTGGGAGAATACTCTGGCCTTTCTGGTCAATCCTGGTCCTCTCCTTCCTGCTCACCAACCTATTCCTACCAGTATACTCCTTCCTGAACCGGAGAATGCCGGATTATGCCGCCTCGATTCTCACCTGCCTGCTTATCGTCGCCCTCGTCTTCATCCCCCTGGTTTTTTTTACCGGTTCGCTGGCCAAGGAGGCCCTGAATCTTTACAACTGGGGCAGGGACAGCCAGGTCGGCCTGAAACTGCAGACCTTCATCCAGGAAAGTCCATTCATCTTCAACCTGCAGCAGCAACTGCAGGAATTCGGGGTCGACTTCAAGCCCTCGCTGGTGACCGACACCCTCACCTATCTGGCGAAAACTGCCGGCCTGTTTCTCTACAATCAGGCCAGCAGCTGGGCGGCCAACATCGCTCAATTCCTCGGCATGTTTTTTATCATGATTCTGGTGATCTACTTTCTGCTCATAGATCTTCCAAAACTCAAGGAATACCTCATCCGGCTTTCACCGTTGCCAGACGATCAGGATCGTCTGCTTATTCAGAAATTTGAAGAGATTGCCAACGCCATTCTCAAGGGTAACGGGATCTGCGGATTGATTCAGGGTATTCTAGGTGGAGGGATCTATTCGATCATGCACCTCCCCTCGCCGATTCTCTGGGGTTGCATCATGGCGGTACTGGCTTTTCTTCCGATCTTCGGCATCGGCCTGGTGATGATCCCCACCGCGATGGTCCTGGCCATCAACGGCCAGGTTGGACAAGGTATTTTCCTGTTCTGCTACTACTTCTGCCTTTCAATGTCCGTCGAGTACCTGCTCAAGCCGAAACTCGTCGGCAAAGAGGTCAAAATGCACACCCTGCTGGTCTTGCTGGCCATCCTCGGCGGCCTGGCGGTCTACGGCATCCTGGGAATCTTTTATGGCCCGCTCATTGTCACCGCTTTCCTGACCCTGTCGGATCTCTACCTCAACAAATACGAGCCGCACCTGGAAAGAAATTAGGCGCTACTTTTTTCTTGCCGGCAGCTCTTCTTGTCAGGCAACATAAGGCAGCCTCACCGTAAATCTGGCACCGCCGTACCGAGACGCACCAACCCCAATCTCCCCCTTGTAGTGTTCGACGATTTTCTTGGCGCTATACAGGCCAACCCCGCTGCCTTCCTTGCTGCTCGGAATCTGAAAGTATTCTTCAAAGATTTTGTCATAATATCCCTCAGGAATTCCTGCCCCGTCATCCTCCACGACAAATTGCAGAAAACCACCTTCGAGAGTGAGGGAGACATGGATCCTGGAACGGGCGTATTTCACCGCATTGCCAATCAAATTTTCAAGAAGAGTACGCATTTTGGCAGGATCGCCGAAAAATTGCATGTCACCCAACTCGCCGTCTGCCATCCCTGATTTTACATCCGCCAGGATAATTTCCAGGTGCTCGGTCTCGGCCTTCGGGGCAAAACTCTGCACCACCGAGTGAAGCAATTCCTCGATATCAAAGGCCTCGTTCTCAAACCGGTGATTCAGTCTGCCGCCGCGCAGATCCTTGGAAATCTGATCGATGGTTTCAGAAAGTTTCATTGAGGCGTCATGGATTGCCTGGGCGTATTCTCCACTTTTCTCAACAGGGATATTCTTCTGGGCGATCAATTTGCGGGAAAAACCAATGATCGGCACAAGCGGCCCCTTGAGGTCATGGATAAGCACAGAGATGAAGCGTTTTCGCTGTTCATTCATCTCCCCCGTTCTTTCTTCAATCAAGTCCTCGAGATGAAAGCGATACTGGTCCAGTTCCTTTTCGTTGGTCTGGAGATGCTCCGCCATATTGTTGATATGCGCCCCCAGACTGCCTATCTCGTCCTGCTGCTTCAGAGAGATCCTGGCGGAAAAATCCCCGTTGGCAATACTGTCGAGTGTGCGGATGTACTCATTAAGAGGGCGAACAATACCCGATGCAAGCCGGACAACCAGGCCGATGCTGATCAGCAGGATGAGACAATCGGCGATGACCATGATCATCCTGGTGTTCTCATACCCCTGCAGGGCCTTGCCGGAGGCAGAGATCGAGAGTTGCTTCTGCAGTTGGACCATGCTGTCGAGACCTTTCAGCCAATTCCATTGCGTTGACCTTACTGCGTCGATCAACATCACCGCTCCTGCTTTTTTGTCTCCCGACATGCTGAAGTCGACAACCTGCCGCCAGAGCGCGCGAGTGCTTCTCTCGCCGGCCTTCATGTCCTCCAGCAGTTTTCTACCCTCCGCTGTGGTCTCGAGGGAATTGAAGCGGATCAGGGCTTCCCGGTATTTTTGTTCGCCCGTGGCAATTTTGGCAAGCTCCTCCTTGATCACCTCCTGACCATCCATCAGCAGGATATTCCGCACGAACACCGAGGTTTCACGGGCCAGAAACCGCATATCCTGAGCCAGGATGAGTTTCTCGTTGTTCACCGTAACAATCTCGTTGAGGCCGTCCTTCATCTCCCGGAGAG
>JAIFKM010000145.1 GCA_020049575.1 Desulfobulbaceae bacterium
GCTGACTCAATGACAGCAGCCAACCGCCGAATAAAGAGTTCTTTCTCTTCAGATCTCTGCTGTTCGATCACAGCCTCAGCGGCTTGAAAGTCAAGTTGCCCGGCAAGGGTCCTCAATGCCTCTGACGCAGGATCTCCAGGCAGAGCATATATTTCGTCAAAAATTTCAGGCAATCTCAGCAGTGATTGTCCTCTCATCGCCCAAGATTCTGCAAGCCAGGGACTCTTTAATTCCCCGCCTTGTTCTCCAACAGTGATGACAGATTTCAGGATATCGAGAATCTTCAGATCCTTGCTTGAGGCAGGCGCGGAATATCCCTGAAGAATTCGAAGACATAGAGGCTGTGCCAGGCGAAAAAGACCCGGAAGTTCAGTTGCCACCATCACCAGGACCCTCTCATATTCAAGAAGATGAAAAAGCAACCTAGCAAAATCCGGGTCGGGAAAGAGATGCCAATAAGCGTCAAGCCCGCTCCCCTGAACAGAGCCGCCATATCTGGACTCAAGCGATGACAGAAGGTCGGGAGCAGGAATCTGGCGATAGGTGCCGGCAGCGATGAAACCCCACTGCAGCGTGATGGTATATTTATAAAAGAGCAGATTGGCCTCTCTCCCGGTAAAAAGGTTGATCCTGTCCGGCAGAAAGATTGTCCGGGTGTCAGTCCATATTCTGCCGCCGCCGTCAATGGCCAGATTAAGAGGCAGACCGGACACACCCCTGATATAGGGAAGCATCCGCCCGACCATCTCGGTAAAAGTCACGCCAGCCTTGCCGCGTAAAGGATCAAGGAAATTTTTGTCGACATCTGCCATGAAATCACGCGCCAGACGCAGCCCTCCTTCTTCATAGCAGGACAGGATCTGCCGCACCCACTCAGCAAGCAATTCCGGCGGAAAACTGGAAATCCCTCTGATGCCCTCAGATAGATAGGAAAAGCACAGACTGTTACTTACCGGCCAGATTGCAGGAACATGGTCCAGAAGGGCATTTCGCTGCCATGGTAAGACCTGAGCGAGGATTTCCAGTGCCTCGTCGACCTCCCACTCGTTTGGGTAGGACGGCGAAACCATCGCATAAAAAGCCTTTTTCTGGTCCGCAAAATCCATTGCTACCCCTAAAAAATTGACTGGATCATCTCTTCCATGGCGGCCAGCAGTTCAGGATCGTCGCTGAGACTTTCAATCACCCCCGACCGGCAGGCCGAGGTGACATCGACCCCACGGCGCATCAACTGGGCAGCCTGGATGAGAAGACGGGTTGAGGCCCCTTCGGCCAAACCTGACTCCTTGAGAGTTCTGGTCATCCCGGCGAGTTTCACCAACTGCGCCGCCAGGCGGGAATCTATCTGACCTTCCTCCATGACAATGCGGATCTCGAGATCCGGTTCCGGGTAGGAAAAAGACAACGAGACAAAGCGCTGTCTGGTCGAGGGCTTGAGATCCTTCAGAACACTCTGATATCCCGGATTATAGGAGACAGCCAGCATGAACTCCACAGGGGCGGTAAAGAGCAGTCCGAGTTTTTCAACCGGCAGTTCCCGCCGGTCATCGGCCAGCGGATGGATAACTACGGTGGTATCCTTTCTCGCCTCGACAATTTCATCGAGATAACAGATGGCCCCATGACGCACGGCCAGTGTCAGTGGACCATCGGCCCATACCGCCTCGGTCCCCTTGACGAGAAACCGGCCGATCAGATCCGAAGTGGAAAGATCATCATGGCAGGATACGGTTATCAGAGGCCGCCTCAATCGCCAGGCCAGATAGCGCATGAAACGGGTTTTGCCGCAGCCCGTCGGCCCCTTGAGAAGAAGGGGCAACTGTTCCGAGTAGGCTGCCAGAGCCAGTTCTATTTCATTGCCTTGGGCAAGATAAAAAGGTTCGTCGAGTATCCGGTGCTCTTCAATGCGTTGATTCACGAGGCTCACATATGTTAAAATTTCAAGAATGAACTTCAATTAAGAACGTTTTTCACATAAAATATGACAGGATCTTGCATCCAGCAAGTCGCTAACCTGTTTCGCACTGCATGCTGCCATCCGGTATCAATGTTGCCTTCGTCTTTTTGCCCATCAGTGGGGCCAACTTTCCTATGAAAAACCAGAAGAAAGCAAACAAAGCAAAGACACCGCTGCCCGCTTCGCAGCCATCAGGAATCCTGCAGGGAGACACGCTGCTCTTTTCCCTGATGCAGTCGCTGCCTTTCAATATCTT
Source organism: Desulfobulbaceae bacterium (assembly GCA_020049575.1). GTDB lineage: Bacteria > Desulfobacterota > Desulfobulbia > Desulfobulbales > Desulfocapsaceae > Desulfoprunum. The sequence continues at coordinate 2,214 of JAIFKM010000145.1, forward strand.
CGTAAAAGATACCGAAGGTCGATTCATCTTTGCCAATACCTCCTGCTGCCAGATGCTGAACTGCGCAAACGAGATGATACCCGGCAAAAGAGATGCTGACTTCTTCCCGGAAGAGAAGGCCGCGAAGTATCGGCTCGAAGACCAGCAGATCATGGATTCGCTGGAGCCATTGTCATATGAGGAAGAGGATGTTTCTCCACAAGGTGAAAGGATTGTCCGGCAGGTGCTCAAATCACCTCTATTTGACATTCAACCCACAGCTTTCGAGAAGAGGGCAGCTATCGGCGTTTTAGGCGTAAGCTGGGATATCACCCGGCAGCGAGTAGCTGAAGAAGAACGGAAAATCCTTAAGAAACAGCTGGCCCAGGCCCAAAAGCTTGAGGCGCTGGGTATATTTGCCGGCGGAATTTCCCATGATTTCAACAATGTTCTCTTTCTCATTGGCGGCTATACCGATCTGGCCCTCAATGATCTGAAAAACAATCTCAACCCAACGGTCAAGCTCGAAAGAATCAAAGAGGCCAGCCAGCGGGCCAGCAACCTTGTCCGCCAGATTCAATCATTTGCCAGCCAGACGAGCCCTGAGCGAAAGCTTCTCGACATGAGGATTGTGGTAAAAGAGGCGATCAAACTCTTGCGTTCAGCCTTACCTTCAACAATCAGCATCAAATACCAGATTCCTTCCCAGGCCAGCCTGGTCATCGCCGACCCTTCCGATATCCATCAGATCCTGATGAATCTCTGCGCCAATGCCAACCAGGCCATGGCAGGCCAAAACGGCACACTGACAATCAGCCTCGAACACCTTGAAGTGGATTCGTTTTTTGCCCAATCACGTCCGGGACTGCAACCGGGCCCGCATCTTGTCCTTGCCGTTTCCGACACAGGTAGAGGCATGAGCCGAGAAGTTCAAAAAATACTATTTGGCCCTATTTTTAGCACGAGTCTCGGACATGGGTGGAGCAATAGCAGTCATGAGCGAAGCCGGACATGGATCGACCTTCCAGATATTTCTACCGCTGGCGCCAAACGAAGACGTGCCTGGAGGCGGCAAAAATCAAACTCTTACGCGGGGAAACGGCCAACATATTTTGGTGATAGACGATGAACCCGAGATACTCGAAATGCTGACCATCCTCCTCGAGGACTTGAATTACCAGGTTATAACGTATGTCAATCCACAAGAGGCTCTGAAGCATTTCTGCGAAGATCCGGCAGCCTACGACCTTGTTCTAACAGACCAGACCATGCCGATCATGAACGGTATGGAACTGAGCCGGGCAGTTCTCAATATACGACCCGATATCCCTGTGATACTCTGCACCGGTTTCAGTCAGAATGTCGAACCTGAAGACACCTTACAGATAGGAATTCGGGTATATCTGACAAAGCCGGTACTGCAGGCCAAACTCAGCGCCACTCTTTCATCTATATTCAATGCGGGATCCATGAAGGCCAAGACCAGGGAGGATTGACTTGGCAGTCCAAATGCTGTATGTACAGCTCGTTTATTTACGGCAAATCACAACCCAGCAATCGTTCTCTGCCGAATTTTGTAAACTGTAGCGCGAAACTGCCCGTTTGCGGCGAGTACACTCCTTTATTCTTAAGAGTCCGATTGTGAACACAACCGAAAAGACATTTTCCATTCTGGCGATATTGTTTGAAATCGCCCTCATCTCATTTCTCCTTCTCTGGCCGCAGTTTCAAACCCTGCAAATCCTTCTGCCGGCCAGTTTTATCGGTCTCGTCGTCAATACGGGATTGTTATATGTAGTATTCAAAGATGTTTTCTTCAGGAATTTTACACAACCGCACGCAAAAAAATTCTGGATTGTGGTTATCCTTCTTTTCTGGCCGGCAAGCCTTGTCTATCTGATTAAATACGGTTTCCAGAAAAGATAATGCGGCTCAACACTATCCTGCCCATCGAAAATTATCCTGCCGACAGCCAACCTCTTTTTCGGCATTACTTCGTTCCCTGCTTGACAACATTGCGCATACAAAGTATTTTTCTTCTCTTTTGAACTTTTCACCATACGTCTACAATCGACACCTTTTGTATTTCACAGGAGGCGGCTGTTGGTGTTTGTTGTTTTTATTTTGCAAATCAAAGAGTTAAGACCAACTGGTTGATTTTTTCAACTGTGATACAGAACCGAAAGAACCAGACATGTTTGAAAATCTGACAGACAGGCTCGAGGGAGTATTCAAGAAACTCCGCGGCCACGGCACACTGACCGAGGACAATATCCAGGATGCCATGCGGGAAGTACGCATGGCCCTTCTGGAGGCAGACGTCCATTTTAAGGTCGCCAAGGAATTCGTTGCCTCTGTCACCGAAAAGGCCATAGGACGGGAAGTCTCCAAGAGCCTTTCACCGGGCCAGCAGGTCATTAAAATTGTCCACGAGGAACTGGTCAATCTCCTGGGAGGCAACACCGAGCAGATACGGCTCGACGGCCGCCAGCCAGTCATCATAATGATGGCAGGCCTGCAGGGATCAGGAAAGACCACCACCTCAGGAAAACTTGCCGCCATGCTGAAGGGCAAGGGCAGGAGACCGTATCTGGTTCCTGCAGATATTTATCGACCTGCAGCCATCGAACAGCTGCAGGTACTCGGCGACCGCCTGGAGATACCCGTCCACCCATCGAACACAGATACCCGACCTGTGGATATCTGCCGCCAGGCCGTAGCAATAGCTGAAGAGAAAAATTACGACACCCTGATCATCGACACCGCCGGACGTCTTCATGTCGACGAATCCTTGATGAATGAACTCAAGGAAATCCAGGGCGCCGTCAAACTCTCGGAAATCCTCTTCGTGGCCGACGCCATGACTGGTCAGGACGCCGTAACGGTCGCTGAAAAGTTCAATCAGGACCTGGCGATCACCGGTGTTGTTCTGACCAAAATGGAAGGCGACGCCCGCGGCGGTGCTGCTCTCTCAATCAAGAACGTCACCGGCAAACCGATCAAGTTCGTCGGTATGGGCGAGGCGCTCGATGCCCTCGAAGTTTTCCACCCCGACAGGGCAGCGTCACGTATTCTCGGCATGGGGGATGTCCTCACCCTGATCGAGAAGGCTGAAGCGGTCGTAGACAGGAAAGAAGCTGACAAGCTCGCCAAGAAGCTGAGAAAGAGCGAGTTTACCCTGGAAGACTTTCTTGATCAGATACAGCAGATAAAAAAGATGGGATCTTTAGAGCAGATTCTCGACATGGTACCGGGAATCAACAAGCTCAGGCAATTGAAGGACGCGCCCCGACCGGATGAAAAGGAACTGTTCAAGACAGAAGCTATTATCCGCTCAATGACCCGTTCGGAACGCCGAAATTACATGATTATCAACGTCAGCAGGCGCGAGAGAATAGCAGCCGGTTCAGGGACGTCGATTGCCGATGTCAACCGGGTCCTGAAAAGCTATGCGGCCATGCTGAAGATGATGAAAAAAATGAGCGGCAAACCCGGCGCACTTACCGGCCAGAAACGCCGCAAGCTGCCGAAAGGCCTTAGAAGATAGATTACACTGAACGTAATACTCCGTTCAGATACTTTGCACGGGGATAATCCCCTCATACATACCGGAGGAAAAACCTGGAATGGCAGTTCGTATCCGTTTAACCAGACTTGGCAGAAAGAAGAGAGCATTCTACCGCATCATTGTTGCTGACAGCGAAAGCAAACGCGATGGAAAATTCCTTGATATCGTTGGCACTTATAACCCCCTCACGGAGCCTGCTGAAATCACCATCAACAATGACAAACTGCAGGAATGGCTGGGGAAAGGCGCACAGCCGACCACCACGGTCAAAAGCCTGATCAGTAAGGTTGCTGCGAGACCATAAGCAGGACATGGAAGAGCTTATAGCCTTTATCGCCAGATCACTGGTCGACCAGCCTGATGCAGTACGGGTCGCTCGTACTGATGAAGATGATGCCGTGATTATTGAGCTGACAGTTGCTCCCGATGATCTCGGCAAGGTGATCGGCAAGCAGGGCAGGACCGCCAGAGCTATGCGCTCATTGCTCGCTGCTCTTGCGGCCAAGGATAATAACAAGCGTTCGAGATTGGAAATAGTTGAGTAAATCGTCGTGATAACGATGCACTCGAATCCTTTTTCTTCTTCTGAAGGCCATCTGCTGATAGGCGAAGTAACCAAGGCTCAAGGACTGCGTGGAGAGCTGAAGGTTCACTGCTATTCGGGCCAGCCGGGTAACCTCAAGGCTTACAGAAGTTTGGTCTTTGCTGATAATGGCAATGAATTTTGCCAGAAATATGCCCTGCACAGTAGCCGCTCGCAGGGAAGTGCGGCAATTGTTCAACTCGAAGGCATAACCGATCGTGATGCGGCTGAACGCTGTGTCGGAAAGTTGGTATATGTTGCAAAAAGTGACCTTCCGGCCCCTCTGGATGATGAATTTTACTGGCATGACATTCAGGGTAAGAAAGCATGCAATATCGACGGGAGAGAGATAGGCGAGATTCACCACCTCTTCTCCAACGGTGCGCATGATGTCATGGTTATACGCGATGGTCGAACAGAGTACTTAATACCTGTGGTAGATGGCATCGTCAAAACCATAACACCGGAAGCAGTTGTGCTCGATCCTCCTCCCGGTCTTCTGGAGATGAATATCTCAGTTGACGATTGAGGGCCGACCAGACCCTGATGATATTTGAGATACTGACAATTTTTCCCGACCTGCTCAACTCACCTCTGAATGAAGGTATTCTCCGCAAGGCGAGACTTGCAGGAAAGATTGATATCCGCATCACGGATATTCGCGATTTTACCGAGGACAGGCACAATACCACCGACGATCGCCCTTTCGGGGGCGGCGAAGGAATGGTGATGAAGCCTGAACCTCTTGCCAGGGCAATTGAACATGCGAGAGCAGCAAGCCAGGACGAGTCCAAGGTTGTTCTGCTGACCCCCCAGGGCCGCAGATACAATCAGTCAATAGCCCGCGAACTGGCTCAGCAGCTAAGGATTATACTGGTCTGTGGCCGGTACGAAGGTGTCGACGAGCGATTTCGGGCGGCATACTGTGACGATGAGATCTCCATCGGGGATTTTATCCTTACAGGCGGTGAGTTGGCAGCTATGATCATCGTTGACTCCGTCACCAGGCTGCTGCCAGGCGTCCTTGGTTGCACTGATTCCGCTGACAAGGATACCTTCAGCAGGAACCTGTTGAAACATCCACAGTATACCAGGCCGAGAAATTTCCAGGGCATGGAAGTTCCCGAGGTACTGCTCGAAGGCAACCACGGAGAAATTCGTTCGTATCGTTTTATCGAGGCAGTCCGCCGCACAATTGAGCGACGCCCCGAACTTCTCCGACAGGAAACATTCAGCCCAGCAGAGATTAAGCTGCTGAAAAAGAACGATTTATATACTGTCGTTCAGCAGATACAAGACAATCACAACGCATGAAAACCGATATTGGCCCGGTAAATCTGGCACTTGTCCATCATCCAGTGCTGAATAAAAAGGGAGAGACAATCGGTTCTGCCGTGACAAATCTTGATCTGCATGATATAGCCAGGGCTGCACGGACTTATGGGGTGCATCGATATTATGTCACCACTCCTTTTGAGGACCAGCAACAGCTTGTGCGAGAGATTGTCGGACACTGGCAGGAGGGACACGGAGCGACGTACAATCCTGCTCGAAAAGAGGCCCTCGGCATTGTACGACTTGCTGCTGCCCTTGAAATTGCAATAGAGGAGTTGACAGCAGTGTACGGGCGCAGACCTCTTCTTATAGGAACAAGCGCCCAGCCGCAGGCAAAGACACTCAGTTTCAATGAACTCAGGAGCAAAGCGGCAGCGCGGGAACCCATGCTGATTATATTCGGTACAGCGCACGGCCTTGCACCGGAAATCATGACAATAATGGATGCAACCCTGCCACCCATACAGGAAAAGGCAGGTTATAATCACCTTTCAGTTCGTTCCGCTGCGTCGATCATCCTTGATCGCCTTCTCGGAGACTGAAGAAAGACCAGGAAACCAGTAAACGGATCGTTATCCCCTAAACATACTTCAACTTCACTTACGACGTTATGAGCACAATTATCGAGAGAATCAATCAGGAGCAGATGCGGCAGGACCTCCCGGATTTCCGTCCAGGAGATACCGTAGTAGTACATATCCGTATCGTTGAGGGAAACAAAGAGCGTATTCAGCTCTTTCAGGGCGTTGTTATCAAACGCAACCGCGGTACCATAGACGCCACCTATACTGTGCGCAAAGTGTCACACGGTGTCGGCGTCGAGAAAACCTTTGCCCTTCACAATCCACGGATTGAAAAGATCGAGGTTGTCACCCGTGGCCGGGTTCGCCGTTCACGTCTCTACTATCTGCGCAGCAGACGAGGCAAGGCAGCTCGTATCCGTGAACGCGGTCTGATCAGATAAAGCGCCCCCCCTGGGGATATGTTCCTGATGATGGATGACAGTATACCATCAATCATCAGGAACACGATTTCGCAACTGGCGTATGAACAGAGAGGCGCAATGGAACTCCTCCATATTGCCCCGCACAGCATAGCCGACCCATTCGATACATTCCAGCACGAACGCCTGCTTTATGCCGGTGGTTACACCTGCGTTGCAGGAACCGATGAAGTTGGCAGAGGGCCGCTGGCCGGTCCTGTTGTTGCGGCCTGCGTTGTACTGCCTCCTCAGTGCGAGTACGATTTGTTTCGTGATTCAAAGACTCTCTCCCATTGCAGACGCCTGCAACTGTGCAAAAAAATATATGATATCGGTGCATTTGTTGGTATCGGCATCGTACCTGTCGAAACCATTGATCGGATCAATATACTGCAATCGTCGCTGCAGGCAATGAAGCTGGCTGTTGATGATCTGAGCACCCGGCACGCCTCCCCGGATTATATCCTCGTAGACGGCAAGTTCACCCTGCCGACACTGACATCCCAACTCGCTCTGATCAAAGGTGATTCCCGCAGCGCCTCGATCGCCGCCGCATCCATTGTTGCCAAAGTCCGTCGAGATGCCCTGATGGATGATCTGCATGCTGTCTATCCCGACTATAAATTCACTCGAAACAAAGGCTATCCCACTCGAGAGCATCGGTCTGCCATTGCTCAATATGGCCCCTGTCCCGCCCATAGAAAGACTTTTCGAGGAGTAAAGGAATTTGTCTGAGAAACGCCTGCTCCTCGGCAGAAAAGGGGAGGAACTGGCAGCCTGCTTTCTGCAGCAGCGCAACTTCACTCTTTTGGCCAGGAATTACAGAGGTCGCGCGGGTGAAATTGATATAATTGCCAGGGAAGGCAAAACCACAGTCTTTATCGAGGTCAAGACCCGCCAGAAGGGCGCCTCATATTTCCCGGCCGAAGCGGTCACTGTCCGCAAGCAGAGACAAATAAGCAGAACTGCGCAGGAATTCATTCTCCAGCACAAGCTCCAGAACCAATCCGCCCGTTTTGACGTCATTTCAGTCTCCATGAACCAGGACGGTACTCCTGAGATCGACCATATTGCCAACGCCTTCGATCTCTCCCACGATGACTGCTGATACTCATTTTTCTGCTTTTCTCAATGCCCTCTCCGGGAACACTTTGACTATTCCATTTTAGGCGTTACATTACTGCTCATGTCAATCCTCGGTATAACAATGGGCTGCCCGACCGGAATCGGGCCAGAAATCATTCTTCGCTATTTTGCCGACAGATCTGACCAGTCATTGGTTCAGCCTGTCGTCATCGGAGACATCGGAGTTCTCGAGAAATGCAGCGCCGAACTCGGCCTCGATGTTCACTGCCAGCTCTGGTCTGCCGGCAGCCCACTGCCGACCGGTGTCCTGCCTGTCCTATCCTGCTCTGACCTCAAGCCTCAATCACTGCGCTGGGGGCGTCCCACGCAAGAAACAGCCAGGGCAATGGTGGGCTACATCAAAAAAGCAGTGGACCTTATCGGTCAAGGCATCCTCGATGGCATGGTTACCTGCCCGATCTCAAAAGAGGCCATGCAGTCTGCCGGGTTCAACTATCCCGGCCATACCGAGATGCTGGCAGAACTGACCGGAACGCAGAACTTTGCCATGATGCTGGCAGGGAAACGACTGCGCGTCACTCTGGTGACCATCCACTGCCCACTGAGTCAAGTGGCTGGTTCTCTCAGTAAAGAGTTGATCATCAGGCTGATCCGCATCACTCATCAAGCCCTTATCATGGATTTTGCCCTGGCCAATCCTCGAATTGCAGTCGCCGGCCTCAACCCCCATGCCGGTGAGAAAGGCCTCTTTGGCAACGAGGAAATCTCGATAATAGAACCGGCGGTTCTGGAGATGAGAAACGACGGCATCAAGGTATATGGCCCATTCCCCCCCGACACCGTCTTCTTCAAGGCCGCGGCCGGTGACTATGACGCGGTTGTCTGCATGTATCACGACCAGGGACTGATCCCTTTCAAACTCCTGCATTTCAGTGACGGCGTGAATGTCACGCTCGGGCTTCCTCTTGTCCGCACTTCCGTCGATCACGGAACCGCCTATGATATAGCCGGCAAAGGGATCGCCGATCCGGGCAGCCTCTCTGCCGCGATTGATCTCGCCGGCGCAATCAGCCGCAACAGGAAGCTGGCCGAGACTTCCACAGTTATCATGAACGCACTATGAGCCTGCTAGCCAAAGGTCTGCTGATTGTCTTCGAAGGGATTGATGGGACCGGAAAATCCACGCAGCTCCGACTCCTAGCCGAAGAATTGAGAAAACGAGGATTCCCGGTGCTGACGACCCGCGAACCTACCAACGGGCCCTTCGGCCAGAAGATACGAAAACTCTATCTGAGCAGAGATACCTGCACCCCTGCCGAAGAACTCGATCTTTTCCTAGAAGACCGCAGACAGCATGTCAGAGAGGTGCTCAACCCTGCCCTTGCTGAAGGTCAGGTCATCCTTTGTGACCGCTACTTTCTGTCGACAGCGGCCTATCAGGGCGCAAACGGTTTTGATGTCGTCGAGATTATCGAGAAAAACAGATTTGCCCCGCAACCAGACCTCGCTCTGTTATTTCAGGCCCCGCCCGATGTCGGTATTTCCCGGATTACCCGAGATCGCGGTGATATTCTCAATGATTTCGAAAAGGCCGAGAACCTCGCCAGGGTTTCAGAGATTTTCAATACGCTGGACCACCCCTCCATTCGCAAGATCAACGCAACCAGGTCAATCAGCGCCATCCAGAATGAAATACTCTCGATGGTTCTGT
>JAIFKM010000105.1 GCA_020049575.1 Desulfobulbaceae bacterium
TCCCAGTCGCCGCGCATGGCCTCGAGCAGGTCGCGGGTCTGGTAGCAGACCGACTCAAGGGCAGCCCTTGACAACTCAGCCGGGCCGGTGGCGCGGGTGATGCCGAAGATGGCGCCGCGGGCATCCGGGTCCCAATGCGGGGCACCTAGGCCGGTGAAGGCCGGGACCAGATAGACATCCTGGCTGATATCGGCTTTGCGGGCCAGCTTGCCGGTCTCCGAGGCCGCCTCGATCAGGCCCATGGCGTCGCGCATCCATTGGACGGCGGCCCCGGCCACGAAGATCGAGCCCTCGAGGGCGTAGGTGGTTTTGCCATTGAGGCGATAGCCGATGGTGGTCAGCAGGCGGTTTTTCGAGGCTACGGCCTCGCTGCCGGTATTGAGGACGATAAAGCAGCCGGTGCCGTAGGTCGATTTGATCATGCCCGGCTGGAAACAAGCCTGGCCGACAAGGGCGGCCTGCTGGTCGCCGGCGATGCCGCGCACCGGAATGGCGCCGCCGAGTATGCCGGCCTCAGTGATTCCGAAGTCGGCGGAGGAATCCCGGACATCCGGCAGCATCGAGGCGGGGACCCGCAGCAGTGCAAGGAGCTCTTCGTCCCAGCAGTTTTCATGAATATTGTAGAGCAGCGTTCGTGAGGCGTTGGTCGCGTCGGTGGCATGCTGCCGGCCGCCGGTCAGCCGCCAGAGCAGAAATGTATCGACGGTGCCAAAGAGCAGTTTGCCATCTTCGGCCAGTCGGCGGGCACCCTCGACATTGTCGAGCAGCCAACTGATCTTGGTGCCGGAAAAATAGGCGTCGAGCAGGAGACCGGTCTTGGCGGCGATCATCGCATTATTGCCGTCTGCCGCAAGTTTTGAACAGAGCTCGGCGGTTCTCCTGTCCTGCCAGACTATGGCCCGATGGATCGGTATGCCGGTGGTGCGATCCCAGACAATGGTGGTCTCGCGCTGGTTGGTGATGCCTATCGCGGCGATATCCCCGGCCGTCAGCCCGGCCTTGTCCAAGGCCTTGCGGCAGGTGTCGACGGTTGATTGCCAGATTTCCTCGGGATCATGTTCGACCCAGCCGGATTGCGGAAAAAACTGCTGGAATTCCTGCTGGGCTGAGGAGACGATCTCAAAATCATCATTGAAGACAATGGCCCTGCTCGAGGTGGTACCCTGATCGATTGCTAAAACATGTGCTGACATCGCTGTTCTCCCTGGATGATCTGGCCGGAACGTATGGAGTTGGTGTCGGGTTGTTGGTGTGCTGCACAACAAAAAAAAACAGACTGGAGCCAGAGGCCGCCAGTCTGTTTGCAGTGGAGTGCCGCATCCCGCCTGGACTTCATGGCGGGATGCGGCAGTGGATCGGCCTTATTTCTTGGCGGCAGCCCAGCTCTTGACGAGCTCGTCATAGTCAATGGTCTCGCCTTTCGGCTTCTCATTGGCAAGTTTCGGCTGCGGTGCACCCGGCTGGTCATACCAGTACTGGGCATCTTTGGGTTCGTTCAGCTTCGGACCGCATTCACCCTGGACGCCTGATTTCTGCAGACGATCCATGACCTTGTCCTGCTGTTCGGCCAATGAATCCATGGCCTGCTGCGGGGTCTTGTCGCCGGTTACGGCATCGGCCACATTTTGCCACCAGAGCTGGGCAAGTTTCGGATAGTCAGGTACATTGGTGCCGGTCGGGGTCCACTGGACACGGGCCGGGCTGCGGTAGAACTCTACCAGACCGCCAAGTTTCGGGGCGCGCTCGGTGAAGGACTCATGCTGGATATCGCTCTCGCGGATCGGGGTCAGACCAACGTGGGTCTTTTTCAGACTGACGGTCTTGGAGATGACGAATTGGGCGTAGAGCCAGGCGGCCTTGCGGCGGTCAACCGGGGTGGATTTCATCAGGGTCCAGGAACCGGCGTCCTGATAACCGAGCTTCATCCCTTCCTGCCAGTACGGGCCATGCGGAGAGGGAGCCATGCGCCATTTCGGCATATCTTTCTCATCAACAACCGGAGTGCCCGGTTTGGCCATGTCGGCGGTAAAGGCAGTGTACCAGAAGATCTGCTGAGCGATTGCACCCTGGGCAGGAACCGGACCGGCCTCGGAGAAGGTCATGCCGGCAGCCTCGGGCGGGGCGTATTTTTTCAGCCAGTCAATGTACTTGGTCAGGGCATAAACTGCTGCCGGACCGTTGGTGTCACCGCCGCGAACGACAGAAGAACCGACCGGATTACAGCCTTCAACACGGATACCCCACTCATCAACCGGGATACCGTTCGGGATACCCTTGTCGCCGGCACCTGCCATGGACAGCCATGCATCGGTGAAACGCCAGCCAAGTGATGGATCCTTTTTACCGTAATCCATATGGCCGTAGACCCGCTTGCCATCGATTTCTTTTACTTTTTCGGTGAAGAATTCAGCGATGTCCTCATATGCCGACCAGTTGACTGGGACACCGAGTTCATAACCGTAAAGTTCTTTGAATTTCGCTTTCAGATCCGGACGCTTGAACCAGTCATAACGGAACCAGTAGAGGTTGGCGAACTGCTGGTCGGGAATCTGATAGAGCTTGCCGTCCGGTCCGGTGGTGAAGGATTTTCCGAGGAAATCATCGACATCGAGGCCGGGATTGGTGACATCCTTGCCCTCGCCGGTCATCCAGTCGGTCAGCGGTACAGCCTGCTGATAACGGAAATGGGTGCCAATCAGGTCGGAGTCATTGATATAGGCGTCATAGATATTCTTGCCGGACTGCATCTGGGTCTGCAGTTTTTCGATAACATCGCCTTCACCGATCAAATCGTGGGTCAGTTTGATGCCGGTAATTTCGGTAAAGGCCTTGGCCAGAGTTTTAGCCTCGTATTCATGTGTTGTGATTGTCTCGGAAACGACGTTGATTTCCATTCCTTTGAAAGGTTCGGCGGCCTTGATGAACCATTCCATCTCTTTCATCTGGTCTGTCTGTGAGAGGGTGGACGGCTGAAATTCAGTGCCGACCCACTTCTTGGCTTCTTCCACACCGGCCTGCGACATGACAGGAAGGGTGAGCAGAGCCGCCATGGCTGCAGCTGTTACGAATTTTTTGATCATCGTTGTTCTCCTCTTTTGTTTTGCGATTATCCTGTCGCCTGATGCCTGCAGCGGCAGAACGTGAACACAACCAACAACTATACCCAAATGAATACGCAGACTGCGTAGACACAAGCGAGAGCAAAGGCCCACCAGAGATTCAGGCTGAAAAAGGCCAGCCAGAAGATATGGATGAAGGCGGAACCGAGAAGCGAGACGAAGAGCCGGTCGCCCCTGGTCGTTTCAAAACCGAGGATTCCTCTGCGGGGGGCGCCACCGGGCACCCTGATCTCCCAGACCGTCATGGTGATGAGCATACCGAGGATAATGAGAAAGAAGGCGGCCGTTGGTCCGGTCCAGGCCATCCAGTTGAAGTTCATAGCTATTTCTCCTTATACGCGGCCGAGGGCGAACCCCTTGGCAATATGATTACGAACAAACCAGATGACCAGCGCCCCGGGCAGGATGGTCAGCGCCCCGGCTGCGGCAAGTACACCCCAGTCGAGACCGGAGGCCGAGACCGTGCGGGTCATGATCGCCGAAATCGGCTTGGCGTTGACCGAGGTCAGGGTCCTGGCGAGCAGCAGCTCGACCCAGGAAAACATGAAACAGAAAAAGGCGGTGACGCCGATGCCCGAGGCGATATTCGGGATGAAAATCTTGACGAAGAAACGCGGCCAGGAGTAGCCGTCGACGAAGGCTGTTTCATCGATCTCTTTCGGTATGCCCGACATGAAACCCTCAAGGATCCAGACGGCCAGCGGCAGGTTGAACAGGCAGTGGGCCAGGGCCACGGCAATATGGCTGTCAAACAGGCCGATCGACGAGTAGAGTTGAAAAAAGGGCAGGGCGAAAACCGCCGGTGGTGCCATGCGGTTGGTCAGCAGCCAGAAGAACAGATGCTTGTCGCCGACGAAGCTGTAGCGCGAGAAGGCGTAGGCTGCCGGCAGGGCGAAGGTCACCGAGATGACGACGTTGATGCTGACATAGATCATCGAGTTGATATAGCCGGAGTACCAAGATTTGTCTGTGAAGATCACCCGGTAATTATCAAAGGTCAGATTCTGCGGCCAGAGGCTGAAGACCGAGAGGATCTCCTCGTTGGTCTTCAGGCTCATATTGACCAGCCAGTAGATCGGCAGCAGCAAAAAGAAGATATAGATAACCGGCACAAGCCACTTCAGACGCATATCAGGCACCTCCCTTGGGGCTGCTCTCTTCGCCGACATTGCTCATGACGGTGTAGAAAATCCAGGAACAGAGCAAAATGATGAGAAAATAGACAAGCGACATGGCGGCGGCATTACCGAGATCGAACTGACCGATGGCCAGCTTGACCAGATCGATGGACAGAAAGGTCGTGGAGTTGCCGGGCCCGCCGCCGGTGACGACAAAGGGCTCGGTATAGATCATGAAGCTGTCCATGAAGCGCAGCAGGATTGCGATCAGCAGCACCCGGTGCATCTTCGGCAACTGGATGTAGCGGAAGATCGCCCAGCGCGAGGCCCCGTCGATCCGGGCGGCCTGGTAGTAGGCGTCGGGAATCGAGCAGAGGCCGGCGTAGCACAACAGGACCACGAGGCTAGTCCAGTGCCAGATGTCCATGACGATGACGGTGAGCCAGGCGGCAATAGGGTCCTGGGTATAGTTGTAATCAATACCTAAGGCTGCCAGGGTATGACCGAGCAGACCGATATCGACCCGGCCGAAGATCTGCCAGATGGTGCCGACCACGTTCCAGGGGATCAAAAGCGGCAGGGCCATGTTAACCAGGCAAAGCGGCACGCCCCATCCTTTTTTCGGCATGGTCAGGGCGATGGCGATGCCGAGCGGGACCTCGATCGCCAGGATGATGCCGGAGAACAGCAGCTGTCTCAGAAAAGCCTGGTGAAAACGCTCGGAATGGATCAGGTCGCGGAACCAGTCGAAACCAACCCAGAAAAAGACATTGTTGCCGAAGGTGTCCTGCACCGAATAGTTGACCACGGTCATCAGCGGGATGACCGCACTGAAGGCCACAATCAGAAAGACCGGCAGGACCATGAACCATGCCTTTTGATTTACCTGTTTTGCTATCACAGCGTCTCTCCTGTCACAAGGTGTTCGTCGAGGTAGATATTGGCGTGGTCAGTATCAATGACCAGGGTGCCCATGTCGCCGGTCAGGGTGGTCATCTCCGGCATGATGACATTGAGCTGGCAGGTGTTCAGGGCCACCCGGGCGATTTTGTGCCTGCCGATATCGTCAATCTTCAGGACCTTTACCGGCAGGCCGTCTCTGCCAGGTTCTTCCAGCCTGAGGTGCTCAGGCCGGATGCCGAGTTCAATTTTACCGGTGGATGGTGGCGTGTAGGATTGATTGAGGCTGATCTCGATGCCATCGATCATTGCCTTGTTGCCCTTGAGGGCGCAGGGCAGGATATTCATGCCGGGTGAGCCAATGAAGTAGCCGACAAAGGTGTGTTCCGGGCGCTCGAAGAGGGCTTCCGGAGTGCCGATCTGGACGATCGCCCCGCCGTACATGACGATGACCTCATCGGCGAAGGTCAGGGCCTCGGTCTGGTCATGGGTGACATAGATCATCGTAAATTTGAATTTCTTGTGCAGAAATTTGAGCTGTGAACGTAGCTGCCATTTGAGCTGCGGATCGATAACGGTCAGCGGTTCGTCGAAGAGGATGGCGTTGACGCTCTTTCTGATCAGGCCGCGACCGAGCGAGATTTTTTGCTTGGCATCGGCGGTGAGGTGCTGGGCCTTGCCATAGAGATCTTTTTCGAGACCGAGCATCTTTGCCAGTTCAATGACCCGCGGCTCGATCTCTTTACTGGTCCGGCCCCGGTTTTTCAGGGGGAAGGCCAGATTCTCAAAGACCGTCATGGTGTCGTAGATCACCGGGAATTGAAATATCTGGGCGATGTTACGCTGTTCCGTCGGCAGTCGGGTGACATCCTGATCCTTGAACAGGACCTGGCCACGGGTTGGAATCAGCAGACCAGAGATGATATTAAGCAGGGTCGTCTTGCCGCAGCCAGATGGTCCAAGCAGGGCATAGGCCCCGCCGTCCCGCCAGGTGAGGTTCAGCTTTTTCAGGGCAAAGTCGGCCGGATTCTGGGATTCCCCGCGGTAGGAGTGAGCAACGTCTTTCAGGGTGATACTGGCCATTGAGCTCTCCTTAACGATCCGAGTAGGAATCCGGGGTGACGACGAGTTGATCGCGATCGTCGAAGACATAAAATTTGGCGGGATCGAGGAATATCTCGATCGTCTCGTCAATATCCAGGGTGTGGATGCCATGCGCCAGGGCGACCCAGCGCAGTCCCGCCACGTCGACATGAACGTAGCTTTCCGAACCGGTGATCTCGGTGACGACTACCCTGGCTTTGACCTCTATAGCGTCCGCTGACGGGCGGCTGAGATAGAGATGGTTGGGGCGGAATCCGATGGTATAGTCGGCATCCGGCAGGTTGGGCAGCTGACCGATGACCGGGATATCCACGTGGCTCTTGAAGAGGATGGTATTGTTGAGTTTGGTGACCGGCAGGATGTTCATCGGCGGGTCGGAAAAAGTCTGGGCGGTGATGATGTCGGCCGGCCGCCGGAAGACCTCGATGGTCGGACCGAACTGGCTCACCCGCCCCTGGTGCAGGGTGGCGGTGTGGCCGCCGAGCAGCAGGGCCTCGGAGGGCTCGGTGGTGGCGTAGACGAAGATCGCGCCGGTGGCAGAGAAAATGCGCGGCAGTTCCTCGCGCAGTTCCTCCCTGAGTTTGTAGTCGAGATTGGCCAGTGGCTCATCGAGGAGCACCAGATCCGCGCCTTTGGCCAAAGCCCTGGCCAGGGCGGTGCGCTGCTGCTGGCCGCCTGACAGCTCCTGGGGTGAGCGGCCGAGCATGTCGGTGAGTTTGAGCAGTTTTGCAATTTCCTGCACAGTTTTTTCTATCTCGGCCTTAGGCGCCTTGGCGATGTGCAGCGGCGAGGCGATATTTTCATAGACTGAGAGATTGGGGTAGTTGATGAATTGCTGATAGACCATGGCGACCTTGCGTTTCTGCACGGCCATACCGGTGACATCTCGACCGTCGACGAGGACGCTGCCGGTGGTCGGCTGGTCGAGACCGGCCATCAGCCGCATCAGTGAGGTCTTGCCCGAGAGCGTCGGTCCCAGCAGGATATTCAGGGTGCCTGCCGTAAAGGTCAGGGAGACGTCGGAAATATGGAAAGAATTTCCGACTTTTTTAGAGACATTCTGTAACTCAAGCTGCATCTGCTTTTCCTTCTAGGGGTGCGGGGGCCTGCGCCGTGCAGAGGTGCCGGTGGGCCTTCATCCATATATCGAGATTCTGTCTCTCCTCGGTGCTCAGGAAGAGGCCCATGTTGGTGCGACGCCAGAGGACATCCTCGGCGGTCCGGGCCCATTCGTTCTGCATCAGGTAGACCACCTCGAATTCATACAGGCAGTCCCCGAAACAGGTGCCAAAATCAGAAGCTATCCTGATGCCTTGTACCATAGGAAAAGCTCGGGTGCCATAGGTTCTGACGAGGCGACGGGCATGTTTTTTCTGCAGCAGGGGGCAAACTGCCTGCAGGCGGTCAACCTCATGATTGAATTGGTCAGGCCGGAAATCGCCGCCGGGCAGGTGCTGGTTTTCTGTCCAGGGCTGACCCATCTGCGGCAGGAAGGGAGCGAGTTTCTGCAGGACCGCCTCGGCCAGTTTGCGGTAGGTGGTGATCTTGCCGCCGTAGATGGACAGGATCGGCGCCTCGCTGCTGCCGGTATCGAGTTTCAGCACGTAGTCGCGGGTGGCGGCTTTGGCCTCGCTTGTGCCGTCATCGAACAGCGGCCGGATGCCGGCGTAGCTGCTGACCACATCGGCAACGGTAACCTGATGCTTGAAATATTCGCTGGCCGCCCGGCAGAGGTAGTCTGTCTCCTCCGGAGTGATGCTGACCCTGCCCGGTTCACCGGTGAAATCGACATCGGTGGTGCCGATCAGGGTGAATTCCTGCTCGTAGGGAATGGCGAAGATGATCCGGCCGTCGGCGTTCTGGAAGAGGTAGGCCCGGGCATGATCGAAGAGCTTTTTAATGATGATGTGGCTGCCCTTGACCATGCGGATCTGCTCGCCTGAATCCTGGTGGCTGGTGTGGGAGAGAAAACTGTCGAGCCAGGGGCCGGTGGCATTGACCAGCACTTTTGCCTGGGCGTTTGTTTCTTCGCCGGAGATTCTGTCCTGCAGTCGCAGCGTCCAGATATCGCCTTTGCGGCTGGCGGCGAGACAGGGGGTGCGCACCCTGATGTCGGCGCCGTGGGCGGCGGCGTCCATGGCGTTGAG
>JAIFKM010000128.1 GCA_020049575.1 Desulfobulbaceae bacterium
TGGATCGCCGCCGCGGCAACCACACCGCCCAAGCCGATCGCTGAGAGCGGCTTTAGATAATTATGCCAGAAGACCACACTGCTCGGAATGGCAGGATTTTCCTTCATGCCATAGAGTTTGGGTTCATCCTTGAAGGCGTAGACCGAACCCAGGCCGCCAAGATCCTTCTCGCCGTAAAGCGTGGCGTACCCTTCTTTTTTGGCCTTGCCGATGAGTTCCTCCCGGTCGCCGAAAACCAGCGCACCGGTAGGACAGGTCTTCGTGCAGGCCGGCTGCATATCCGCTGCGATCCGGTCAAAGCAGAGATGACATTTCGACATCTTGTTCTCAGCATCGTAGCGGGGAACGTTGAACGGACAGGCGGTGACGCAGAGTTTGCAACCGATGCACTTATCGCGGTCTGTTGCCACGGCGCCTTCTGCCGTTCGGTAGATCGCCCCGGTAGGGCAGATATTCATGCATCCTGCGTCATCGCAGTGCATGCATCGCTTGCTGAGAAAGAGCCAGCGAACGGGATTTTCCTTCGACGGCACCTCGCTGTACTGAATGATGTTAAATGCCGCACTGGCTAAATCCGGCGGGTTTTGATAGGTACCGTTATTCTTGGTCTTGATACCCGGCAACTGATTCCAGGACTTGCAGGCAACCTGACATGCCCTGCAGCCTATACAAAGTTCCGGGGTAACAAGGATCGCTTTGCGGTTACTCGTGCTATTGTTTGCCATGGTTCTCCCCCCTATGCCTTCCGGACGTTGACCATGAAGGCCTTCGACTCGGGTATCATTGTATTCGCGTCGCCCACATTGGGCGTAAGCAGATTGACGCTGTCATACCCACTGCCGTCTTCGGGAAACTGCCAACCGAAATGCCAGGGAATACCGACTTGATGAACAGTGGAGCCAGCGATCTTGAAGGGTTTGAACCGTTCGGAAACCATCGCAACCGTTTTTATCTCTCCGCGGCCAGACGAGACGATGACTGTCTCGCCATTGTCTATCTTCAGTTCCTTGGCCAGTTCAACACTCATCTCCACGAAGTTCTGGGGCTGCATTTCCAGCAACCAGGAACAGTGCCGCGTCATGACACCGGTCTGCCAATGCTCTGACACCCGGTAGGTGGTACAGACAAACGGGAAGCGTGCGTCACAGGAGAAAGAAGCATCCATCTTGTCGCCGAAGATCTTGATGGTTGGGTTGACCCGCTGTTTGGACATCGAGTTTACTTCAAGCGGACACTCCAGGGCCTCGTAATGCTCAGGGAACGGACCTTCCACCATACCGGATCCGAAAATCGAGGCAATTCCATCCGGCTTCATGATAAAAGGCAGCTTTCCTGTGGGAGACCCTGCGGGTCCACCTGCTCCATCCACGACATCACCTTCCCAGACTCCTGGTGTCTTCGTGAGTGGATTGATTTTGGTGGCATTCCACTTGAGGAGTGGCCGTTTCGGATCCCACGGCTGGCCATTGAGGTCTACCGAGGCCCGGTTGTAGATGATCTTGCGGTTGACCGGCCAGGTCCAGGCCCAACCCGGATAGAGGCCGAGGCCCGTCGGGTCATCCTTGCCGCGCCTCTGCATCATGTTAACTTCCTTGCCATCTTTCAGGATATACGAATTGCAGTAGATCCAGCATCCGCTCGAGGTGCTGCCATCGGCCTGCAATGAGGGGAAACTGGTAACCAGGGCCCCTTTTTTGCCGATGAGCTTGGGCGGTTCCACCTTCGTGTCGTAGACATCTTCGAGGAAGTAGCCGTTGATCTCTTTAGCGACGGTATGGATGTCAACGTGCTTGACCTTGCCTGCCGCATCACGCTCACCGTAATTCCAGGTCAGATTCATGATCGGATCGGGGTAGGCGCCGCCCTCTTTTTTATAGAGCTCTTTGACTTTGAAATACAGTTCGTTCATGATCTCGGCATCGGGCATTGCCTGACCGGGCGGTTCGACTGCCTTATAGCGCCATTGCGCCAATCGTCCGGAATTGGAGATACTTCCTTCTTTCTCCACCGATGAACAGCACGGCAGCATGAAGACTTCGGTAGGGATATCCTTCGGGTTCATGCCGGGACCACGCCAGAAGGAGCCGGTCTCGTTGTCCCAGAGGTTGACGTTCACCAGCCATTTGAGCTTGGTCATGGCCTGACGCGTTTTATTGGAGTTCGCACCGGAACATGCCGGGTTCTGACCCCAGGCAAAGAAGCCTTCAAAATCTCCTTTCAGCATCTTGTCAAAGATCATCAGCCAGGAAGCATTCTGGCCCACATCTGTCTTTGGCAGCCAGGAGTAGCCGAAATCATTCTCCTTAGTTGCGGCATCGCCATAGATAGCCTTGAGGTAGCTGGTGATGTACTTGTTGCGGTTCGACCACCAGTTGACGCTTTGCGGTTCTTTGGTTTTGGGGGTGTTCTTATCGATATAGGTTGCCAGGTCGGGCCAAGAGGCATTCGGGGTCGGATTGTAGCCGGGCAGGATATGGAACAGCAGACCGTAGTCCGTTGAACCCTGAACATTGGCCTCGCCGCGCAGGGCGTTGATACCGCCGCCTGCCATGCCGATATTGCCGAGCAGCAGCTGGATGATGGTCATCGCCCTGATATTCTGGGTACCGACGGTATGCTGGGTCCAGCCCATAGCGTAGCACTCGGTCCCAACCCGGTCAGGTTTTCCGGTGGCGCCGTAAAGCTTGTACACCTCCATCAGTTTTTCCATCGGGGTACCGGTAATATCCACTACCATTTCAGGAGTATAGCGAGCATAGTGTTTCTTCAGGAGCTGGAAAACACAGTTGGGATCCTGCAGAGTCACATCTCTCAGAGCTACACCGGTGACTTCGTCCATCTGGAAGGTCCAGGTAGCCTTATCATATTTTTTGGTCTTGGCGTCGAAACCGGAGAACAACCCGTCGAGTTCTGCCGGGCCCTTATATTCAGGATTCACCAGGAATGAGGCATTGGTATAGTTGACAACGTATTCCTTGAAATATAAGTCGTTGTCCAAAATGTATTTGATCATACCGCCCAAAAAGGCGATATCCGTTCCGGAACGGAGCGGGGCGTAAAAATCCGCTTTGGCAGCAGTCTGTGAAAAACGGGGGTCAACACAGATCAGCTTCGCGCCTTTAGCCCGGGCACGATTGATCCACTTCATGGAAACAGGGTGATTCGAAGCTGGATTTCCACCCATTGCCAGGATAACATCGGCGTTTTTCAGGTCGATCCAGTGATTGGTCATGGCACCGCGTCCGAACGACTCTCCCAGAGCCGCAACAGTTGCGCTGTGTCAGATACGCGCCTGGTGCTCTATGTGCACCAGGCCCCAGGACCGGACAAGTTTTTGCATCAGGTAACATTCTTCGTTATCCATGGCGGCGCTACCGACGTGGGCGATAGCGTCCGTCCGGTTGACGACGAGTTCCTTTTCGACCTCGATCTCGGTGCCATCTGGCTGTTTTTCCTTGACTTTGGCCTTTTTGGTCGTCATGAAGCTCTTGTCCCGGGCGTCTTTGACGAGACGGGCGATTCTGTCCAGGGCCCAATCCCATTCCACTTCTTTCCAGGCCGCTCCACCAGGTTCACGGTACATCGGTTTGGTAATACGGGTATCGCTGTTGGCCATCTGCATCAGGGAAGAACCCTTGGCGCAGAGTGTACCTTCACTGATCGGATGATCGGGATCGCCCTCGGTATTAATGACCTTTCCGTTCTCCGCATAGACAAGTATGCCACAGCCTACCGAGCAGTAGGGACAGACCGTCGTAGTCTGCTTGGCGTTCTTGATCCTCAACTCCTTGGCATATGCCTTTGCAGGGTTGAGGTTCACGCCAAGCGATGCCACCAGAACGGTGCCGCCTGACAGCTTTATGAAATCACGCCTTGATACTCCCATTGAAGACTCCTTCTTGTTATTAGGATTTGTGTTCCGGTGGTTGCTATCACTCC
The DNA here is from genome assembly GCA_020049575.1 of Desulfobulbaceae bacterium. Classification (GTDB taxonomy): domain Bacteria; phylum Desulfobacterota; class Desulfobulbia; order Desulfobulbales; family Desulfocapsaceae; genus Desulfoprunum. The sequence continues at coordinate 3,940 of JAIFKM010000128.1, forward strand.
GGTGGTCAATGATGACTCTCCTTTCTCGTAAGAAGATAAGTGAGGAAAGATATCGAGGGCAAAACCCTCCCGGGTCAACCCCAATCCACATGCGCGTCTGACCCTTCAGAAACTGCCTGAGGGGGAGCGTCTGCAGGTACACTGCTCAGGAAGGCGACTCATGCCTTCAATCACACTCTGGACGACCTCAAAACTGGCCCATAACCTTTGGAAAAAGGCAGCTTATCCAGTTGTACGATTGCACTATAGATAAATGCAGGAAAGAAAAAAATAGGTGAAAACCCTATTTTTATGTAGGTGAAAGACTTACAAGAAAATACCGATTCAAACAGTCATCCAGGAAATAATCGAGCCAGAAAGATCAAAAGCAACCAATAATCACCAAAGTTCCGTTACAACGCAATTTCATCTCCCCCAACTCCCAGCGAGGTTGCCGAAAGAGTATCGATAATTATTGTATTTGCAGAATCTGAAAAATCTTTGTCCAGTATGTCTTTGATTTTCCCAGCGACGGGAGAGCCGACAGACAGTTACCCGGAGAGGCCTGCATGATCCACACCTACATACCCTATTGCCCAAGTGATATTGATAACGGGAAAAATCTCGGATTTGCCTACAATACCTTCATGAAGCTGATTGGCGAAGATGATTGGGCCTGTTTTCTCGATCATGATGCCATGTTCACGACCCCCGACTGGTATCGTCAACTCGAATCTGCCATCGAAAAATATCCGGATGCCGGTGAATTTTGTGTATGTACCAACCGTATAGGAAATCTTCGGCAACTGCATGCAGATCCGAGCGTAGCAAATTTTTCGCACAACCATGATATGATGCTGCATCGCCGGATCGGCGCCGAACTGCAGAAGCAGAATTACCTCGAGGTGATTGAATACAAAAAGAAAGAAGGTCGGGGTTTAAGCGGCGTTGCACTGCTGACCAGTAAGCGGGCATGGAATCTGGTTGGCGGTTTCAGCGACGGCTTCCTCGGGGTCGACTGGGACTATACCTTCCGATGCGCTAATAAAGGGCTGAAAAACTATATACTCCGTGGCGTCTACGTCTATCATTGGTATAGAGAAAAGATAGAACTTTGCCAGGGAACGTTCCACCATGGATCCGTTGATCCTGAAAGGTGAGTGCGGCTGTTCTGAAAAATCTAGGCAGGAATTGGCTATGAATATCAAACATATACTCCTTTTCTTTTTCCTGGCAATGCCGGCTTTTGTTAAAGCTGCGGAGGTTCCGATGTCACTGGCAGGCATCAGATTGGGGGATGATATCTCCACAGCGCATCACTGCTGCAAACTCTCCACCGACATCCCCCTGGCCGAGGAAAGACATCTGAACGAAATCCATCTACAGAGTCAATTCGTTGCGGGCATCAAAGCCGGTGTGGTCGCCTACGCCAATTGCGGCCAGAAGGGGCGGATCGTGCGTATCAAACTGAAATTCGACGACCCCTCCCGTACCTTTTTCGACGATCTTCTGCGCCGCTACGAAAAGGAATTCGGCAAACCTAAGGAATGGCGGGGAGACCCCTTCCAGTCTATTATTTCATGGAAATGGAGTTTCAAGGATGATACCGGTAAACAGGTTAATCTTGAGTTAACCCACAGTAAGGATGAAGACTACAAAATGGGGAATTTTGTCAAACTGAGCCTGCGCTCTCTTTATGAAGAAGAGGCTCTCTGCCTTAAGCGCAGTCAGGAAAGTTCAGGTACGGGAGATTCCTCGCCCACACCTCGGGACATGCTTGATTACAGGCAATTGATCCCGCGCTAGAGAGCCATGATGCTTCTCTGGGACGGCCTGCAGGTCGAGATACCCAAGGGAATGGAACCTGCCGCGCTGGATCGGGGTTTCATCCGTCTTATAGGCTCGAAGATGCCAACAGTAAGCCTTCGTTTTGGCCCAGAAAAGCGCAGGTTTGACCCTCGCAGAGACGGTCGCCGCATTCTTCGAGCAGCAGGAATAGCTCAGGAACCATTACGAAAGTGCGATGAGACGTGGACCCAGCAGATTCCGGCAGACCTGTATCGCAGCAACCGGCTCTGGGTCGTGCAGTTCAGCGAATCTCGCGCCGTTTTAGCGGTTCTTTTCTCAGCCCCCCCGCCAGCCGGCATGACCGAGACGATTCTCGCATCCCTGGCCTGGACCCCAGCAGAAGCATGGCGACGATGGCGCTGCTACGACATCACTTTTGACACCCCGCCAGAATATCTGCTGAAAACGGCAGTCTTCCAGCCGGGAAGATTTCTGCTGAAGTTCACCAACGGGCGCTCTGAACTGACCTTTGATCGCCTGGCGCCGGCGAATGTGCTGCTCACCGGGATGACATTTATCCCCTGGTGCGAACAGTACATGTCCCGAAATCTTGATCGCACGATTGAGATGCACCGAGGCAGTAATACAGAAGCTGATATGGGAGCGAGGCCTTCGCCGCTCTACCGGCTGCTTCCCTGGCTACCGGGACAAAGCCCGCCTCTGCAGGGGAAAGCACGACATATCCCTGAAGAAAATAAAATTCTCATCCTGGCCGAGCAGGGTCCGCCACTACCTGCGGAAATGTCCAGCCGACTTCATGAAAAGTATGCAATCATCCCCTCATTCAAAACATGAGGCAATGGCAGGGATACCTGTGCCACATGCCGACATCCGCATCCAGGTGACAGCTCAAGACTTGGTCCGGATCAGTTATCCCATCAGCCTGAAACCCTGGATCGCCCGGCTGTTGCCCAATAAAATCTCCCTTCCGATACGCACACTCGAACTGGACAGTATGGGTTCTTTTGTCTGGCAGCATATTGATGGAAAGACTTCGGTACTCGAACTTTCCGAAATTGTGACAAAAAAATATGCCTGCCACCCGTCAGAAGCGGAACATTCCGTGGCAGCATTTGTCCGCCAACTGGGTCGACGGGGAATACTTGGCCTGCGATGAAACACATTCGCATCGGCTGGGCGGAGACTCTTCAACGAACGATGCGTGTGTCGATATCAGATCATGCTGGACCCATATGAAAGTTCATCCCGAGGGTATTCCAACTGGCGCCGCTCCCGGGCAACCACCGCTTCAGCTACGTTCCCAGCCAGCACGGCAAGGGCATCAGGCCGGGCGATGAACTGGGGCAGGAATTTTCGCTGGTAAAGCAGCAGGCATTCAAGCTCCGTCTCCGCCCGCAGGGAATAAAGCCAGCGAAACTTGCCCAGCAGAGCCATCCCACCCACGCACGAACCTTTTGCCAGCGTGGCGACTCGGCGCCCTTCCCGCTCGATCCGAACATCGCCCCGAACCACAATCACGGCAGTCTCAGCAGTTTCTCCGGCAGCAAGTATAACCTGATCCGCCCCATAGGACTGCCTCTCGCAAAGATAGGCCATTACCCGAAAAAAATCCGAAGACAGCCCCGTAAACAGAGGCACATCCCGCAAAATCTGCATGCAGCAGTGCAAATCGCACCGCCCTTCATTTTGTGCCGACAAGCTCATACAATGCTCCTTTTGCAGCCATGAGTTCGCCGTATGGACCCTGCTCGACGATCTTGCCGGCTTTCATGACCACAATCCTGTCATAGTTTACAATAGTATCCAGACGATGAACGACGGAAAGGATGGTATGCCTGCCCCGCAGAGTCCAGAGAAAACTCTGCACCCTGGCTTGTGAGGCATTATCCAGTGCGGCGGTTGCCTCATCAAGGACATAGATAACTGGCTTTTTCAAGAAAACCCGAGCCAGGGCAATTTTCTGCCGCTGCCCGCCCGAAAGATATTCACCCATGCTGCCAACCTGGAAATCAAGCCCCCGGTCGACAATATCCTCCAGCACCTGTTCTTCGATCAACAGTTGCAGCAGGTGCTGATTGATAACCTCAACGGCTCCACCCCGATCCGCCTTCGGCTGGCCAAAGAGAATATTGTCCCGGATACTCCGAGACTGGATATACTGTTGCGCGTCGTAAAACTGCAGTCTGAGTTCACCGCGTTCTTGCATGTATATCTGGAAATTTGTTCGCGCTTTCAGCAGCCGATCCTTGAGTAATGGCGGCATGAGCACAGTTTTATGCCTTCCCGGTATAAAGCCCAGGGCCAGTTTGAGCAGATGGGATCTGGCCTGGGGTTTCAGGCCACTCCTGCCCCGCAGCGAAATATCCGCGACAATATCGACGTACTTATCCAGTTCCTCACTGGTTATAGGGCTGTCGGCAAACAGTTCCTGAGTCTGGGCCGCGTAGCGCAGAATGGGAACCGTGGCGAGAGCGATAGTCGCACCAAACTCAACGAGAGGCCTCTCGAGCTCCTCCTGACCCAGGAACGCCAGGAAGCGCTTGTTTTGGTAGGCGTTTTCAAATACCGATCGGCGGTCGAGGAAATCGCCGAAGACGATATTCTGGGCGATGGAACCGAAATCGAGCAGGGATAAAACTCGCTCAACCAGATCCGGGTATCTCTTTGGTGAAATGACCGACTGAACACCAAATTTGAGAACATCCACAAAGATTCCGACCTGTTGCATCACCTCAATAAGCCGGTCGATGTCGGGGAGATTGTTCTCGGCTGTACCGTTTCTGATACTCGCCCGACTTGAGTAGAGCAGGTTGTCGAGCACGGTGCCACTGAAAATGAAGGGGTGCTGCGGCACTATGCCGAGATTTTCGGCAATGTCGACCTTGGTGAGTTCTTTGACCTCATGCTCATCCAGACGGACACTTCCACCGGAATAGGACAGGAGTTGGGCAATGGCCTGCACCATGGTGGATTTGCCGCTGCCTGAGAAACCCACCAGGGCCACCAGTTCACCGGCATGGATGTGCAGTGAGATATCATCGAGCAGTTTGCTGCCGTCGTCGGCAACGAAGCTCATGCCCTGCAGCTCGATGTCGCCCCTGAAACGATAGATGTTGCGGTCCACCGGGATCAGCAGGTGGTCCGGGGTCAGATCGAAGGAGGTCATGACATTCTTGTAGCGAACCCGGCTGTCTTCCAGGAGCTGGTAAAAATCCATCAGCTCGCGCCAGGGCTCATTCAGGCTGCTATACGCCGAGAGAAATGCCACCAAAGCACCCAGGTCGAAGTGCCCCCGGATAGTCATGGTGCCGCCGACCAGAAAGAGAATGAAGGGTCCAAGATTTTCAAAGAGATTGTTGGCAAACTTGATTCCGTAACGGTAGGCGTTCATGCGTACATTGGCTTCGAGCAGAGACTGGGCCTGGCTGGCAAATTTATCGCTTTCCACGCTATATCCGGCATGTCCGTGTACTTCATGGACGCCGGTGATCACTTCGCCTATGTTGCCAGAGATAATCCTGCTGATTTTGACCCTGTAACGATTAGCCTCGTTGCCTCGCTGCTGCAATTTGGGGACAAGAAAAATCTGGATCGGATACAGGACAAAACTGAGTCCTGCCAGAAGCGGATTGAGATAAAAGAGATAGCCGCCCATGGCCAGCAGGGTGCAGACGTTTATCAGCGGTACCGAAACCGCGCTGCCGACGAATCCGGAGATGGTGGTCAGTTCATTGATCAGGGCATTAACAACCTGGCCGGGCTGGATAGTCCGAAAAAATGACAGGGGCAGGCTCAGTATATGGTCGAATAAATCCGACCGCATACGCTTGAGGGTTTGCTGGCCGATATAGGCCTGAAGGAGATTTATGGCAAATTTGAGAGAACTGGCCAGAAAAACTGCGCCAATAAAAAGCAGACAATAAAAGAGCAGCAGATCCTCATTGCCCATCCCTATTGCCTGGTTGATGATGCGCTTTTGCAACTCGAGTGGTACTATTCGTGAACCTACCGTGAGCAGTACCAGAAGAACCAGCACGACCTGCCATCGGAGATTTCTGCCCAATACCCAGGAATAGAGGGTACGCTTTGTCACCATGAGCAGCTCACGATTTTTCGCCATTCTTCGTTCTCATTGAGAGATCAGACTTTTATCTTATGCTGAAAAAACAGGGCGACACAACAGGTCAGATTGAATTTACTCTTTCGCCACCTGAAAAGGACCAGGCTGCGCTTCTCGCCGCCATCGAGCAATTCGGCATCGAACAGGGGCTTCTCGAATCATTTCGCTACCGGCTTGGATTGATAGTGGATGAACTTGTCACCAACAGTACTGTGCATGGCACCTGCAGTGGCGCTAACCAGACCGTTAAAGTCCATATCGCAGCGCATGAAAGCAACCTCGTCGTTGAAATCGTTGACTCTGGCCTGCCGTTCGACCCGACGACCCATCCCCTGCCGCACTGCTGTCCGCAGGATGGACCGGTTAGTGTAGGCGGTGCAGGCCTGAGCCTGGTACGACGTCTCGCCGATCAGATACATTATAGCCGCAGCAACGACCATAATCATCTCGTAATAACCCTCAATACAGCAAAAAAGGAAACTGCATGCTTATTGAAAAAATAGAACACTGTGATGCAGCCATCTTTCAAGTTAAAGGTCGGCTCGACTCCTCTTCCACCCCCGAGCTGGAAAAATGCATACAGGACAGCCTTGACCAGGGCAGCAAGATTCTCATACTCGATTTTTCGGACCTGGAATACATCAACAGTGCCGGTCTGCGTATCCTGGTCATGAGCTACCAGCGACTCCAGCCTCTTGGCGGCCAGGTCATGGTCTGCGGCGTCAGGGACTATATCGCCGAAGTATTCGATATTTCAGGGTACAATCGTATTTTCCGGATGCACGCGAATCTCGATCTGGCCGTTCAAACTTTCGGCACTACGTCAAACGGGCAATAACTACGGTGCGATCATCTTCAATCCGGGCAGCCTCTGTGAACATCTCCACCTCGGAAAATATCAGGGATGTAATCTCCTGCGGGGTGGAGTTTAGATTTTCAGCGAGCGCCCGCTGCAGCCGCTTTTTGCCGAACATTGCATTGTCTGCATTCATTGCCTCCCATATCCCATCCGTGCCGAGCAGTAGGACACCAGGCTCAAGGCAAGCTGCAAGAAGTCTGTACTCCCACTGAGGAGCCACCCCCAGAGGGATATCCTTGCCCTGCAGTTCCACGCATTCGTCCCTGCCAAAAGAATGATACACCGCGGGATCGTGACCTGCGCTCACCCAGCGGGCCTGCCGCCCTGAGGGAGAATAGGAAAACAGGAAGACAGTCACAAATAAACCGCTGCCTGCCACGTCTCGGAAGATCAGTTCATTGGTACGTTTCATGACCTCAGCAAGATCTCCAATATTCAGCAGATGGGCCTTCATATAGGCTCGCACCGAGGTCATAAGCAAGGCTGAACCAACTCCATGCCCGGTGACATCCCCCACCATGATGACCAGTTCAGGGCCGTCTTCTCCGTCGCGAACGAGGTACTCGTAAAAGTCCCCGCCGGTCTCATCGCAGAAAAGGCTTGACCCGAAGACCTGCACTCCCGGCAGCAAGGGCGAGGACTTTGGCAGCAGGTTGGCCTGAATCTGTCTGGCCAGTTCAAGACCGCGGGACATCCGCTCCCTCTCCACCAGTCGATCTATCATGACATTGGTATGTTCGGCGATGATGGCAAATTCGTCGTTGGTCACAACCGGAACCTTCGTGCCGAGCAGACCCCGGCTGACCATCTCGAGGACGGAGGTCTGGTTGCCAAAGAGCAGCTTCAGGTTGCGGGCATAGGACAACACCGACACCAGAGTCAGGCTGAGGAATGTGCCCATGACAAAGAGGACCTCCCAGAAGATGGACCGGAGCAACTCGGGCAGCACGACAGTTTCCTGATCCTGGGCCATGAGCCAGAGCATGTCGCGCCACAGCAGTAAAAGGAGGACAAAGGTCACAAAGATGATAATGCCGCAGGAGAGGAAGGCGAATTTGCGGGTCTGGGGGTAGTACGATTGCGGCGCGAAGCTGTTCGGGCCAAGGTCTTTTGCCTGACGAATGATGCGGTATTCCCAATCGAGACTGAGATCGAGGGCCGGGAAGAGACCGGCCGCGGCAAAACCGATCAACACCTTCAGGCCGCTGAACAAGGGAAAATCTAAAGCCAGGCTGTTGAAAAGAGCTACACCGATTCCCGAGCCGACAAAAAGGCTGTAGTCGAGAAAGAACAGGCGGGTAGACTGACCCGGTATCGGCCCTGACTCGATCAGACTCTTGAGCAGTTTCCGGCGAATCAGGAAAATCAGAAGGAGATGGACTGCAACAATGAGGAAAAACTTCCAGACCGGAAGGGATTCGACAAAGGGTCAGACCTGACCGCCATAGACGGTCAGCACCACCAGAAGAAGGAGATAATACGATATGACGCGAACCATCTCATTCTCCTCAGGATGGTCAATGTTTGGGTTCAAATACATCCCTCAGAAAGGGTGCGGAGAAACCTGCCGCGCTGTTCCTTGGCCGTTTTCATGCATTATCGTGTCAACAAGACTATTTCTCATTCGATGTCGGCTTGTCAAGTGATGGATGTCTGTCATCGATGCCCACCGCCCGCCCGCCGCCATA
>JAIFKM010000208.1 GCA_020049575.1 Desulfobulbaceae bacterium
TGTCAGCGCAGCCAAACATGCTTGCAGCAACCAATGCCATCATAAGGAACCAGGTACACCTTCTCATCATTTTCTCCTTGAATTTTTGTGGTATGCGTTCAACTTTCATGTATTTTCAGTTACATCAAGATTTCTGTTTCTTTGCCGGAAACAATCTACTCGAGGCATTCGGATATAACTCCCAGCCAAGAGACTGCAGTCCCGCCTGAGATTTCTGGCTGAAATTGCCAAAGATCCATAACTGTTTTCCTGCCGGCTTTGTCATTCCCGGTTCATCAAGCCAGGTGGCAGCATCAGCTATTTTCACACTCCAGAGCATGTAATCTACCGGGATGAGCAGGACAGCTTTTCCCTTCTTGCTGGTGGCATGGAGGAATCTGCCAAAAGGGGCAAAGCTCTGCAGCGGGGCGACGTTTTTATGATAACCGGCAGCCATCGTCGCTATCTCGGTTATGGTCTTGGCCATTTCATAGGTATTCGCCTGCAGTGATATCTTGATAAAAAGAGCCCGATTGGCAACGCCCGGCATGCTTTCCAAGGCATCGACCATGATTGTCTGGAAGGCCGGTGAAAAAGATGGATTGTTCAAAAAGAGCTGTGCCGTATCGGCATCGATACTCATCGCCCCCAATTTATTTTTATTGCGCACCCATAACTCGGATGCCGGTGTAGTATTGATAACCTCGTTGAGGATACGGGTCGTTCCCGAAGCAGTCAGCAGCAGTCCTCCGGCTCCCGGGACAGCGCTCTGGGCTAGGCCGACACCGATGCCGCCGAGATAATCCGCCCAGGCCAGGCGTTCAAGTTCTTCCTGCAGTACCGGATTCAGCGAATAGACACTCACCCCGTATTTGCTGGCGATTTCGCCTTTCGATTTGGATTTGCCGATGAACTGTTCAACTTTACTGTCTTCGGCAGCAGTCGTCTGGCGTTTGCCGACCACCTGCGAAGCCCGGTTGAAAAGACTGCCGACACCAGCAGCGGCGCCTTCCAAGGTCTCTTTCGGATCGGTGACCAGGTTGGCCACCGCATCGACCGTATTCTTGCCGGACTGAATCACGGAGTCTTTGGCGGTGGTCTTGGTCTCGATCCTCTTCATCGCCGCTATGGCGCGAATCTCGTGGAGAAGTTGCTTTACCGCCAGCGTCGAAGTCGGTCGGAACACGCCGAATATGGACCGCACGGTATAGTGGTTGAGCAGACCATCATTAATAACCTCCTCATCTATTGTATAGAGGTTGCTCTTGAGCAGGTCGGCACTGAGCAGTGATGATACCTTCAGGGTCGTTCTCTGCTCAAAGCCGCTCTGGGATTGGGCATTGGCGACTTGATAGCCAAGCACCAGACAGAGCGTGATCAACCAAATGGTACGCAAAGCACGGCATTTTCGTTTATACGGATTGCTTTCTGACATGAAATCTCACCTTGTATGTGACTGGAATGATGAGCCTGCACATGCTCATGTTGTTTGAGTGACTCGCAGGCCGTTGTCTTAGATTACCGTAGTTCCGTTTCCACTCCAAAATATTGGAATATGGCAGTCTCATTGATCAATGTTTAAAATTTTTCAGGAATTAGCTTGAAGGAATAGTTCTTCTCCTGATACTCCTTGCCGACCTTGCGCTGCGGCAGTTTCACTTTCTCGGTGTCGAGCTTTTTATACTCGATTGAACTGAGCAGATGGCTGATGATATTCAGGCGCGCCCGTTTTTTATCGTTTGAATAGGTGACGTTCCATGGAGCCCAGGGGACATCAGTTTTGGCAAGCATCTCGTCACGCGCCTTGGTGTAGTCATCCCAGCGATCATAGGATTTGATGTCCATCGGTGTGAGCTTCCATATCTTGCGGGGATCGTCAATCCGGGCAGTGAGACGCCGGGTCTGCTCCTCCGGGCTGACCTCCAGCCAGTATTTCAGCAGGATGATTCCCGATTCGCCCATCATCTTTTCAAAAAGCGGCACAAGATTCAGAAACCGGTCGACCTGCGCCTCGGGACAGAATCCCATCACCCGCTCGACACCGGCCCGGTTGTACCAACTGCGGTCAAAGATTACCACCTCGCCCGCGGCTGGCAGATGCGGCAGGTAGCGCTGGACGTACATCTGCGACTTTTCCCTTTCCGTCGGAGCAGGCAGCGCCACGACCCGAAAGGTCCTCGGGCTTACCCGCTCGGTGATCGCCTTTATCACCCCGCCCTTGCCGGCCCCATCACGGCCCTCAAACACGACGCAGACCTTCAGCCCCTTATGGACGACCCACTGCTGCAGCTTGACCAGTTCCCCGTGCAATTTGGCCAGTTCTCGCTCGTAGTCCTTGTTATTCAGTTTTTCTTTGGCCTCGGTTTCCTTATTTTTCTTCTTTGGCGTTTTGCTCATTGGGAACCCTCCTCATATAAGATGATATTACTGCTCGTGGGACTCGTCCTTTTCGTTGAAACGTTTTCTATCTCCAATCTCAGACTGAATATTTTGGAACCGTACAATCGCCGCCCGGGCGTTGAACAGCAGGCGCTCTTTACCAAGACGGTCTGCCAGACCAGACTGCCGAACCACACTGAGCGCAGTAGGATTAAGCGCAGCCAGCCACAAGGTCATTCCCCTTTCAGTCGTCCGTTTCTCTCCTTCGATGAGCATCTGCAGGGCTGAATATTCAATATCCGGCACCCGACTCATATCCAGCGTAACCACCCGGGGTTGGTATTGATCCACCAGCGCATTGATTCTCTCGGCAATGTTCTGGGCATTGGCGAAATAGATGCGGCCCTCCGGTCGTACGATCAGCAGTCCATCGAAGATTTCGTCGTCAGGGTTTTCCGGGGAAAGCGGCCGAAGCACATCGGCCCCGCGTTTGCGTCCTATTACATACACAGGTGGGTTGGCCGTCTGAGTGAGCAGGCTGATCAGCGAGATGATAATTGCCACCACAATGCCCTTCAGTGTGCCGAAAAACAGTACACCGAGGCAGGCCACCAAGGCCCAGTAAAACTCCATTCGCCGGATTTTGAGAATTGAAGAGAACTCGACAGGCTGGATCAGCCCGACGGAGTAGACGATAACCACCGCAGCCAGGGTTGCGTTGGGCAACAGGCCCAGCAACGGTGCAAGCAGCAGCATGGTTGCAGCCGCTGCTCCGGCGGTCACAAGCGATGCCTTCTGGCTACAGCCTCCTGCTGCTCGCACAACGGCGGTCTGGGAGGTCCCCCCACCGGCCGGCATGGCGCCAAACAAGGCGCCGCCCAGATTAGCCAGGCCGGTGGCGATCAGTTCCCTGTTGGCTTTAACAGGAGGATCTGCCTTTCCGGCAAAGGCCCTGCCGGCGGCAATCGACTCGGTGAAACTCATCAGGGCAATACCCAACGCCCCCGGGAACAACTGTTCGACCAGGGTAAGATCCGGCAGAGTCAAAGAAGGCAGCCCCTGCGGGATCAGCCCGACTATCGAAACGCCCTGATCATGCAGGCCAAAGTACCACGAGGCGGCAATGCTTCCTCCCACTGCCACCAGCGGTGCCGGTGAATGCGGCCAGAGCAGTTCCATGCCAATCAGCACAAAAAACGTCGCACCCGCAACCGCCAGTGTGATCATAGAGGTCTCGGGCATGTGCTGCACCAGGGACAGCACGTCACGAAAGAACCCCGCCTTGGCAAGATGGACGCCCAGCAGTTTGGGTACCTGGTCGAGGACTATCACCAGGCCGATTCCGGCCTTGAAACCGGTCAATACCGGCGTGGAGATAAAGTTGGCGACAAAGCCAAGGCGGAGTGCGGCGGCCAACAACAACATAACGCCCACCAGAGCTGTCAGCGTCGCAGCCGCGGAGAGCAACCGCGCGGGATCGCCATCAGGCACAGCCAGACCGAGCTGCGTACCTGCCAGGATTGCCAGTGTAGTAGTGGAACTGACACTGAGAACCCTTGACGAACCGAGAAGGGCGTAGATCACCATCGGCACGAAGGCGGTGTAGAGTCCAACCGCCACCGGCAGCCCCGCCACACTCGCATATGCCATTGCCTTGGGCAGGACCACCGCAGCGGCGGTCAAGCCGGCAACGAGGTCAAATCGCAGAGTTGCGGTCCCGGGAGATGTTCTTCTGCTATCAGTCTGCTGGCTCTGGCTCATACACTCCCTTCCTCTTCGTTATACGCCGATTGTCATAAATAATTTCTCGCCGAACAGGATTCTCATGTCTTTGCAATTACTGCAATCCGACTACTGTCATCAGACTGCCCTTACGGACCTGCTGGACTCTCATTCATCAGCAGTCAGCTTTGTGGTCAGAGCAGGAACCGCTTCTGCAGGAGCCTGCCAGGCGTTATCGATACCAACATGCTTGAGCAGGATTCTGCGGACCTCCTCGATAGCAAACGGATGGGACTGGCAGGAATGTTCGGATCTGACGATGAACTCCGACTCCACGCCATCGATATGGGCACTCTTGTATTCGACAACGCCGTCGTTTCCTGACGCAATATCCATCCCGGGTTTTACCGCAACGATGGAATGGGCAACCACACCTGGCACCGGCTGCAGGGACACCAGCCCTTTAAGCAGGGGATTCTGCTCCGACATCCCGTCAATACTGGTTGGGATGCCACCCTTCATGGAACTGGGAAGTTTCAGCTTGGTATCCAACACATTAAGGAATTCCTGGCTGTTCACCACCACATTATAGGGAAGGCTGACAACCTTTCTCACCAGAGAACGCACCCAGTCCTTTGTCAGGTAGCTTCCCCGGTGCGGCGTGGATATGAATACAACCCGCTTGACAAATGGCAGCGGCTCAAAGAATAGCAATCGCTGGGCAAAGCTCCTCATCTTTGGATCCATCTGTATCTCATCAATGCTTTTGTCGCTGACGGAATTCCAGAGAGTGTCGCCCGGGTCGACCACAGTCATCTTGGTCAGCAGGCCTCCCTGACTGTGACCGATAACAACCATATCCCGCATGGCCTGGTCCTTCTGCTGCGGATCCAGCTGCTGCACCATCGCTGTCAGTGATTCGCGCAGTTCGGCGGCGGAAAGGGTCACCAGATTACTGCTGTTATATTGATAGAACCAGAATTGAAAACGTTTTCGTATCTCGGGATCGGCCCGCAGAGAGTTGAGCATTTCCGCCCACCATACCGGACTGCTCGCTGTCCCGTGGACAAAGACAACCGGAATCCGACCCGGTTCATACGGCTGGATGAGGAGGACACGGACAGGGATGCCGGTTCCGGTAAGAAAACTTTTTGCGCCGGCATTCCAGGCCTTGATTGCATCAAGCTTGTAGGCAAGCGGTGTGGTGATGTCGGTTTCGAGAGGAACTGATCGTCCGTTTACCTGCACATCGGCACTATCCAACGCCGAGTAGAGCTCCAGGTACGCCTTGGCGTTTGCCTGTTGATACTGCCTGTAATCCCCCTCAACCCTGAGAAAGGCCGTGATCGGCAATGCGCCGCCGTTGGGTGATTCGGTACTTTTCCGGGTCAGGCCGACCAACGGCAGGCCCATACCGGGGGTGCGGTTACGCACGGCGAAACCGCGGATTTCATAGGCATCAGTCGGAAACAAGCCTTCAAAATTTTCGTACTTCCAGCCGAGGGTATCGGTTTTCAGGACAAGAGAGAGCTTTCCCGCAGGGAGATCCCTCTCGCCACCGGCGATATTCAGCCCCTTGTTGTCATTGACGGGGAAGGCCAGCCAGAGTGAGCGATTATAGAGATCACAGGCCTCACGGAAGCGGATATCATACGCTGACGGCGGAGGTTCCCGTCCTTCGCCCAAAAGGTAGAAGTAGGCGTACACTGCCGACTGGAGAAACAATTCCGGTGCCTGGGAACGGTCAGCAGGAGAAAAACCTGCCTGAAGTTTTTCTCCTTCCATGTAGCACAGTTCAGACAGGGCGAAGAGGAGATCCCGGCGGTCATCGGTCTTGCTGATTTCAGACAGAACGCGAATTGCCTCCTTAGAATCTTTATTGAATAATTCCGTTGCGTTGTATCGGCGCAAAACAGCTTTTGTGCTATCGCTCATCTTCCCTTCACCCAGCACATTATCAGTGCTGAGCTTGTAAGAGGATTGGGGTGACACTCGCATTACCCCAATTGGGCCAGCACATCCGCTCAGGCCGATTATCATCAGGAGTGCAGTGAGGAGATGAAACCATCCCGCCATTGGGGATACCCTTCGATTTTCAAACATGGAACATCCTATTGTGAAAATTCCGGCAGTCCTACACGGATACGCCGGGAAAAATCCGGGTCTTTGTCGACGGCCTGAGCCTTCGAGTTTATATAACTACGCTTTTTCAATTCTGCAAACGGCAGTTTGTGACTGAGTACTCCCCGCTCATAAATCATCTTGTCTATATAGCCATTGACGATCAACCGCCAATCCAATCGGGCATCCGGGTTATAGGGAGCGGTGTGCTGACGGATACTGGTGGTGCAGTTACCGGTAAGGGCATTGTACCACTCGGGCCTTTCCTTGAGTCGATTCACTTCTCCCAGGTAGTCGAGAAAAACCTTACGGACCGTCTCGGGTTTGACTTGCAAGCGATAGAGATAGACGTCTTCCTTGCGGTAATTCGTACGAAGACGCACGACGTCGCGTTCATCGGCCACTACGTACATCTTCTCGTACTGGCGGAAAAAGCCCTTGACTGCGGAATAGTCCTCTCCTTTTTCCTTACGGGTTTCAATCGAAAAACAGACATTACCTCCGTCCTTAAAACCAAAACTCAGCATGGTATGGGCGATATTCGGCGAACCCCAGTAAACCAGGAAAAGATCGATCGTCTGGAGTTTTGCCAGATCGAATGTGCGATCATAATAGCTGCAGGTATAATAAGTCTCGGTTCGGTAGTCGCAGTTGCGGATATTATGGAGAGTGACCGTGTCCCCCTTTATATCTGCCCAGGCCAGTACCGCCAGATCAGCTTGCCAATCCCTGTCATTTGAAGGGGAAAAAGAGAGAAACCAGCAGACGACACAAGCAAACAAAAAACCGGAGACTGCAAACCCCCGCCAGCGCCGACGGAGGAGCAGAGGCGGCAGGAGTGCACCGGCCATAAAAAGAACTATCGCTGCGAAACGAACACCGTGCGAATACTCTGCCAGCCAGATGGCCAGAACAGACCAGCCTGTTGTCAGCAGAAGTATAAGCCAGATAACGGTCAAACCCAGATATCTGCCAATCCGCCACGATCTTCCTCTGCCCTGATCTAATTGTCGCATTCCCAGCCTTTTCATTCTCGCTCTTTTTCTCTCATATATATGCCTGAGGTCTTCATCAACCGTTTCAAGCATGACTCAATATCGTATTAAATCGACTTATATGACTGTCGATCCTCGGATTTCTGAAAATCTGAATTTGATATTTATATATGCTGCACCTCGTGCATTGGCCCAAAAGAACGAGCAAATAGACCACCTGAAAGGATACACAGAAGAATTGCTCTTGGAGTAAGACAAATGAACAGCTGCCTATTTATTTCAGACAGCTGTTCAATCGATATATTAGATATTAAAACATATACTTGAGGGCAAAAGTAACGTTACTGCTTGAAATATCCTTCACTTCGATCAGGTTATATTGAACGTCATCGGTCGCGAGGTATTCATAACCAAGCTCAGCGCCAAATTCATCCGTAAAATTATAGGATGCCCCGGCCGCTAATTTATAGGCAAAAACGGTCTCATCAGCGTCGTAGTCTCGGGCGCTGACGGTGACGGCAGCACCGCCGATTCCACCACCGCCCCACAGCGAGATGGCATCGGCTACGGGAATGTCAACATAGGCGTTGAGCATGAGGGTGTCAATCCTGGTATCAGCAGTCTGAAATGACCTGCCGCCGAGTTCTCTCACCTCGAAGTTATTAATATCATTCTCCTGGGTGGCGATTTCCGCTTCGATTTTGAACCAATCGATATGTCTACCGACCGCGGCGCCGAAACCATAGCCATCGTCGCTATCAAGCTGTACCTGATTAGTGATATCCATGTCACTCATCTTGGTATATTTGCCCAGCACCTTGACATAGTTTACGTTTGGTCCCGCGGCCAGGGCTGAACCAGCCGCCAACAAAAACGACATTGCAGTGATAGTGCTCAATGTTTTCAACATGTTCTCTTCTCCTTATTATTTTTCTTTCCTTCAATCTCTTGATCACCGTGACCAAGCATTGAAACCTTAAAACACCTCTTACACTGCTCTCAGCCATTTTCAGGCTGAGCACTACAGCTTAAACTTAAAATCGCCCCCCAGAGCGAGATGGAGATTAACGCGCTGGCTCAACTGTTCACTCTGGACGCGCAGAAAGGCAAGGCGGGCGGCATGGAGGCTGAGCTGCTGCTGCTGGACAGCTC
>JAIFKM010000088.1 GCA_020049575.1 Desulfobulbaceae bacterium
CTTATTGAGTCTCTGCCCTATATGCAGAAATTTCGACACAAGATCGTGGTCATCAAATATGGTGGCCATGCCATGGTCGACGAGCATCTGAAACGGCAGTTTGCCTTGGATGTTATCCTGCTCAAACAGATTGGAATTAACCCGGTCATAGTGCATGGCGGTGGACCGCAGATCAATAGATTCCTCGAACGTCTTGACATCAAACCCAGCTATGTCCAGGGAATGCGGGTTACAGATGGAGAGACGATGGATGTGGTCGAGATGGTTCTGGTCGGCAAGGTCAATAAGGAGATCGTTGGCCTGATCAATCACTGCGGCGGTAAAGCCGTGGGGCTTTCCGGCAGAGACGGCGATCTTGTCTGCGCCAGAAAACTGCAGATGAGCATGCATGGCAAGGGAGAGGATCTCAAGGAGGCCCCGCCGGAACTGATCGATCTTGGCCGGGTCGGGCAGGTGACAAAGATCAATCCCCAGGTCCTGGAGTCCCTGTCGCAGGCTGATTTCATTCCGGTCATTGCCCCTGTCGGAGTCGGAGAGGATGGCCAGGCCTATAATATAAATGCTGATCTGGTTGCAGGGGCGATAGCCGGCGAACTGGCTGCGGAAAAACTGATGTTGCTCACCGATGTGGCTGGAGTCAAAGATAAGGACGGACGTCTCATAACATCCTTGTCGCGCCAGGATCTTGAGCCCCTGATCGCGGATGGCACCTTGACTGGCGGCATGATTCCCAAGGTCCGCTGTTGTGAATCCGCCCTGGCCCGTGGTGTGGCCAAGACTTATATAATTGATGGCAGGGTTGAACATGCCATTCTGCTCGAAATGTTCACCCGAGAGGGTGTTGGAACGGAGATTTACTGATGGAAGTATCGAACGAGGATCTACGGACCAGGGGGGATCGGGTGTTTGTCGGGACCTACGCCAGATATCCCGCTGCCATGGTCAAGGGAAAGGGTTGTCTGCTGTGGGATGCCGACGGTCGTGAGTATCTGGATTTTCTCTCGGGTATCGCCGTCTGTAGCCTTGGGCACTGTTACCCAGCTATTACCGAGGCCATCTGCCGGCAGGCCGGCGAATTGGTCCATGTGTCAAACCTTTACTACACTGGACCGCAGACAGAACTGGCGGAATTGCTGGTGGACAATTCTTTTGCCGAAAAGGTCTTCCTGGCCAACAGCGGAGCTGAAGCGAATGAGGCGGCGATCAAGCTCGCCCGGATCTCTTCGGGGGATGGCCGGTATGAGGTTATCTCCCTGGAAGGCTCTTTTCATGGCCGGACCCTGGCAACCGTGGCGGCGACCGGTCAGGCGAAATTCCATAAAGGCTTTGAGCCGCTGCCGGAAGGATTTGTCCATGCGCCATTTGGCGATCTCCAGGCCTTGGAAAAACTGATCAATGCCAGGACCTGTGCGATTCTCTGCGAACCACTGCAGGGTGAAGGCGGAGTTCGTCCTCTTGATCCAGACTATTTGCAGGGCATGCGAGACCTCTGCGACAGACATGGTCTGCTGCTGATTTTTGACGAGATCCAGACGGGCATAGGCCGAACCGGAAGCCTCTTCGCCTATCAGCAGACCGGTGTTGTTCCTGATATCATGACGCTCGCTAAGGCACTGGCCAATGGCCTGCCGATTGGCGCTATGCTGACAACTGAGAAGATAGCTGCTTCATTTGTGCCGGGAACCCATGCCTCGACATTTGGCGGCAATCCCGTGGTTGCGGCGGCTGCCGTTACTACCCTGAAAACTCTCCTGCAGGATGGCTTTCTTGCTGGAGTCAGAAGCAGGGGGAAGTATCTCCAGACTGCACTGCAAAGACTGGCTGACCGGTTTCCCGATTTGCTGGTCGGTGTCAGGGGGAGAGGGATGATCTGGGGACTGGTTCTGACCGAGAAGGGAAACAGTCTGGGTGGCGAAATTGTCAAAAAGATGTTTGAGCGGGGATTTCTCTTCAATTATGCTGGCAATGTTGCCCTGCGATTCGTTCCGCCTCTGATTGTAAGTGAATCGGAAATCGATCGGTTCATAAAGGAGCTTGCTTCTTTATTGGAGGAATACTGACAGAGGTAATGTCGTGGCAGTTGTATTTTGCCGGCTTATCAAAAACGGTGGACATGAACCCTGGAACTGAGCTATTCCGGGAAAAATCTTTGCAAATCACCTTTTTTTTATGTAATGATACGCACTTTCTCCCTTGAAAAATCAGTGTGATGAAGAGGCGGGAGAGTTAACGTCGGAAGCGCGACTTTCCGATCTGGATTACAGGTGAGAAACATGCCGAGGCATTTGCTTTCATTGCAGGATTTTTCCAAAGAAGAGCTGACTGGCTTTGTTGAACGGGCATTGCAGTTAAAAAAAGAACAAAAACAAGGTGTTGCCCATCGGCAATTGGCGGGTAGGACCATTGGCCTGGTTTTTGAGAAACCTTCCACCAGGACGCGGGTTTCTTTTGAAGCAGCCATGTACGGTCTCGGAGGACAGGTAATCTTTCTCTCGGCCAGGGATACCCAACTTGCCCGTTCTGAACCGCTCAAAGATATGGCCCGGGTAATGTCCCGCTATGTTGACGGTATGGTTGTCCGGACCTTCGGCCAGGAAGTAGTAGACGAACTTGCTGCCTATGCAACAGTGCCAGTGATCAACGCCCTGACGGATCTCCACCATCCCTGTCAGATCCTCAGCGATATCATGACAGTACGTGAAAAAAAAGGTGACCTGCAGAATTTGAAGATCGCCTGGGTGGGAGACGGCAACAATATGGCCAACTCCTGGATTCAGGCAGCCGGTAAGTTTGGTTTTGAACTGGTTCTGGCCTGTCCGGAGGGATATGAACCCAATCCCGATATTCTCGAGAGGAGCCGGTCCGAGGCTATCAGCTCGATCACCCTCGTAAGAGACCCGGCGCACGCTGTTGCTGGTGCCGATGTCATCAATGTTGATGTCTGGGCCTCCATGGGCCAGGAAGAACAGCAGGCCGAAAGGCTGAAGGTATTCTCCAACTACCAGGTGAACCGGCGACTGTTGGCCAATGCTCCCGATGACTGCATCGTCCTGCACTGTCTCCCAGCCCATCGGGAGGAAGAGATCACTGACGAGGTGCTCGAATCGCCCCAGTGCGTGGCCTTTGATCAGGCGGAAAATAAAATGCATATCCACAAAGCGATTTTGGAGAAACTTATCGCCTGAGAGTGGATGAAACGAATATATATGTTGAAACTATAGGAAATGCATCGCATTTTCTGTTAATACGAGGATGTGAGATATGGATGTGAAAAAAATAGTGCTGGCCTACTCCGGCGGACTTGATACCTCGGTAATCCTGAAATGGCTGGCCGAGGAATACCGCTGTTCCGTCGTGGCCTACTCCGCCGATATCGGCCAAGAGGAGGACTGGGATGCCGTGCGGGCCAAGGGCTTGGCGACCGGCGCGGAGAAGGTGATAGTCTCCGACTTGAAGAAGGAATTTGTGGAGGAGTATATCTTCCCGGCCTTTCGGGCTAATGCCATCTATGAGGGTTCCTATCTTCTGGGGACCTCTCTTGCCCGTCCGATCATTGCCAAGGAACAAGTCCGTATTGCACTTGAGGAAGGTGCGGACGCGGTCAGCCACGGGGCGACCGGCAAGGGAAACGATCAGGTGCGTTTTGAGCTGGCGTATATCGGTCTTGCCCCCAAATTAAAGATTATAGCACCCTGGCGAATGTGGGATCTCAATTCCCGGCAGAAACTGGTTGAGTTTGCCGAAATGCACGCTATTCCAATCCCTGTAACCAAAGAAAAGCCTTACAGCTCCGACGAGAATCTTTTGCACATCAGTTTTGAGGGCGGGATACTTGAAGACCCGTGGAATGAGCCCGACGAATCGATGTTTAAGCTAACGGTCTCGCCGGAAAAAGCTCCGGATACGCCAACCTACTTGGAATTGGAATTCAGTAATGGTAACCCCGTCGCACTCGATGGCCAGCAGCTCGAGCCGCTGGCCTTGTTTCAGCAACTGAATAAAATTGGCGGGCAAAATGGTATCGGCCGCCTGGATCTGGTGGAAAACCGCTTTGTCGGGATGAAATCCAGGGGGGTCTATGAGACTCCAGGAGGCACCATTCTCCGGGAAGCCCACAGGGCCCTTGAGACCATCACCCTGGATCGCGAAGTTATGCGTATCCGCGATTCACTGGTTCCCCGCTATTCCGAACTGATCTACAACGGCTTCTGGTTCTCCCCCGAGAGGGAATTGCTGCAGACCACCATGGATGCCACCCAGAAGACCGTTAATGGTGCAGTCAGGTTGAAGTTATACAAAGGAAACTGCATAACTGTCGGTCGGAAATCCGACCAATCGCTCTACCAGGAAAGTTTTGCCACTTTTGAAGAGGATACTGTCTACAATCAGAGTGATGCTACAGGATTTATCCGACTCAACGGACTCCGCCTGAAAATTCAAGCACTGCAGAAAAAGTGACGGCACATATGACCCAAGACAATGCGGGCGGTTCAAAAAAAATGTGGGGGGGCCGGTTTTCAGGGGCAACGGCAGGTTCGGTTGAGGCCTTTACCGCCTCGATTCATTTCGATTCAAGGCTCTACAAGTATGATATCGCCGGTAGCAAGGCCCATGCGGCCATGCTTGCCAGCAATGGCATTCTGAGTGCAACCGAGCTTTCCGCCATTGTCGGCGGGCTGACGGCGATTGAGCGGGAGATTGATGACGGAACCTTCGAGTTCAGGCGGGAGTTGGAAGATGTCCACATGAACATTGAAAAGGCCCTGGTCGACAGGATAGGGCCGGCAGGGGCCAAACTGCACAGCGCCCGTAGCCGCAATGATCAGATTGCCCTTGATCTGAAGATGTATCTGCGGGATCAATGCGATATCCTCACTGACCTGCTGACTGAAATACAAAAGGCCTTCGTGCTGTTGGCCCGGGAATATCTCGGCAAGGTAATGCCCGGTTACACCCATCTGCAGCGGGCCCAGCCGGTTTTGATCTCACACCACATGCTGGCCTACTACGAGATGTTTGGCAGAGATTTGACGCGAATTGCCGACTGCCGCAAACGCTTGAATCTGTCACCGCTCGGTTGTGCGGCCCTGGCAGGGTCGGGGCTGCCCATAGACCGGGAGCAGGTCGCTTCAGCCCTGGGATTTGACGGGGTAACGGCCAATTCCATGGACACGGCAGGAGATCGCGACTTTGCCATAGAGTTTGTCAGCTGCTGCACCCTTATCCAAATCCACCTCTCGCGGCTGTCGGAGGAGCTTGTTCTCTGGTCGACGCAAGAATTTTCCTTTGTTGATATCGCTGATGCCTTCTGCACCGGTTCTTCGATCATGCCGCAGAAGAAAAACCCCGATATCCCCGAATTGATTCGAGGCAAGAGCGGCAGAGTGGTAGGCAGTCTGATGACACTTATCACCCTGATGAAGGGATTGCCGCTCACTTATAACCGTGATTTGCAGGAGGACAAGGAACCGATTTTTGATGCGGTCGATACAGTAAGCGCTTCTCTTTCAATCATGGCCGAACTGTTGAAGAATCTTCGATTCAAAACGGACAGGATGGCTGAGGCAACCCGCTACGGTTATATGACCGCAACGGATCTGGCTGATTATCTGGTTCTAAAAGATGTACCTTTTCGAGATGCCCATGGTATTGTAGGAAAAGCAGTAGCCTATTGTCTTGACAAGGGATGTCAATTAGAGGAATTGAGTCTCGAAGAGTTGGCACGGTTCTCTCCGGTCATTCAAAAAGATGTTTTTGAGGTTTTACGCGTTGAAGGCTCGGTGACAAATGGGGATTGCACAATGAATATTGTACGCAGGGCACGTATTGCTGGAGCATGTCTATTGATAGGGGCATCCTTGCTGTTTACCGGGGGCTGTGGCTTTAAAAATCACCCTGTTCCTCCGGATACCGTAGTCCCTGAAGCGATCAAGGATCTACGCTTTGATGCGGACGCACAAGGTGTAAAGCTTTCCTGGTCGTATCCGGTTGAAACGATCAGAGGCTCGGAAATCGAAAATCTGTCCTCCTTTGAGCTATTCCGGGCCGAGGTCCCCCTTAAGGACTATTGCGGCGGCTGCCCCATTCCATTCACGCAGCCCCTGGAACAACCGGGTGGTGTAACCAAGGAAGACGGGAAACAACGAAGAGCTGTCTATGAACTCACCGATCTGCGTCCGGGATATAAATATTTTTTCAAAGTACGGTCCCGTACCAGCTGGTTTGCAGAGAGTGCAGACTCCAATATTATTACCTTTGTCTGGAATGTCCCCGCTAAAGCGCCCGAAGGCCTGACGGCCAAAGCAAACAATAAGCAGGTTGTCCTGAACTGGCAGGCGGTCACCGCTCTCCAGAACGGCAACCCGATTGACAAACCTCTGCAGTATCAGATTCTGCGCAGCAGTGACGGCAAGGCGTATGAAAAAATCGGTGTTGTCGATAGAGGAACCTCGTTTACAGATGAGAATGTCGTCAATAAACAGAAATATTCCTACCAGGTTCAGTCGCAGCTGAAGATCGGCAGTGAAATAATCGGCGGTGGTATCAGCCAGTCGGTGTCCACCCTTTCGGCAGATATGACTCCACCTGCTCCGCCCACCGGAGTCACGGCAATTGAGACGGATATGGGTATCAAAGTTTTCTGGGAGAAATCACCCGAGGAAGATCTGGGTGGTTACAAGGTGTATCGCCGCACTGCCGACGACTCCGCAACTGAGTTGATTGAAACAGTACAGCCGGTGTACACAATATTTCTTGACAAGAAGGCTGTCGCTGGAGTCCGCTATTTTTACTCAGTCTCGGCAATTGACCAGGCTTCACCTGCGAACGAGAGCGAAAAATCAGCCGAGGCAACCACAAGGCATTAACAGAACCTGCAGTTATAGTTTGGTTCGCTGCTCAATTTGCTCTATAATCGGCCCTCCCGCCTCTGCTTACTCCAGGCGGGAGGGCTCTGTTGTCTGCACCTGCCTGCTGATCTAAAGGATTGATGATCATGGACATCCAAAATATCTTTCCCCTCGCTTTTGACAAGATGAGCGGTGCGGGAAACGATTTTATCATTGTGGATCATCGCCAGCATATACTTGCCTTGGCAGATCAGCCGGAATTTGCCAGGAAGGTTTGTCGAAGAAAATTTTCTGTCGGGGCCGATGGTCTCATACTTCTTGAAACAGCCAGAGATGTCGATTTTCAATGGCAGTTCTATAACGCCGATGGCTCTGTTGCCGAGATGTGCGGAAACGGCGCCCGCTGTGCTGCAAGATTTGCCTACCGACATGGCTTGGCAGGGAAAAAGATGCGCTTTCAGACTCTTGCCGGGACTATCGAAGCAGAAGTTCTGGACGATGAGGAGTCTGTGAGTGTGCGGATGACTGAACCCGTTGATTGTCTTCTCGATCGATCGTTTGTTCTTGCAGGCAGAGAAGTAGTTATGGCATCCATTAATACTGGTGTCCCCCACGCTGTCATTTTTGTTGACGATAAGGATTTACCCATTAAAGAATGGGGACGAGAAGTGCGTTTCCATGAGATGTTCGGGGCGGCTGGAACAAATGTAAATTTTATTCGACTGCTCGACAACCAGGTACTCCATGTTCGCACATACGAACGGGGTGTTGAAGACGAAACCCTGGCTTGCGGTACAGGTGCTGTCGCTTCGGCAATACTGGCTGCGTTGCAGGGGCGAGTTGTCTCACCGGTACAGATTCTCACATCAGGAGGAGAACACCTGCAGGTGGTTTTTGATCTGCGTGATGGAACTGCGCAGAATGTCTACCTTCAGGGACCTGCCAGACGTATCTATGAAGGACAGTTGACTGTTGAATCGCTGCTCTGATCAGGATTCCTGGGAAGAGAGCGTAGCAGATGGATATACACTTGAGGGAGGAAGTCATGGAAAGGTTTCATGGTGCTTATGTAGCAATTATCACACCGTTTATTGACGGTTGTCTGGATGAAAAGGGTTTCGTTGATTTGATCGAGTTCCAGATTGCTGCCGGAACGCACGGCATAGTTCCCTGCGGCACAACAGGAGAATCGGCTACGCTTGATTTCACCGAGCATAAAAGGGTGATTGACCTGACGGTGAAAACAGTGGCAGGACGTGTACCTGTTATCGCTGGCACAGGCGCCAATAATACCCTTGAGGCCATTGAACTGACTGCCAGTGCCAAAGATAGCGGTGCCGATGCCGTTCTTTCTGTGACCCCCTATTACAACAAACCGAATGCGGAAGGTTTATACCAGCATTTCAAGGCAATCGCCGAGGCTGTCGATATCCCGATGTTCCTCTACAATGTCCCCGGTCGCACGGCCATCAACATGATGCCGGAAACAGTCGCCCGCCTTTCCCATGTCGACAATATCATCGGTATAAAAGAAGCTGGTGGCAGTCTCGAGCAGGTCAGTGATATTATTCGCCTCTGCCCAGAAGAATTTATTGTCCTGTCCGGTGATGATTTCACCTCGATGCCCACCGTTCTGGTCGGCGGCAAAGGGGTTATTTCCGTTATCTCGAATGTCTATCCGAAAGGGATGGCCGATATGATGGAGGCAGCTTTGTCCGGTGATCTGAAGACTGCCCGGGGCTTGCATTATCGTATGTATCCCTTGATGAAGGCACTCTTCTGCGCGCCTAACCCGGTTCCTGCCAAAATTGGGGTTGAGCTCCTGGGAAAAATTCGCAGCGGTCTACCGAGACTGCCTCTTGCACCTCTGGATGAGGCCGGAGTCGAGAAAATGAAGTCCGCCATGGCAGGCCTGGTGCTGATATAGACTGGTTTTACTGCCTGGCAAGATCTGATTCTTTCTATCAACACACATTACAGGGTTGAACATGATCAAGGTAATCATAGCCGGAGCGGCGGGAAGAATGGGACTGCGTGTGGCCCATATGATTGGAGAGCATCCCCGGTTAACCTATGCCGCCGCTTTCGAAGCAGCAGATAGCAAGCAAATTGGACGGGATGTCGGAGAACTCATTTCGGGCAACAGGATTGGCGTTATTATCCGAGATGGTCTTGAGGCAGTTATTGAACAGGGAGATGTGATTATTGATTTCACCTTCCACAAGGCCACGATGGAGTTCGCCCGACTTGCAGCCAAATATAAAAAGGCCATGGTGATAGGCACGACCGGCCTTTCTGCTGAGAATCTCGAAGAGCTGAAAGATCTGGCTCGCGCTTTTCCCTGTGTGCAGTCACCAAATATGTCCATCTGTGTCAATGTGCTCTTTAAACTGGCAAAGAAAACCGCTGCTATCCTGGGAGATGATTTCGATATCGAGATACTCGAGGCGCATCACAACAAAAAAAAGGATGCACCCAGCGGTACAGCCCTCAAGCTTGGCGAGATGGCAGCTGCCGGAGTCAATCGTAAGCTCAAAGAGGTCGGTGTTTTTGCTCGCAATGGCATCATCGGTGAGCGTGATCCACGAGAAATCGGCATTCAATCAATTCGAGCCGCAGACATCGTAGGTGAACATACTATCTATTTTGCCGGTCCCGGTGAACGGATAGAAATTTCTCATCGAGCCCACAGCCGAGATCATTTTGCCAAAGGGGCGGCGACCGCGGCCGCATGGGTTGTTGGCAAGGAGAACGGGGTTTACGATATGTTCGATGTCCTCAATCTTCAGGATTTTTGAGACTTGAGACGTGACCGGGAGCAGAGTGGAAAGAGTATTCGTAGGTTTAGGCTCAAATTTAGGTGACGGGCCGGCGATAGTTTCTACCGCCTGGAGAGCTATCGGGAGTGAAACACAGATCTCAACCTTGGCACTTTCTCGACCGTATGTCTCTTCGCCAGTTGGCATGAACAGCCGGCACTGGTTCACCAATTGCGTAGGCGAATTGGAAACCGATCTCACAGCGCATGAACTTCTGAGAGTTCTCCTTGACATTGAGGCGTCTTTCGGCAGAACCAGAGACCTGAGTCGCGCCGGGTATCAGGATCGTGTTCTGGATCTCGATATTCTGTATTACGGAAGCCTGTCCCTTAATGAACCTGGGCTGGTTATACCTCACCCGCGGATCAGCGAACGCCTTTTTGTTCTCAGTCCTCTGGCAGAGATTGCACCGGATTGGCGGGGAAGCGGAGACAGGACTGCACTGCAGATGGAGCAAGGATTGCTCGATCGTCTGCGGAGCAGCCAAGTTCCGCTTCAGGAGATTATCCGGCACGAGTGGTGAGTGATGCTCCGTAGAGTGAGTTTCTTTTTCGGGAAAACTTCAAGATTTGCCATTCTTCGAGTATACTGAGACGACAAAAGAGTGATGCTCCGGTTTGTTCTCCGTGAATAATAGCATCGTACAATGAGAGGAATTCTTTGACCCCATTACGATTTGTTATCCTCGCCATACTGATTTTTCTTGCCTATAGGCTGTTAATCGGTGCCTTTAAAAAGAATCAGGATGGCGGAAAAAAACAGAAAACTGTGAAAAACGATGGACCGGTCAACGATGTCCTTGTTGAAGACCCGGTCTGCCATACTCTTATACCGCGCAAGCAGGCTATACATTTGCAGTATCAAGGGGAAATGGTCTATTTCTGCAGTGAGAAATGCTGCAATACATTTATTGAGCAAGGAGAAAAGAAATGAAATTTTTTATTGATACAGCGAATCTCGTTGATATCAAAAAAGGTGTGGAAATGGGGATGGTGGATGGTGTTACCACCAATCCCTCTCTCATTGCCCGGGAAAACAAACCTTTTGAGGAGATTATTAAGGAAATTTGCATGATCGTTGACGGCCCGGTAAGCGCCGAAGTAGTCAGCCTCGATGCACCCGGCATGATCTCTGAGGCGCGAGTTCTGGCGGCTCTAGATGAAAAAATTGTCATCAAGATCCCAATGCTTGCCGAAGGAATGAAGGCAGTAAAACAACTCGCCAGTGAAGGAATCAAGACGAATGTCACACTGGTTTTCTCTGTAAATCAAGCGCTTTTGGCGGCGAAAGCGGGTGCCAGCTTTGTCAGTCCTTTTGTGGGGAGGCTTGATGATATAGGCGTAAACGGCATGGATCTTATCCAGGATATCATGACGGTATACGGCAATTATGGTTACCAGAGTGAGGTTATTGTCGCCAGTGTGAGGAGCCCTCAGCATGTCATGGATGCCGCTCTCATCGGTGCCGACATTGCTACAATACCTTTCAAGGTTATTGAACAACTGGCCAAACATCCACTTACAGACATAGGTATCGAACAATTTCTGGCGGATTGGGATAAACGAAAAAAATAATGGCTGGCCACGGGGATTGCTTCCATTGGAGGAATCTTGTGAATCGACGAAGCGTGTACTGTAAGTTACCGGCAGTTATCATGTTTTGCCTTTCGGTCTCTCTCTTACCTGTTGCCTGCCAAGCGGACATGTATGTCTGCAGTGATGGCATGGGGGGCACCCAATTCACCAATGCTCCTACCGGACAGGATTGTAAGGTTTTGACCTCTGGACAGAAATTTGCAAGCAACCCCCGCCGGATATTTCAATTCTCCGGAGGCAAATCACCATCATCGTACGATACGTACATCTTGCGGATTGGCCAGCAGTACAATGTCGATCCGTATCTCATTAAAGCGGTTATCCGCACCGAGTCTGATTTCAATCACCGGGCGATATCGAGAAAGGGTGCACAGGGGCTGATGCAGCTTATGCCAGGTACTGCTGAGGATATGCAGGTGGGCAATCCCTTCAATCCCGGGGAAAATATTGACGGAGGTGTGCGCTACTTGCGAAGTCTGCTCGACACCTTCGATAATAACCTGGTGCTTTCTCTTGCAGCTTACAATGCTGGCCCCGGGCTCGTCAAACGCACTGGCGGTGTCCCTCAGATACCTGAAACTCTGGATTATGTGCGCAAGGTACTGATTCAATACCGGGCGTATAAAGCGAGGGGCGGATGATTCCCATGTTTTTCCAGTTGTGCCGCGATCTCTGTTGTCCAGAACTGACAGCTTGTTTTTCCCCAAGGCCCCAAGATAGAGTTAATCTAACCCTTTCTTCTTGACTGAGTGGGAAGAGTTACGGTATAAACTAACCTCATTCGCCGGAGTGGTGAAACTGGTAGACGCACTGGACTCAAAATCCAGCAGGGGCAACCCTATGTCGGTTCGATTCCGACCTTCGGCACCAGTTAATTTTAGGGCTTTATCCCAGTAATATTGGGGTAAAGCCCTTTTTTTGTGCTTTTCTGTTTTTCCATACCTCTTGCTATTTTTTGCTGTTTAGTGCTATGTTCTTCTTAATTAGTGGAACAAAAATGGAACAAAAAAATGGCCAGAGTCACAAAGCGAAAAAAAAAGAGTGGTTGTAGTTTCATTGCAACCATTCGTATTCAGGGATATCCATCGATCAGTCGGACTTTTGATACGAAGGGTGAAGCTTCAGCGTGGGCTGCCAAAACCGAAGAGAGCATAAAAGCCAAAAAGTATAATGACCCAAGATTGGCAATGAATGTCAGTTTTGGTCAAGCCGTTGAAAGATATCTCGAGACAATTTCCTGTAATAAGGCGACTACTACACATATGCGGGAAAAGGCTTCTGCCGCTAGATTAATGGAGCAAATTGGAACAAAAACTCCGTTTGGTTCCATTTCTACGGCTATTGTTGCGCAATACCGCGATGGCAGGCTGAAAAAGGTCTCAGCCTATTCAGTCCGACAAGAGTTGGCTTTGCTCTCACATCTTTTCACAAAGGCTAAAAAAGAATGGGGGATTCCCGTCGAAAATCCAGTCTCCGGGATCGAGCGGCCTGCTCCACCTCGTGGGAGGACACGTTTTTTGACAGAAGAGGAAGCTTCCAATCTACTTGAATCTTGTCGTAAAGCCAGAAACAAGAATCTCTACTATTATATTTTAATGCTCTTACACACTGGGATGCGGGCTTCTGAAGCAGCCGGTTTGTATTGGCGACAGATTAATTTCAAGCAAAGAGTAATTTATCTATCTGATACTAAAAATAAAGATCCCCGCTGGGTACCTTTAACTAAGGAGCTTGTCGCCGAACTGTCTACCCTAAGAGAACTCACTGAAGGGCGAGATGAAAAGCTTGTCTTCTTGAATGAGGGACAATTACAGTCAGATCGAGTTAAAGCGAGGCCAGGAATAAAATTCAGAGAAGCCTTTGATGCAGCCAAAAAACGAGCCGGTTTGCCTGATATTCATATGCATGATCTCCGTCATACTGCTGCCAGTCATTTGATTATGGCCGGAGTTGATATTCGTACTCTCGCTGATATTTTAGGTCACAGGACTTTGCAGATGGTGCAACGTTACACTCATCTGCTCCATGACCACAAGCTGGAAGCCATCGATAAAATTGGCAAGTTGGGAAGAAGCCAAAAGTAGATTTAATCTAATTAATTTTAGGATTGGAGTAATCGCATTATCTGTTGCGACCCGCAATGATAAACGCCCGGACCCACATTAAACGACACCGGACCCACATTAATCGAGAATAAGATTCAAGGGTCTATCTGGAAGAAGGTGAACAATAGACACCTCTCGTTTGAGTAGGTGACAAAATTAATTGCCTTCAGTTTGGCAATGTTAACTTCAATGACAAGTTTCAGAAATTTCCTTGTCTTTGGTAAGCTCTTCTTTGCAGTTGCTCCATTTCTGTGCAATTCTCTACTGTTAGCCGATCCGACCATATCAGAAACAAGGTAAACTCATCCCTCTGGCAAAGGGGGTAACCTTGCCATGGCAAATCTATATTTTTTGAAATACGGATTCAGTAAAAAGCCGCAGAAGTTGAATTGGCATTATACATCCCAGGTTGTCAGTGAAACACCTTCTTTCTGCGAACCTGTTGCTCAATCGAGAGTCAACAACGAGCCGAGTACCTGCTTAACTTCATGTATGTTATAGGGTTTAGCGATTGTCCCGCTGAAGCCATATTCCCGGTAACTGGACATGAT
>JAIFKM010000219.1 GCA_020049575.1 Desulfobulbaceae bacterium
GATTTCCCCGGCATATCAACATCAAGCAGAACGAGGTCTGGGATGAAATCTGCAAGAGCATCCAGCGCCTCATCACCACTGGCCACCGTCATGACATTATAACCGGCTCGTTTCAGCAGTTCCGCAAGGAGTTTGACGACTACCGGGTTGTCGTCAACAATCAGAATGGTCTGGGCGGTATCAGGGGTGTTTGTATCCATACCTGTCATGATGCAGTAAATCGACGGGGAAGTCAAATGGGCAAAGCAAATGACGACAATCCCCGGAAAAAACCTGCGACCTCAAAAAACCGAACCGGCCACAGTCGCTTACGGTTATTGATTGTCAGCGAAAAGCCAAGTGATGAAATGGACCGGACAAAGAATTAGGCTTGTTCCATTGTCTGGAGTGCACCATATTGGAACCTTTTTCGAATTCTTAAAGAGAGGGAGAAGAACGATGAGCAGCCCTTCGACCATGAAGATCAACGGCAGGGAGATTGAGTTTCACAAAGGGAAAACCATTTTAGAAGTCTGCCGGGAAAATGACATTACAGTCCCAACGCTCTGTCACGACGACAGACTGAAACCCTACGGCGGCTGCCGGCTGTGTATCGTCGAAATACAAGGTGTGCCGCGCCCTCTGGCCTCCTGCACCACCCCGGCTGAAGCCGGTATGGAGGTTACCACCGAAACTCCCCGACTGACCAGATTACGCAAGACCGTCCTCGAACTCCTGCTCTCCAACCATCCCAACGACTGCATGTGCTGTGAGGCCGCGGGCAACTGCGGCCTGCAGACTCTCGCCTACCAGTATGGCGCCAGACTCGACAAATATCCCGGCGAACAATGGCAGCTGCCGATTCGCCAGGACAACCCCTTCATCACCTACGAACCGAATAAATGCATCGTCTGCGGCCGCTGCACCCGTATCTGCAACGAAGTGGTGATGGCCGGCACCATCTCGATCACCAATCGCGGCTTCGAGGTCATGCCCGATACCGCCTTTGGCAAACCGCGCAGCCTGTTGAACTGTGAGTTCTGTGGCCAGTGCGTCTCTGCCTGCCCCACGGGTGCACTCACTGACCGCAAGGGCCGGGGACTGGGGCGTTCAGCGGACGTCAAGAAGGTGAAGACAACCTGCACCTATTGCGGCACTGGCTGCAATTTCTTCCTCAATGTCAAGGACGACCGGGTGATCCGCGTCACCTCCGACCTCAGTGCACCGGTCAACAAGGGCAATCTGTGTATAAAAGGTCGATACGGCTATGATTTCATTCACCATGAGGACCGTATCACAACACCGCTGATCAAAGATGGCGACGGATTCAGGGAGGCCAGCTGGGATGAGGCTTTGGAGCTTGTCGCCTCAAAATTCAACAGTCTCATTGCCGAACATGGGCCTGAAAAAGTCGGCGGGTTTTCATCATCGCGATGCACCAACGAGGAAAACTATCTGCTGGCAAAATGGGTGCGCTGCGCGGTCGGCTCCAACAATGTCGATAACTGCGCCCGGGTCTGACACGCCCCCACCGTGGCCGGTCTGGCCACAAGCCTTGGCGCAGGAGCTGCAACCAACTCGCTCAATCAGATGCCCGACATCGACACCCTCTTTCTCTTTGGTTCAAATCCAACAGAGGCCCACCCGATCGTCTCGCTGTATCTCAAAGAGGCCTTGACAAACGGCGCTAAACTCATCGTCGGCGATCCGCGCAAGACCTGGATGGCCAAGCGCGCGGATGTCTGGTTGAGTCTTAACCCCGGTAGCAATATTGCTCTACTCAACGGTATTATCAACGTCATCATTGAAAACGGCTGGGAGAAGAGTGAATTTATCGCCCAGCGAACCGAGGCCTTCGAAGAACTCAAGGCCAAAGTCAGTGAATACGACCTTGATCGCGTCGAGAAACTGACCGGCGTTGCCCGTCAAGACATCATCGAAGCGGCCCGCCTCTATTCTCATGCCGAAAAAGCAATGATCGTCTATGGCCTCGGCGTAACCGAGCATCAGACCGGCACCGAGAACGCCATGGCCATAGCCAACCTGGCCTTGGTCTGCGGCCAGATCGGCCGACCATCAACCGGGATTATGGCTCTGAGGGGCCAGAACAACGTTCAGGGAGCATCGGATCTCGGGCCTCTGCCAGCAACCCTGCCGGGCTATCAGTCCGTGACGAACCCTGTTCTGCGGGAAAAATTTGAAAAGGCCTGGGGCGTAAAGATTAAAGATAAACCGGGTCTCAAATCGGTTGAGATGCTCGATGAGTGCCGCAAAGGCAAATTCAAGGGTATTTTCATCCTCGGCGAAGACCCGGCCCATACCGACGCCGATGCCAAGCACGTCCAGGAGGCCCTTGCAGCCGTGGAATTCCTGGTAGTCCAGGACCTGTTCCATACCGAGACTACCCGCTTTGCCGACGTAATACTGCCAGGGGCCAGCTTTGCCGAAAAAGACGGCACCTTCACCAATGGAGAACGCCGCATCCAGCGGGTTCGCCAGGCCGTCACACCAGTCGCGGGCCTTGCCGAATGGCAGGTGATCAGCAGGATCTCAACTCTGATGGGTTATCCGATGCCATACACTCATCCTTCCGAAATCATGAATGAAATTGCCAGCCTCGTGCCCATTTATGGCGGCATCAGCTATGACCGCCTGGAGGAGAAGGGTATCCAGTGGCCCTGCCCCACCAAGGATCACCCCGGCACCACCACCCTCTATACCGATTTGTTCTCACGACCAGGCGGCCGGGCGATATTCATGGCCCTGGACCACCAGGGGTCGGGCGAGATTCCCGACGACCAGTTCCCCTATGTACTGATCACCGGCCGGATCCGGGAGCACTACAACAACGGCTCGATGACCAGAAGGTCGAAAGGGATTGCCGAGATAGTGTCGCAGGAGATGGTCGAGATCCACCCGCAGGATGCTGAGGCCCTGCAGATTATTAATGGCGACTGGATGAAGGTTGCCTCACGCCGGGGAGAGGTCAAGGTACGGGCCAAGGTCTCAGACCGCTCCCGGGTCGGCAGCGTTTTCATGACCTTCCATCACCAGAAGGTGCTGACCAATATCCTCACCTCAGGACACCGGGACCCGATCACCGGCACCCCGGAATATAAAGCCTGTGCAGTCAGGCTTGAAGCATGGCGCGAATAATGAATAAAGAAATAAGAATTATTGAATTACAGATTGTTCATTGACGGCTACTGGCGTACTGGCGATCAGCCCTTGGAATTCAAGAATACGTCTGCCGAGGAGACTATCGCCAGTATTGCCACGGCCGCCAGAAGGTCAGCAGTTTGTTGTCATTATTGCTGATTCTGATAGGTATTCCACTCGCATTGGACCATCGGTTCAAGCCCTTGCTCCTGGACAACAATATCGAGATGAGCAAGGCTGATCGCCAGAAGGTCGGCCGAGATATGCCGGAGATTTCCGGACTGGTCGATGGTGATCAGATACTTCCGGCATTTGTCACAGGTATACGCCATCTCCTCCTTCTTCCCCTCGACAAAAAGAAAACCGGTATTCTCCGGATCCTCGTGTTCACAGTACGGACAAGTCATCCGGGGAAATTTCCATTCATGGCTGCACTTCGGGCATTGCAGCCATCGCTGCCCCTTCTCTCGGATTACGGCCAGATGCGGGAAACTGCCGCAGACCGGGCAATACCCTTTCTGCCAATTGAGCTTTGCTAGTTCTTCAGCCATCTCCATGGCCCTGAGACCAAGTATCATGCGCTCCACACTCCGCAGGAAGACAACGAATGAAACCTCCTTGATGCCGATCTCTGCTGCCCGCTGGTTCACGTCCACCTCGCTGGACTCAGCGGCTGCAAGGCACATGGCCTGGCAATCCAATCCCCCCCGAATCCTGTTCGCTAGATAGTCCATATCCATGGCAAGATCAGGAAGCCCCCGACCGATTGCCCCGGCCGCGGCCAAGCCCGCATCCTGCCACCGGTCATCATCAAGAAATCCCTGGCATTGCTGCACCAGCGCAATTCCAGCGGTGTATTTGACAGGATCGACCTGAAAGGTCTTTCCAGGTTTCAACCTTTTCTGCAACCATCGCTGTCGCTGCAGGAGTATTGGCCCAAAAGACCTGAACAGATTGTCAAGATACGGCCGTTCCCCCTGTAATCTGGAGATTTCTTCCACCATTTCCTCTTCCCTGCTTGTGATATCACTCATGCCTCAATACCCTTTCTCTTTCATCGATGCCACTCCATCGGCAGGAGCAGACAGAAAAAGACCGGGACGTGCACAGTGCACACGCCCCGGTCCTGATACTACGTGCAATGATCAACAGTGTTTCGGCATACCTGCTGCCTCTGCAATCATCAACACTTGCCGCCGGAAGTCTTTCCCTTGCCGTACGTCACCAGCGTGCCACTCTCCTCCATTTCCTTCAACCATTTCGGATGGTTCTTCTTTACCCAGGCTCGGCTTACCCAGCCGGTAAACATCGCCGGGGCCGATCCCGGCGCACCGATCGTGACCAGGTACAGATGGACAAAGAAAAAGGCGAAGATGACGACATAGCCCAGGGCGTGCAGGACGAACATCCACCGGACCAGATCCACCGAATAGCCCAGCGGGAACCACATGATCAACCCGGAGGCAACCATGCCGATGCCAAACAGCGCCACCGCCAGGAAAAACATCTTCTGGCCGGGATTGTACTTGCCGACCTCCGGCACATTATCAACATGCCAGAGATAGCCGCCGGCGGCCTTGATCCACTCCGCATCCTCGGGAAATGAGAACAGCCCGGCCTCCTTCCACCACATGATGATGGCAAAGAGCAGACTGACTGCGAAGAACAGCCCGCCGTAATTGTGGACCACCTTCATGTTGCCCATGCCGCCAAACAAGGTGCTCACAAAATTCAGGGAGTGGTACATCATCCCCATTCCGGTGATGCACAGGAGCAGGCAGGACAGAGCCAGACACCAGTGCACTACTCGTTCAAAGGGCCCAGTGGCCTTGATCATTCCTTTAATCATGATTGTTTCCCTCCTTCACAGGTGGTTTCCTCATCGGGGGTCTTGGGACCGTGGGTAATATAGTGGAGGAAGGCACCCGCCACGACACCGCCTGCTGCCAGGAGTCCAGCGGGCTTCAAGACATCCTTCCAGACAATGATCGACAGAGGCACTTCCGGACTCTCAGGAAGATTGTCATAGACTCCTGGTTTCTCCGTCAAGACATAGACGACATGGGTGCCATCAACAAACTTGTCGCCGTAGACGTTAGCATCCCCGCCGAGTTCCTTAGCCCTGGCATACGCCTTTTTCAGCATGGCATCCTTGGTGCCGATCGTCAATGCACCAGTCGGACAGGACAGAACGCAGGCAGGAGGCTGGTTAGCCTGGAGACGGGTATAGCAAAGATCACACTTGCTGATCTTGTTTGTCTCTTTGTTATACTTTGGCACCCCGAACGGACAGGCTGCAATGCACTCCTTGCAGCCGATACATTTGTCCTCATACATGCTGACACTGCCGAATTCGGTGTGATACAAGGCACCGCTCGGACAGACCTTGACGCAGGCCGCATCGGTGCAGTGCATGCAACCATCCTTACGGAAAAGCCACCGAAGTTTGCCATTCGTGTCGACATGCTCCTGGAAGCGGATCAAGGTCCAGGTATTCCACTGCAGATCCGGCGGATTCTGGTAGCTGCCGAAGTTACTGGTCGGTTTGGCGGGCTGTTCATTCCACTGCTTGCAGGCCACCTGACAGCCACGGCAGGCTGTACAGCGGGACAGGTCGATCAATTTTATAAGTTCGTGTTTCATATCATCTCCCCCTTAAGCCTTACTGACGTTAACCATGAATGCCTTATACTCCGGACAGAAAGTATTGGGGCAACCCACGGCGGATGTCAGGTAATTGGCCGATGCGTCTGGCGCATTTTCCGGGACGAGCCAGCCATAGTTGAACGGCATGCCGACCTCATGGACAGTCTTTCCTTCCACCTCAAATGGCACGAGGCGTTTGGTGACCATGGCCACACATTCAACCTGCCCCCTGACTGAGGCAACCTTGATGCGTTCACCATTCTTGAGACCCAGCTTTTCGGCCAGCTTCTCACTTATCTCGAGATAGGCTTCAGGCATCATCTCGAGCAGCCAGGGCTGCCAGCGGGTGAAACCGGAACACCAGTGCTCGGTACAGGAGTAGGTTGTACAGACATAGGGGAATTTCGGATCGGCACTGGCGTACTTATCCAAGTCACTCTTGAAAATCTTGACGGATGGATTGGTCAGCTGGCCCGACAACGGATTCTTGGAGAGCGGGCTTTCCATCGGCTCATAATGCTCAGAGAAGGGGCCTTCCACCATGCCCGGTCCAAAGATGGCGCCCACACCATCCGCCTTCATGATGAAGGGGAACTTGCCCTTTTCCTTGTTTGCCAGCGGCGGCCATGGACCATCGGGTACATCACCGACCCATTTATCACCCACCCACTCAAGGAGTTTCCTCTTCGGATCGAAAGGTTTTCCTTCCAGATCGCACGAAGCGCGGTTATAGATGACCTTCCGGTTGAGCGGCCAGGCGTAGGCCCACTCCGGGAAGAGACCAAGTCCAGTTGGATCTTCCTTGCCTCGCTTCTGCATCTTATTCTCGCCCTTCTGGTCGAAACTGCCGGCCATCAGCCAGTTACCGCTGGAGGTCGAACCATCAGCCTGGAGTTTGGCAAAGGAAGGTATCGTCTCACCCTTCTTGTATATCTCCTTGGTGCCGGCGACCAGATCTTCGATGACGAAATCCTGAGTGGCCTGGCCGTTGATCATTTTTGAGACCTTGACAGCATCAAATTTATTCAGGGCATCCCGATAATCCCATTTCAGATTGAGGACTTGTTCAGGGCAGGCTCCACCTTCCTTCTTATAGAGATCCCGCACCGCATCCATGATACGCATGGTGATATCACCATCCGACAGGGCATCTCCAGGGGGATTGGCAGCCTTGTAGCGCCACTGAACCAGGCGACCGGAGTTGCTCTGGCTGCCTTCTTTCTCCATGCTGGCAGCAGCTGGCAGCAGAAAGACCTCGGTGTCAACCGTCTTCGGGTCGACCCCGGGCCCCTTCCAGAACGAGGCGGTCTCGTTGTCGAAGATATTGACGTTGACCATCCACTTCAGCTTCTCCAAGCTTTTACGGACCTTGGTCGTGTTTGGATTACTAACCGCCAGATTGGAACCGTAGGCGAAGAAGCCCTTAATCTTTCCTGCATACATCGCATCAAAGGTATGTAGGATGGA
The DNA here is from genome assembly GCA_020049575.1 of Desulfobulbaceae bacterium. Lineage (GTDB taxonomy): Bacteria > Desulfobacterota > Desulfobulbia > Desulfobulbales > Desulfocapsaceae > Desulfoprunum. Next base: position 7,252 of record JAIFKM010000219.1, read on the forward strand.
ATGGTGCTTGCCATCATCGAGTTTCGGCAGCCAGGAATAACCGAATTCATTCTCCGGTGTAGCCTTGGCTCCCCACATCGCCTTGAGGAAACTGACGGTGTACTTCGGGTAGTTCTGGTACCAGTTCGCGGACTGAGGATCAGTTGACTTGGAGGTATATTTCTCGATGTACTTTGCCAGGGTATCGACAGGTCCTGAAGGCATTTTCAGGTAGCCGGGCAGGATATTATAAAGGATTGCGTGATCAGTGGAGCCTTGAACATTAGGCTCACCGCGTAGGGCGTTGATGCCGCCACCAGCAATACCCATATTGCCGAGCAGCAGCTGGATAATCGACATGGCTCTGATATTCTGGCTACCGACGGTGTGATGAGTCCAGCCGAGGGCGTAACATTCGGTGCCGGCCTTATCTCTGGCGCCTGTTGCACCATACTCGTTGTAGACCTTGAGCAGGTTTTCCTTTGAAACACCGGTTATCGACGAGACCTTCTCCAACGTGTAGCGCTCGTAATGCTTTTTGAGCATCTTGTAAACGCAGCGCGGGTCCTGCAGGGTATAATCGCGGATGGGTATACCGGCCTCATCTTTAACAGTGGTCCAGGTCTCCTTGTTGTACGTCCGTTTCTCGGCATCCCAGCCGGAAAAGAGACCATCCTGGAAGTCAAAGCCCGGGCTGACTATCTGCGAGGCATTGGTATAATATTTGACATACTCTTCCTGGATCATGTTGTTGTCGATGATGTGCTTGATCATACCGCCCAGGAAAGCGATATCAGTACCGGAACGAAGCGGTACATGGTAATCGCAGCGTGCCGAAGTCCGGGTGAAACGTGGATCGACGTGGATGATCTTGGCGCCCCGATCCTGCGCTCGGAGGATCCATTTGAAGGCGATCGGGTGATTTTCAGCGGCATTGCTGCCCATGATAAGGATACAGTCACTATTCTTCAGGTCTACATAATGGTTCGTCATCGAACCGCGGCCAAACGACTCTCCCAGAGCCGATACGGATGGGCTGTGTCAGACGCGGGCCT
>JAIFKM010000186.1 GCA_020049575.1 Desulfobulbaceae bacterium
TGTGTATGGCGCCAGATTTGACACAACAGGTATTGACAAGCACGGCAGAGACTGTATTGGCCAGGAGATATTATCTGAAGGATGCTGAAGGGAATCCGATTGAGACCTGGGAGACTCTCTGCCAGCGAGTGGCCAATGCCGTTGCCTCGGTTGAGGTAAACACTGATCGCGTAAAAACCTTGCGTGATGCGTTTTTCGAAATGATTTATCGCATGGATTTTCTTCCCAATTCACCCTGTCTGATGAACGCAGGCACGGATCTTGGACAATTGTCTGCTTGCTTTGTACTGCCTGTCGAAGATTCCATGGATGGTATTTTTTCGGCCATCCGCAACGGCGCGCTGGTCCACAAAACCGGTGGCGGCACGGGGTATTCGTTTTCCCGTCTGCGATCAAAGAACGCCTCGGTTCGATCGACCCAGGGGGTTGCCTCCGGCCCTCTGTCATTTGCTGCAGTCTTTGATGCAGCCACCGAGACAATCAAGCAGGGTGGCAAGCGGCGTGGTGCCAATATGGGTGTTCTGCGTATTGATCATCCTGATATTCTTGATTTTATTTCGGCGAAAGAAGATCAAAATAAATTCAATAACTTCAACTTCAGTGTCGCCATAACTGATGCTTTCATGCGGGCCCTTGAGGATGACAGCGATTTTGATCTGATCGAGCCGTCGACCCGTGAAGTAACTGCCACCTTGAATGCCCGTGCGGTATTTGACAAAATTGTCGATCTAGCCTGGCATAATGGAGAGCCTGGGGTCCTCTTTATCGATACCGCCAATAAAGCGAATATGACCCCCCAACTGGGCGATTTTGAGGCGACAAATCCCTGTGGGGAACAGTGGCTTCTGCCTTACGAGAGCTGCAACCTCGGATCAATTAATCTTGCCAATTTTGTCCGCAAAGGCGCCATTGACTATAAAAGACTGAAGAAGGTCGCCAGGACTGCCACCGATTTTCTTGACAATGTTATCGATTGCAACAGGTTTCCGATTCCCGAGATCGAGAAGATGACCTTGATGACCAGAAAGATCGGCTTGGGAGTCATGGGCCTGCACGACATGCTCATTCAACTCGGTATCCCCTATGGTAGCGAGGAAGGGCGTACAGTGTCCGCCGAGGTTATGCAGTTTATCCGGGATACAGCGGAAGAGCGCTCCATCGAGCTTGCCGCCCAAAAAGGACCGTTCCCGGCCTATGATTCGGCGATCAACACCTATCAGGCCAGAAGAAATGCCGCCTTGACCTCCATCCAGCCTACCGGTACCGTTTCGATGATAGCCGATTGCGCCTCGGGCTGTGAGCCGTATTTCTCCATCGTTATGGTCAAGCATGTCATGGATGGTGACCGGCTGATCCTGGTCAACAAGTATTTTGAACAGGTTGCCAAGACCGAGGGATTCTACTCCGAGGAACTCATGCGCAAGGTCGCCGACAGTGGCACGGTCATCGGTCATTCGGAGATCCCCGAAAATTGGCAGGAGATCTTTCGAACGGCCCAGGACATCAGGCCGGAGGACCACATCCGGATGCAGGGGATACTGCAGAAAAGCGGGGTCGACAGCTCGATATCGAAGACCATCAACCTGCCTCATTCAGCAACCCGCGAAGAGGTGAAGCTCTCGTATATCACCGGCTACCAGCTTGGTTGTAAGGGACTGACGGTCTATCGCGACGGTTCCCGCGATTCTCAGGTGCTCAATATCAAGGACAGCTCCAAACCAGAGGAGACAGCCGTCGTCTGCACTACTGGCCAGGTCAAGAGGAACCTGCCGGATATCCTCGATGCCAAACGTTACAAATTGAAGGACCAGGATCAGAAATCGGTCTACATCATCGTCTGTTTTGACGAAGATGAAAAACCCATGGAGGTCTTTGCCAAGTTCCCCTTTGACAATCGCTTTGACCTCAAGGACAAATCGACCATGTGGACGACGACCTGCCGGTTGGTCTCTCTGGCGCTGCGTTTTAATGTGCCGATGGATGAGATAATCAAGCAGCTTGATCGTTCAAGTGGACATATGCTTGACCTGCCCGCTCAATTGAGTAAATTGTTCAAGTCGTTCATGGCGGGAACGCAACAGGGGTTTGCCAGCATCTGTCCGGAGTGTGCCGGAAAACTGGTTTTTGAAGAAGGTTGCGAGACCTGTCATTCGTGTGGTTACAGTAAATGTTCATAGTGGAAGATGATTCCACCTCGATCGTGAAGGTGTCAAGATATGGGAAAAATAGGAAGAAACGAAAAATGCCCGTGCCGCAGCGGCAAGAAATATAAAAATTGCTGCGCCCTCAAGCCACAAGCTGCCAAACCTCAGCTCAGCAGCGCTCAGGCTATGAAAATTACCCTGATGAGCGGCGTCACAGCTATCCAGGATGCGGCCCTGAAGAAAAAGAAGGTGAATCATGAACTCGGGGTGTTTTTTCTTTATGCCACAGCCGCCGGTGATGCCTGGCTGCTCGAGATGACGGACTGCGACTGCGTGCAGGTGGCCAGGGCAGGTGAGATCATGGAGTCTCCGATCGATGAGAATCCCGAGACCATCGAGATCAACTGGAGTCATACGTTTGCCTTGCGAGACAAACGTTTCGAGATTACCGCCTATGCCGACAAGACCGTGCAGATTCTTGACGATGCGCCGGCAAAAGAGATACATGCCGCCATCAGGAGAATCCGTAAACGTTTTTCCGAAGAGCAACTACGGGCTGTGCATCTGCCGGTTAAGGAGGAAGCCCCCTCGCAATGATTGGAGGGAATTCGGTTGCCCGGCGATTTCTGCCGCCGTTGGTTGTGATGGCGATAATCTTCACAGTGTCGCACCAACCGGGGGATCAGTTGTCGCTGCCAGCCTTTCCGGGAAGTGATAAACTTGCCCACGCGGCGGCCTATGGTTTGCTGGCGCTCACGCTGATCGGGGCTTTTAGCCGATCAGCGCAGCAATCGCGGCCGGGACTCGTGGTCGGGGTCGCCTGCCTGTGGTCTCTGGCCTACGGTCTCAGCGATGAATTCCATCAGTCTTTTGTCCCGGGTCGTTCTGTCAGCGGCTTTGATGTCCTGGCCGACTTAGTCGGCGCTTTGCTGGTCGGGGCGGTATGGTTGTTGTATCGCCGATCCGCAGTCCGGCAGGAGAAAAAAGAATGCTCATTGTAAATATCTGATCCTGTTATCATACTTCCTTTCTGATGATGTTCACTGTCAGATATTCATTCCTCCTTCCTTGCAATTGCCTGTCTCTGCGCATATACTGAAGCCAGTGAGAATATTTCTCGTTTGGAAAACTACATTACGGGTGATGATATGATAGGCGAATCAGGAAGTGTATCGACTCTTGTCAGCAGTGAGAAAATCTACCGCGACAATCTGACCGGTGGCAGCGGTAGGAAGGTGCAGGATGATGAGAGCAGCAGAACGCCGAGTTTTGCCGATTCCGTCTCCATCTCACCGCAGGCCATTGCCCTGTCGAGAAATGTGCCGCCTGCCGGGGAGACGCCAGAAGGCGGAAATGGTCAGGAAACTGAACGTCAGCCAGAGGCTGCTGAATACAAACGACAGGGGAATATCGACATCAAGGTCTGACACTAGACTGGGATAAAAGTAAAAAAGGGACTTGGCGGCATCTGCTGCCAAGTCCCTTTTTTTATTGCTGATTACAAAAAATTCAAGCTCTGAGCAGGCGCGCCATATCCTTTGCAAAATAGGTGACGATAATGTCGGCTCCGGCCCGTTTTATCGAAAGAAGAGTCTCTTCCATGACCCGGTCCCCGTCAATCCAGCCTTTCTCGGCAGCGGCCTTGATCATGGCGTATTCGCCGCTGACGTGATATGCGGCGATGGGCAGATCGAATTCGTCGCGCAGTTTACTGATGATATCCAGATAGGCGACTGCAGGCTTGACCATGAGAATATCCGCTCCTTCATCGACATCGAGAGTAGCCTCCCGCAGGGCCTCCCGCACGTTGGCCGGATCCATCTGGTAGCCTCGGCGATCACCGAACTGCGGAGCGCAGTCGGCAGCCTCCCGGAAGGGTCCGTAAAACGCCGAAGCGTACTTTACGGCATAGGACATGATCGGCAGATTTGCAAAATCATGTTCATCAAGGGCTGCCCTGATTTCGGCGACGCGGCCGTCCATCATGTCGGATGGGGCCACCATATCAGCCCCTGCCTCAGCGTGGGAGAGGGCTGTTTTTGCCAGGATCTCCAAGGTTGCGTCATTATCAACCGTCTTGTTGATGAGGCAGCCGCAGTGTCCATGACTGGTGTATTCGCAAAGACAGACATCGGTTATGACGGTCAACTCGGGTGTCTTGCTCTTCAGTTCACGGATGGCCTGCTGGACAATGCCGTTCTTGGCGTGTGCCCCGGAGCCCATGGCATCCTTCTTCTCCGGCAGACCAAAGAGGATGACGGAGTTGACCCCGAGTTTCAGGCATTGTTCCGCCTCTTTCGCCAGTTTGTCCACTGAGATGCGTGAGATGCCGGGCATCGAGGCAATTTCCTCCTGTTTATTCTTGCCCGGTACAACAAAGAGGGGATAGACAAACTGGGCCGCTGAGAGGTGGGTCTCGCGGATGAGAGAGCGGAAGGCTTCATTTTTGCGCAGGCGGCGCGGTCTATATTCCGGAAAAACCATATGTGACTCCTGATTGGTGATTGAGGTGGTTGGATACTCCCCGGTGCTGATGCGCTTTACGCCGGAACCGAGGTAGTGTCAGGGTTAATGCCTCAGATTTATTAAACAATGTCGAGGCCCTTGAGTTTTTTCGAGGGCGGTTATCCCGTCCATATTGTCTCCCAGCCAGATGTCGAGGAGGATGAGGTCGATATCTTCTTCCTCAATCAGGTCGAGGCCGATTTCAGCGGATGAGGCGATGATGGTATCGAACCCTTCATCCTCGAGAATCCCGGAAAGAGATTCTCGAATGCTCAGTTCATCGTCGATGATCAGTATGCGCTTGCCCATAGCCCAAAGCCTTATGCCGCTACAGTATCTGCTGCCTGCAAGGGGATTTCGATGATGAACGTGGAACCCTGGGGGATATTGTCCTGGACCTGGATTGTGCCGTTATGGTCGGTGATGATGGTTGAGACAATGGCCAGGCCGAGTCCGGTACCGGTTTTTTTCGTAGAAAAATAGGGTTCGAAGAGTTTGAGTTTGTTTTCTCTGGAAATACCCGGGCCGTTGTCCGATATCTTCATGAGCACTGTTTCTGTTTCAACTGCCTGGGAGAGCTCGATGTCTATTGTACCGCCCTGCGGTAAAACTGCAACCGCATTGTCAAGGAGGTTGATGATGCAGCGCTTCATCTGTTCGGCGTCAAAATTAAGGACTGGCAGAGGAGTCTGCTCCCGGCAGCTGAAGACAATTTCCCGGTGAGCCTCCTGATAGAGAAACAATGTTTCTTTTACCAAGTGTGAAAGATTATTGGGCTGCCTGTTGATTTTCGGCATCCGGGCGAACTGGGAAAATTCGCTGACTAGCCGTTTGAGTTCATCGACCTGCTTGATAATTGTGGCGGTGCAGGTGTCGAATACGCCGTCGGTTTCTGATAGAATCTCTGGATATCTTTTGCGCAGGCGTTGGGCGGAGAGCTGGATCGGGGTCAAAGGGTTTTTGATCTCATGAGCTATGCGGCGCGCTACTTCGCGCCACGCTGCCATGCGCTGCATCTTTTCGAGTTTGGTGAGATTGTCGAAGACCAGTACGAATCCGAGCGGTTTTTTATCTTCATCCTCCAGGCGCATGAAATTGATCAAGAGAGAATAATTCTTTCCCAGGATGTTCATCCGGAGATGCTGCTCCAGAGCACTCTTGCCGGTAATATTCAGCTCTTCGATGAATCCGTTGATGATGGTTGCCTGGCCCGGCGGCAATACGTCGGCATAGCGTTTACCGATGAACAGTCGCCGATCGATGTTGAGCAGCTTTTCGGCGAAACGGTTGAAGGTGGTGATCCTGCCGTTTTCATCGAGCGAGATGACGCCGGCCGAGACATTCTGCAGAATGATCTCGGTATAGCGGCGGCGCTGCTCAGATTCCTGAGAACTCAGCTGCAGGGCAGCATGGGCCTCGGCCAGCTGTTTGTTGCTGGTACGCAGGTTGAGGGTCATGGTGTTGAAGGAATTGACCAGAAGCCCCATTTCATCGTCGGACTCGGCTTTCATCTCGAATTCCAGATCGCCCTCCGCCACCCGTTTGGTGGCTGCTGAAAGTTTTTCGAGGGGGCCGGTTATTCCCCGCGAAATATACAGGCCGAACCATATCGCCGCAAAGATGATCAGCAGGGTGACGATCAGCAGGATGATCAGCAGCCAGTACTTGAAAGGGTCCTTGAAATGTTTGAGCTGTCTGTATCCTTCAAGTCCCCGGGAGATCATGTTCATGCGGGAGACCTGATCCTTGCTGACCAGCAGAGAGGTGACCAGGGTCGTTGAGAGGTTGCCGATCTGCACCTTGGAGAGACAGCGCACGAGTTCGCCCTTATCGGTTTCCTGGATGAGGGTTTCACGTCCGGGACCTTTTTTCAGTTTGAGCAGTAGATTGACCGGGATCTTCGGCAGGACCGTGCCTCTCAACTCAGGACTGACAACGGAAATCTCCAGGTTGTTGTCATCTGACAGGAGAATGATGCTGTCGGGACCGTTGATGGCGTTGAAGGTGAGGATGTTTTCCAGGGTCTGGGTCATGATGTCGGCCCTGTACGGCGAGATTTTCAGTTCCTTAAGCTTGTTTTCCACTCCCTCGCTCATCAGGGTGACCTTGTCCTCTGTTTCGTGCAGCAGGGACTGGGCAAGCTTCAGGGACTCCTGCAGGGAGTCTTCGATACTTGCGTTGAACCAGTAATCCATACTTGTTGAGACAAACTGCAGGGCGACGAAAAAGAGCAGGATGGTCGGAATCAGGGTGAGCGACAGAAAGGAGGCGATGAGCTTGGTCTTGAGTTTGCTGCCCAGACGGTTCAGCCGCCGTTCAAAAAGCAGTTCGGCAAGGTTGCGCAGCACCAGGAAAAGGACGAAAAGAACAAGCAGGACATTGAGATTGATAACCGCAAAAATCAGGATGTTGTTACCGGTCGGCAGGGTGCCCTGATGTTTCAGAAGGAGACTCTGGATCCAGATGAAGAGCGGGAGGAGGCAGATACAGAAGATGATGACCCGCCGAATGAGCCGTCTCTTTAAAGAAAGCTGCTCGGAGGTGTAGGGTGGCTTATCCTGGTCGTTGCCGTTGTCTTGGTTGGTGGGGAGGGTGCCGGCATGAAAAGGTTCGGGCTGCATCGGAATACCTGAGGTCCTTAATATTTGAATTTTAATGTCTGCCAGTCAGTTTTAACGTCCCACCAGGAGACAAAGGGAACAACATGCTGAAGGCTCAGGGGAAGGGTTTTATTAAAGAGTTCCGCTTTTATCCTGATGGAGTAGATGGCATCGGCTGTCAGTTGGGAAAGCGGCACAACCTGGATGCCATTCAATTCGTTCAGGGCTCTCTGGGCCTCGAGCAGGGAGGTAAAATAAAGCTTTCTGCGTTTTTCCTCCTCCAGTTCGACGCGGTAGGTTTCCTTGAGGGTGTCGTAGGTCAGCGTATGGCTGAAGGTCATGGCTGTCAGCAGCTTGTTTGGATTTTTCCCTGCCTGTTCGTGTAGTTCAACGAAAAATGAAAATTGTATAGGGATACCGCTGTGCAGGCCTTCAATCATCTCTTCGGTGAAACTGTTGTGCAGGGTTCCGAAGAGAAGGACGTGGGAGTCTGATGTTGTGGCAGTGAGTTCCTGGATGACGGCATCCTTCTCGCCCTCTTCCTGGCCGGAGGATATGTACGGCACGATAGTGAGGAGCAGGAAGGTGAAAAGAATGATGAGAGACTTGTGCATCATATATCAAATAGCCGTACGATAATTCAAAGAGGGGATCATTCCTCAGAAAAACAAGGTTGGGTCGTTTGTGGCCGGCAGTACAATCTGCCGCCAGTTGAGTGTGTTATGCGATGCGGCTATTCGTTTGGCAGAGCGACCGCTTGTAAGGCAAAATACCACAATAATTTACCTGATATGGCTGTGCATGTCCAATGCTTGTTCGTTCTGAGGTCGGCCAGAGGAGTTTCGGGGTATTGATATCGAGGAAGAATAGGCTTGACAGAGTGTCTGTCGGAGACTACATTGTGTATATGCACAGATATGGTGACAGGCGCATTTTGCGCCATTCACCAGGAAAATTTTATATTAAGGAGAAGTCATATGCGAGTTGCAATTCCCACCCAGAATCCCGGTGGACTTGAGGCTGAGCGGTCCGATCACTTCGGCCACTGCGAGATCTTTACGGTGGTCGATCTGGATGAAACAAATACAGTTACTGGCGTGGAAACAGTAGCAAACGGTTCGCATGATGCGGGTGGCTGTCTGGTTCCCGTTCAGATTCTGCATGATGCCAATGTTGAGGCAATAGTCGTGGGAGGCATGGGGGCTCGGCCGATGCGCGGATTCGCCGATGTTGGCATCAAGGTCTACTTTGCCAACCGTGAGACTGTGCCGACCGTCAATGCAGTCATTGCAGGACTTATCGCCAATCAGTTGACGGTCATGCATGCCGATCAGGTCTGTAAGGGATCGGGCAACTGTCATCACTGATACACGCATTGCATTTTTGCCTCATCGGCGTTATAAAAGATGAGTATTTCATCAGGGCAGGCCGCTTTTGATGGGGCCTGTCTCAATTTCCATCGTGTGTATGTGTATGTCGCCGAGACCAAAAAAAATTCGAAACTGTCAGGGGAAATTCTGCGGCCGGGCCTTTAAACCGACCGGCACACCTCTCCCGGATCTTGAACAGGTACAGCTCTATCGTGATGAACTTGAAGCCCTGCGATTGTGCGACAGTGAAGGCCTGACTCAAGAGGAGGCTGGCCTGAAGATGGGAGTTTCCCGAGGGACAATTCAGCGAATCATCACCATTGCCAGGAAAAAGACAGCCACAGCCTTGAATGAGGGACATGCTCTGATTTTTATCGATGAAGATGAAGCGGAATAAATCAGGCTGATCGCTGTCTCTCAATCGAATGTCCTGCGTAATTCCTGAATTTCAACCACTCTGCTTTTGAGCCTCTCAGCAACAATAACTTCGGCCAATACTTTGTATCGGTATCACCTTCCCCATGGCTGGCGTATTTTCGAACAAACTGCTTTAACGCCGGTCGATCAGCTTTCATCGCGGGACATTTTCTCTTCAGATCATCGGCAAATCTATCATTGCAGTCAGTGGTAATTCTCTCAAAACATGCACAATTTTTTGAATGTTCTGCTGGTTGCTGCGATTGGTTGCGCAGTGCATTGTGACGGAGTCGAAAGTCACGCGGCAAACGCTTTAATGCAGAGGGCAATGACTATGAAATTCATCCAGATTTATGAACCTTCCGGGATACTTCAATTGGCGGATGGGCGTCTGTTACTGGTAGAAGATGAACGGACTGATCCGTTTTCTCTCTGCCGCCTTGAAGAAAAGGACGGGCAGCCAGCAATCGGTCCACCGGTATACTGCCGGGGGGCAGGCATCGCAGATGATCTTGAGGGGGTTGCCCAAGGCCCAGGTGGCTGGGTCTACGCCATCACCTCCCATTCTCGGACAGAGAGTGGGACGGCAGACAGCGGGCGGCAAAAGCTGCTGCGGTTCAAGGTCGATGAGGAGGGAAGAATAAGGCAATATCAGGAATACAACGACTTGCTCATGGTGATACTGGCTTCCCTTAAAGGAATGGACGCTGATCTCGGTTCACTCAATATCGAGGGGCTCGGCACCAGCAGAGACGGGAAACAGTTGCTGATCGGCCTGCGGGAGCCCGTTGTGGAAGGGGAAGCTCTGATACTCTCACTGGAAAATCCCGAGGGCCTCTTCGAGCGAGGCGAAACGCCGCAACTCAAGCCGGATATTATCCGTCTGCAGCTGCAGGGAGGCGGCATTCGTTCCATTGCCTACGTTGAGAAACTGGCTGGATATCTTATTGCCAATGAGATCGAGTACGAGGGCGGCAAGGTCAGGGCAGCTCTCTGGTCCTGGGATGGAATCGCCGGCCATCCAGCGCGACGATTGGAGTTTCCCGGCAGCGGCAAGCTGAAAAATATCGAAGGAGTAGCCCCTGTGGTCACGCAGGGGCGATCGCTGCTGCTCCTCGTCTGCGATGACGGTAAGAGGCAAAAGGGTGATACGGCCCATTACCAGTTCGTCGAATATGATCAACTCATCGAAGTTGCGGCGAAAGGGGAAGATCTGTCCGGCAGATAGACTCCGGGGCCGGGTGGAGATCAGATATTCTCGCGGGTCTTGTGAAACTCGATGTCCGGCCATTTCTCCATGAAGAACTTGAGCATCCACTCGCTCTGGGCCAGATAGGTCAGAAACCCTTCCGAGTCGGTGGCCAGGGTCATCTGGTTCTTGCGTTCGAAATCGGCCAATTTTTTCTTGTCGGCGCAGCGTACCCAGCGGGCTGCCTGGTAGTCGACGTGCTCATAGATGGCATCAACCCCGTATTCATTCTTCAACCGGGCCATGGTCACCTCAAACTGCAGGACACCGACCGCGCCCATGATGTAGTCCGAGCCGATCATCGGCCTGAAGACCTGGATCGCACCTTCCTCGGCCAACTGCACCAGGCCTTTCTGCAGCTGCTTCATCTTCAGGGGATTCTTCAGCAATACCCGGCGGAAATGCTCCGGCGCGAAGTTGGGGATGCCGGTGAATTTCAACTCTTCTTTGGGTGTGAAGGTGTCGCCTATTTTGATGGTGCCGTGGTTGTGCAGGCCGATGATGTCGCCGGGCCAGGCCTCCTCGACGTTTGATCGTTCCTGGGCCATGAAGATCGTGGCGTTGGCGAGCGTAATATCTTTGCCCAGTCGGTGATGCCGCACCTTCATGCCGCGGGTGAAGGTGCCCGAGCAAATGCGGAAGAAGGCGATTCGGTCGCGGTGGGCCGGGTTCATATTGGCCTGGATCTTGAAAACGAAGCCGGAGAAGGCCTCTTCCTTCGGATCGACCATGCGGCTGACGGCCTGACGCGGGCTCGGCGGCGGGGCCATCTCGACAAAGGTGTCGAGCATTTCCCGGACACCGAAATTGTTGATGGCACTGCCGAAAAAGACCGGCGTCTGGCTGGCGCTCAGGTAGTGGTCATATTCAAAAGGATTGGCGGCGCCCTGCAGCAGCTCGACGTCGGAGCGCAGTTCATCGGCCTGGAAGCCGAGGAGCTTGTCGAGCTGCGGGTCGTTCAGGTCCTTGATGGTGAGGCCCGGCTGGTTGCGGCTGTCCTGGCCGGCGGTGAAGAGGTGGAGCTGCTGGTGATAGAAGTTGTAGACTCCCTTGAAGGTCTTGCCCATGCCGATCGGCCAGGACAGCGGGGTGCACTCAATCTGCAGCTTTTCTTCAATCTCAGCCATCAGGTCGAGCGGCGACAGGCCCTCGCGGTCGAGTTTGTTGATGAAGGTGATGATCGGCGTGTTGCGCATGCGGCAGACCTCCATCAGCTTCTCGGTCTGAGCCTCGACGCCTTTGGCGCTGTCAATGACCATGATGGCCGAGTCGACGGCGGTCAGAACCCGATAGGTATCCTCGGAAAAATCCTGATGGCCGGGGGTGTCGAGGAGATTCACCTCGAAATCCCGGTAGGTGAATTTCATCACCGAGGTGGTTACCGAGATGCCGCGCTCCTGTTCGATGGCCATCCAGTCGCTGGTGGCGTGTCGCTCAACCTTGCGCGATTTCACAGCGCCGGCGAGGTTGATGGCGCCGCCGAAGAGCAGGAGCTTTTCAGTAAGGGTGGTCTTGCCGGCGTCAGGATGGCTGATGATGCCGAAGGTTCGGCGCTTGGCGATTTCTGCTTCGAGTTGCTTGCTCATAATGCTTGGGGGGAGAAGATTGTACTTTGCTATATCTGTATGAGGTATTATAAGAACAGGCTGAGAAAAACACAGCACAATAGGCCCTTTTTTCCAGAATGCAAACAGAAATCAGACTAAATACATGAATAATCCACGAACAGTCCTGGTAACGGGTGGATGCGGCTTCATCGGCGCCAACTTTGTGCGTCTGCTATTAGACGCACGACCTGAGTGGCGGTTGATCAACCTCGATAAACTGACCTATGCCGGCAACCTGCAGAATCTGCAGGGTATATCCGAAGGTCCGCAGTATCGGTTTGTTAGAGGAGATGTCTGCGACGCAGAGGCATTGGACTGTCTCTTTGCCGAAGAATGCATCGATACAGTCGTCCACTTTGCTGCCGAGTCCCATGTCGACCGCTCCATCACCGGCCCGGCTGAATTCATCCAGACCAATATTGTCGGCACCTTCACCCTGTTGGAGGCGGCCCGTAAATGCTGGCTCGGACCCGAAAGCAAGGTTACAGAGCCGCGCTTTCTCCATATCAGTACCGACGAGGTCTATGGCTCACTCGGGGCGGAGGGCTATTTCAGCGAGACTACCGCTTTTGATCCACGTTCGCCCTATTCTGCCTCCAAGGCTTCGTCTGATCATCTGGTCAGCGCCTACTTCCACACCTACGGCCTGCCGACCATGATCACCAACTGCTCGAACAATTACGGTCCGTATCAGTTTCCGGAAAAACTCATTCCGTTGATCTTTCATAACAGCATGCACGGCAGACCGCTGCCGGTCTACGGTGACGGCAAAAACATCCGTGACTGGCTCTACGTCGGCGACCATTGCGAGGCGGTGCTCGAGGTCCTGGGAAAGGGCAGAATCGGGCGGAGTTACAATATCGGCGGTAACAACGAAAAGCAGAATATCGAGGTCGTCACCCTGATCTGTGACACCCTCGACCGCAAACTCGGCCTGCCGCCCTCTGGGCAGCCCCGCCGTTTGCTGATCACCTTTGTCAAGGATCGTCTCGGGCATGACCGGCGCTATGCTATTGATGCCAGCCGTATCAAAGAAGAGATAGGTTGGCAGCCCAGGGTTACCTTTGAGCAGGGTGTCGAGATGACCATCGACTGGTATCTGGCCAATGCGGAATGGGTAGCCGGGGTGGTCGATGGCTCCTACCAGGAGTATTATACGAAAATGTACGGCTGAGAAGCCGAGATAGAAACCTCCTGCAAGCAATTCAGCAGCTCGGAGGTTTCGGAAGGGAAAAAGACAATGCAGGTGACAGCTACAGCTATCCCGGAGGTCCTGCTCATTGAACCGAAAGTCTTTGGCGATGAGCGGGGGTTCTTTTTTGAGAGTTTCAGTCAGCGGGTCTGGCAGGAAAAAACCGGAATACAGCGAACGTTTGTGCAGGACAATCACTCCCGATCCTGTCGGGGCGTGCTGCGTGGCCTGCATTACCAGATCCGCCAGCCTCAGGGCAAACTGGTGCGGGTCGTACTCGGCGAAGTATTTGATGTGGCAGTAGATCTGCGCCGCAGCTCGCCGACTTTTGGCCACTGGGTCGGCGAGCTTCTCAGCGCCGAGAACAAGAAACAGCTCTGGGTGCCGGAGGGATTCGGACATGGTTTTCTGGTGCTTTCCGAGTATGCCGACTTCCTCTACAGAACTACCGAGTATTATGCCCCGGAGCACGAACGCTGCATCATCTGGAACGACCCGGATATCGGCATCGACTGGCCTCTTGCCATGGCGCCGGTGCTGTCGGGTAAAGACGTCCAGGGGCTGCCCTTCAAACAGGCCGAGGTCTACGACTCTCTTGTCTGATCTGCTCAGACAGCCGACACAATAGACGGATTTTGCGGTTGTGCCGACAAGGGAAAATGAAATATCCGAAGATCATGCTCTATAGCGTCACCACTTGCGTCTATTGCCAGTCCATCAAGAGAATCCTTGAAACCTTTGGATTGCCCTATGAATCGGCTGATGCCGACCTGTTGTCCGGCGATGCCAGAAGCGCCCTGTTGGCTGATCTACGGCAGGTGAATGGCCGATGCACTTTCCCGACTCTTACCGTTGATGACAAGGTCATAGTCGGCTATAAGCTGCCCGAGATCATGGATGCCCTTGGCCTGTGCACCGGGGGCGAAAGGCCTTGCCCGATGAGGCAGGACGCGGAACATGAATAAAAACTGGACCGGCACATCGGAGAAATGATATATTTGGTTGGATTATCTGTAAGAAATTTTGCCGCAAAGGAATTTAAGGCGAATTCAGGGTATTCAGACGTTTCAGACAGTGTATGTCATAACTCCCCAAAGAGGATCAGCATGCGTTTTCTATTTTTGTATTTGATTGCCGCTTCACTCATGCTTGCAGGGTGTGAAGCATCGTTCAACCTGAGCACAGCCAGCCTCAGCGAGCCGGCCATGAGCACGGCCGTTGACGGCAATACCAAGGAACCACTGGAAAAGGCAACGCTTTTCCCGGCCGATGTCAAGACACTGTATGCTACCATAAAGGTCAAGAGTGCCCCGGCAGATACCGCTGTTAAGGCGGTTTTCTATTATCTTGAAGGGAATAAACAACAGATTGCCGAGGATACTGTTTCGGCGGAGGGTGGTAGATATCTCAGCTTTTCCTTGAATCCGCCTGAGAGTGGTTGGCCGGTCGGTCGTTATGCCGTGGAGTTTCAGCTGAATAATGAAGTGAAGGAAAGAGTTGAGTTCTCCCTGGTGCCTGCCGCAGGAGTTCCTGTCAGCCAGGGATTTCCCACCGCCGAAAAGCCTCAGGTCGCAACCACCCCTGTTCCTCAGGCTGTTCCCGCAGTACCGAATCCTTCTGCGCCAGTGGCTCAAACCTTGAATCCGTCCGGGGAGCCACCAACCGGCAATGTTCAGCCGTCTCCGCCAGCCCAGACCTCCGATGTCCCGGCTGCCCCGCAGCCCAATGTCTCCTACAAGACCTTCAGGGACAAGCAGTTCGGATTTTCCTTTGAATTGCCGGAGAATTGGTCGTTCCAGACCATTGGTGTTAACAGTGATTATCTGTTCAGTGGTCCAGTCGGGACCCCGGAGACCGAGATCAGCGTCATTGTCCAGATCGTCGATACCCAAAAAGGAGTAGTCACCAGCCTCAAGGATCAGATGCTTTCCCTGCTCAACCAGTTTTCGCAGATGACCGGGGCCAAGATTGCCTCAAAGAGCCAGATTCCGGTTGCCGGCCAGGACTCCCCCTTCTTCCTGGTGACATATCCTGCTGAAAATACTCAGAAACAGCAGGTGTCATTTGGGCACACTCAGCTGGGGTTGGAGCACCTGCCTTACCTGCTGCTGATAAGCTACTCGGCGCCAAGAGATATTTATCAGCAGCATGTAACAACATTTCAGCACATGGTCGATACTCTCAAATTGACCGCCCCTGTCAAAGAGTAACGAAAAAAGAATCGTTATTGCCCGAACTCTTCCGAGATTGCCGGAGGGGCCTGCGGATTGGCGGTTGCTCCGGGTTCGGCCAGTTCGTCTGAGATCTCAGGCGGGGCAATGGTTTGCGGTTTCGCCAATTCTTCCTCTGGCAGAACAGGTGCCGGAGAGGCTACCGACCCGCCGGTAAGGCCTTGATGGTCTCCCAGATAGCGGGAGGCAACCCAGCCTATTCCTCCTTCTTTTCTTTCAATCTCAGACCAGTCACCGCTGCTGCGCCGCACAACAACCGTCTCTCCCTTATAGAGCAGGGCAATGACCGGACAAGTTGTGTCCGGACATTGGCGCATATTCAGGGTCTCTGCTCGCACCACCAGAGAGGTGCTAGCGGGAGGGGCGAAAACAGTTGAAGATCGCAGCGGCGGACTGGCGCAGCCGCTTGCTATTGCTGCCAGACAGCACAGCATGAGCAACAAGAAATGCCGTTTGACATCCAGCAGATGTTTATCCATGTTACAGGCCTCCTGCCAGCCAGTCGGCGCGCTGGCTGACCTGCTGAACATCCGGGGCGTTCGGGGCCAGGCTGCAGTACCTGCGATAGGCATCGACGGCCCGCCTCTTTTCGCCATTCTGTTCGAGGAGGATGCCGTAATTCTTGTAGGTCAGGGCAAAGTCGGGATTGCTTTGAATGGCAGTGGTATAGGCCCTTGTAGCCTCTTCAAGCCTGCCGAGTTTACGCATGACGAGGCCCAGATTATTCAGACAGAGGACATTGCCGGGTTCTTTGAGCAGGGCCTCTTCCAAGGCAGTACGGGCCTCTTCGTACCTACCCTGGCGGGCCAGTTCGGTGCCGCGGGCCAAGAGTTCGGATGCGGAAAGCTCCGGCTGCACCCCGCCGGAACTGCTGCCCGGCTGCGCCTGAGGCGGCATGCTGCCGGTTGTCGGAGGAGTGGTGCTGCCTGGAACTATCGCCGGATTGCCGGAAGCCGGCAGGTTAAAGGCGGCGTCAGGGTCTGGCGCAGCGGTCTGGCTGGTTGGTGCCGCTGGCTGCTCCGGCTGCTGCGGCAGATCGAAAGGAGAGGGTGCCGCCGGCTGGGTTGGCGCAGGTTCTGTCGGTTGAGTAGCTTGCGGTGCGCCTGTCGTCGGTGCCGCCGCCGCGGGCGGCTGCTCTGGTTCAGGGGGCAAGGTGAACGGCGAGGGTGATGCTGCCCATCCTGGTTGTGCTGTGAGAAGACAGGCATAGAGGGAAATTGCCATCCCCATGGTCCTCCGATTCATGGTTGTCACTCCTTTTTGGTGATGATTGTACTGCCAGTTGCCGGGAAATCAACAGGCTCATTCTTTGACGTGATACTTCAGGGCCCGGAAAAAGAACCTGGCTGGTGGTGGAGACTTTGCGTCTGTCCAGATCTTTGGGGATAGTGTAATTCTCTGGCGGGTAATTTCCAACTTTTAATGAAACGCCCGGAAAGATCCTGCTTGTATATTTTGCTTTTGAGAATCCAGTTAATTACGTTTTCTCTGGCTGGTCTTCTCCACCTTCCTGCGCTTTTTACGCCGCGCCAGAGGGGAGAGGGCGATGCGCTGTTCAGCCAGATCGATGAGAATCTCCTGAATCGTACGGCTATCCGTATCCTTTACTGGCTGGCGCTGAATATAGCTGCCATCACTCTGCATATCCCAGACGCTGCGCCTATTGCCTATCTGGACATTGAGAATTTCCCGAAGGGTGGCCTGGAGGTCCTTTCCTTCAACTGGCACCACCACCTCGACACGTTCCTCCAGATTACGCTTCATCAGGTCTGCTGAACCGATGAAATATTCGTGATTGCCGCCATTCTTGAAATAATAGATGCGGCTGTGTTCGAGAAAACGGCCGACAACTGAGATTACCGAGATATTTTCTGAAAGACCGGGAATTCCTGGACGCAGGCGGCAACTGTCGCGAACGATGAGGTCGATATGAACACCGGCCTGGGAGGCGCGGTACAGGGCCTCAGTGATCTGCTTGTCCTCAAGGGCGTTAGTTTTGAACTGGATCAGGCCGGGGCTGGCGGCGCTGTGCAGGCCGACCTCCCTCTCGATCTTGTTGATCAGGGCCTTTTTCAGCATATTGGGGGAGGGCAGGAGCTTTTGGTACTTTCGCACCGGGGCGTAGCCGGTTGTCAGGTAATTGAAGAATTCGGTGAGATCCTCGCAGATCACCGGATCGTTGGTCAACAGGCCGAGATCACTGTACTGCCTGGCTGTGCCGGCATGGTAATTACCCGTGCCGATATGGGCGTAGCGCTGCAGGCCGTTGTAATCCCGCCGTACTACGAAGAGAACCTTGCTGTGGGTCTTCAGGCCGACGACGCCGTAGGTCACGTGGATGCCGGCTTCTTCCATCGCTTCAGCCCATCTGATATTGGCCGACTCGTCGAAGCGGGCCATCAATTCGACCACCACCGCCACCTGCTTGCCATTCTGGGCGGCATCAATGAGGTATTCGATGATCCGGGAATCGGAGCTGGTCCGGTAGAGGGTCATCTTGATCACCAGAACCTTGGGGTCGGTGCTCGCTTCTTTGAGAAAACGCTCAACCGAGGTCTCGAATGACTCATAGGGATGTTGCAGCAGGATCGATTTTCTGGCCCTGATAATATGAAAGATGTTCGGATCTTCCGTGACAAGCCTGGGATGGTCGCAGGGTTGATGCGGTGGGTAATGGAGGTTTGGCCGGTCGATCTTCCAGATCTCGAAAAGATCCTTCTTGCCAATAATACCGCTTATCTCAACGACATCCTTGTTTTCATCGATGCCGAGTTCGGCAGCCAGCATGCCACGGTGCTGAGGGGTCATGCAGCTACCGACCTCAAGACGGACGATATCGGCGAATTTACGTTCACGCAGGGCCGACTCGATCATGGCAAGCAGGTCATTCGCCTGCTCGCCGGTGCGCTCGGTGATGGCGTTGCGCGTCACCCTGAACAGTTCACAGCTGTGGATGATAAGACCGGGGAAAATCATCTCCAGGTTGTTAGCGATGAGGTCTTCAAAGGTGATGTAGGTGTGTTTGCTGCCAACCTTGATGAAACGCGGGGCCCCGATGCCGGTGGGGATTTTGAGCCTGTTGAGAAATATCTGATCCCGGCCTTTCTCGCTTGTCGCGACCAGCCAGTTGAGCGAGAGATTGGAGATGAAGGGAAACGGGTGGGCCGGGTCAATGCCCTGCGGGATGAGCAACGGGTAGAGTTCCTTGCGGAAGTATTTGGTCATCTCCTGTTGTTGTTCTTTTGTCAGGTCGCCATACTGGCAGATCCTGATACCTTCCTGTTCGAGGAGTTCGATCAGGGTCAGTTCAAGTTCCTGCTGCTTCTGGAGGATGTCGAGGGCGATGGCCTGGCAGGCTTCAAGCTGCTGTTTGGGCAGCATGCCGTCGATGGAAGGTTTTTTCAGGCCGGCTCCGAGCTGCTGTTTCAGACCGCCTATCCGCTTCATGTAAAATTCATCGAGATTCGAGCCGACAACTGCCAGGAAAAAAACCCTTTCCAGCAGAGGAGTCTGGGAATCCTGGCCTTCACGCAGGACCCGGCGATTGAATTCGAGCCAGGTCAGCTCCCTGTTCAGGTACCATTCCGATTTCCCGAGATCAATCGTTTCCTTGGTAATTTCTGGTTCTGTCATGCCGAGGTTCTCCTGTCGTTCAACGCCTGATTTCCATATGGACTGCCTGGGCCAGACCCGTGATGCTGAAGGGCTTAGTCAGATATTGCGAGATGCCCAGGGCCCTTATTTTGTCCTGGTCCTCCGGATTGAAATACCCTGAGGCGATAACCGCCTTCTGGCCTGGCTGAAACTCGAGGATCTGGCGGTAGGTCTCGTAGCCGCTGATTCCCGGCTCCATTATCATATCGAGCAGGAGTAGGTCTACCGGTTCCCGCTGGACATATTCCACGGCCATCTCGCCGGTGGCAACGGTGAATGGGGTATAGCCGAGACGTTTGAGGATTGAGGAGGTGATCTGCCGCTGGTTTTCCTCGTCATCGACCACCAAGATACTCTCGCCCCGGCCATACAGTGTATCAAGCGAGAACGAGAATTCACCAGGCTGTCGGGTCTCGGCCCGACAGGAGGGAAAGTAGAGCTCAAAACGGCTGCCGGCCTCATGGCTGATGATGTCAATGTACCCCTGATGGTCCCTGACGGTATTCCAGATGACTGTCAGGCCAAGCCCCGTGCCGCTCCGGCCGAGTTCTTTTTTTGAAAAGAAAGGTTCAAAGATGTACGGCAGGGCTTCATGGCCGATGCCCGGGCCGGTATCCTGGACAGACAGTACGGCGTATCTGCCGGGTGGAATTTTTTCGTATCCGTCGAAACTTTCTTCCAGGTTGCGATTGGCAGTGCGGATGGTGATCTTACCGTTCAGCCCTATGGCCTCAGCCGCATTGGTTACCAGGTTGATGATGGATTTGGTGATATGGATGGTCGAGGCCTCGATATTGGGCAGATTGGACTCGAGTTGCAATTGTATGGCGATATCCGGACAGAACTGCCGCAGCTGCTTGAAATCAATGGATTGGGCGTATTCCTTGAGCAGAAAATTGAGGTTGCACGGTTCCTTTTTGCAGGTCGAACCGCGCGCCACCGTCAGCAGGTCAGCGACAACGGCGGCAGCTTGCTTTCCGGCCTGCTGAATGAGGGAGATGTCCCTGCGGTATTTCTCGCTGGTCGACATATCCATCAGCAGGAGTTCGGGGAACGTGACGATACTGCTCAGGATATTGTTCAGGTCGTGGGCTACGCTGCCGGCCATGATGCCGATAGACTCCATGCGTTGGGCATTGGTCAGCTGTTCCTGCATCTGCAGGCGTCTCTGTTCGGCCTGTTTTCTTGTTGTGAGATCACGGATCGCTGCGACCCAGGTTTTCTCGTCGCCGTTAGCGAGTTTTTTAATTCGGATCTCCACCGGTACAGTCCGGCCGTCGCCACGGATGGCCTCGAGTTCTAGGGTTTCGGGGACACTGGCCTCCTGCAGGTCCTGAGCGGGGATGTAGAAATCCCAGCCGGGAATCAAGTCCTGTATTTCCTGGCCGGTTATTTCTTTTTCCGTCATGCCAAAAATTTCGAGGCATTGTTGATTGACCTGCAGAACGGTGTTGCAGGAGAAGATGATTATGCCTTCCCAGGTTGCTTCCGCCAGTTGTTGAAATTTGCGTTTGCTGACTACAAGCTCTTTTCTCAGACGTTTGGTTTCGATGGCGCGGGAGATGGTCTGCAGCAGCAGTTCGGTTTTGCAGGGTTTGCTCAGGTAGTCGTCAAGCTTGAAACGTATGGCCTTGACGGCACTGCCGACAGTCGCCTGGCCGGTGAGGACGATGATTGCCGTATCGGCCTGATGGGAGGCTGCGTATTCGCCGATTTCGATACCGTCAATATCGGGCAGCACGAGATCGAGGAGAATGGCGTCGTAAGGATTTTCATATAATCGGGCAAAGGCTTCCTTGCCGGTACTGGCAATATCTACCCTGTAGCCTTTTTCTTCAAGTATGCATTTGATGCTCGAACAGAAATTATGTTCATCGTCAACAACCAGAATTGATTCTGTCATGATGGTCTTTTCTTTGGATCGAGTTGTGTCGCACAAGCAAAAATATCGTTTCAACGTGTGCTAATTGCTACGCCAAAAAAATAAATAAGTCAAATAAATTGAATAAGATCAGAGGGCTCGGAGTGAAGTTTGAGGGTGGCGAGGGCGGGCCCTGTCGGCGGAGCTTTACTGAAATATATCGTGTAAAACGTGTAAAAACAGTTACTTGTCTGTGGGGGAAAGGGAATTGCAAGGAATTGTTAAATATTTGTTAAGAAGTCGATGGTGAAACAGGTACCGCCGCCTGATCGAGGGCACCAGTCGATCGAGCCGCCGAGCTCTGTCACCAATTTTTTAACGATGGCCAGGCCAATCCCCAGATGTCCCCCGTCCTTATCTGTGACTCCTGCCCTGAAGAGCTTTCCTGCAAGGGCCGGGGAGATACCGGGGCCATCGTCTTCGATGGTGATGCGGATACCTTCAGTACCGGGTTTTCTGTCGTGGCCGATGGATTCGCAGCGCAGCCATACCCTGCCTCCGGCCGGCAGGGCTTCGGCGGCGTTTTTCAGGAGGTTGCCAAAGATCTGCCGCAGGAGGTCCGGGTTGCTCGTGATGGTCGGCAGCTGGGGGGCGACATCCAAGTGCGAGGTGATCTTCTGATTCTGAAAGAGGGACTGCTGAAAGAGACCGAGGCATTCCTGCAGCAGAGAATGAAGATCCACCGGCGAAGCAGCATGCGGCGGCGGTGTGCCTGAGAGGTCGTCAAGTTGGGCGCAGACGTTGCCGATACGGCTGATCTCGGCGTTGAACATGACAAGCTCTTCATGGATATCCGGCTTCCCAGCAAGGCGATGTTCAAGAATGCTGAGGTAGTTCTGGAGAATGGCCAGGGGATTGTTGATCTCGTGGGCAATACTCCTGGCAACCTGCTGCACCGCCTCGACCCGTTCCCTGGCCAGGTCCTCGGCTGTTTTCCGATTGATGACATTGAGATAAAGGCGGGCCGCCGCGTGGCGTGCCAGAAACGAGAGATCGTCCGAGCAGTCCTGCAGATGGGCCGTCTGCCGGAAATCAATGGCGGCCACCAGAAAACCGCGCCAGTCTCCAGCGGGAAGCGCAAGAATCAGCAGGAAAGGGCTGGCAAAAAGAGTATGGAGTCGCTTTTCTATTGCTGTTCCTGCCCCTCCATCCTGTTGCGCAAGAATACAGACGCCACGTGTCCATTCCGGGCACATGGCGAGGATTTCTTCACCATCAGCCTGGCTGATCTTCAACCCGTCGGCCTGGCTGGTCAGCGGGTTGACTTCCGAGCAACAGCCTGAAAAGCCGTTGCCATCGAATTCGGGGAGAAAAAACATGCACCTGTCGACATCGTAAAGGATGTGCAGGCTTTCCTCGATAACCCTCAGGCTTCGGTCGGGGTTATCCGCCCTGATCAGATTGTCGAGTATGCCGTGCATGCGCGACAGTTTTCCGACTCTTTCTAACAGCTCGGTGCGTCCGCTGTCGGCATCTGGCCGATCAATCTGCGATATTTCTGTCGATTCAATGGTAAAACCCAAATGTTCGGCAATGGTCGAGACGGTTTCAGCCGCTGCTGTAAGGCACTCTGAGAGGGCTTGGGCGGATATACCCAGGCGCTCGCAGAACTCTCGTTTCAGGTGTTGATCAGCAGCAGGGGCGGTGCTGAGAAGGTTTGCCAAATAGAGTATGTCCACCAGAGGATCGGTTGGATGTCCCGGAATGTCGTCGCTGTGATGCAGTTCGATGGCTGTTGCGATACTGGGCTGGAGTTTCCAACGTAGTACCATCTGACTGCCCGCTTCAGAATGACTGATGCCGAAACGATTTTTTTCCAGTACGTCAAGCTGGGTCTGGTCCAGTCTCGCCCTCTCTGCAATTCTGCGGTATTCCTGCGGGTAGGCCTGTTCGAGCAGGAGTTTTCCCAGGTCATGGAGCAGGCCGGCGAGATAGGCCTCGGCCGGTCGGGGATAGTTGTTCAGTTGGGACAGGGATTTGGCGAGCACGGCGGTCAACAGTGAATGGTACCAGAACCGGGCGGGAGAAGTCCCGGCGGGGCCAGAGTATGAGCGGAAGGCCTCATGGACCGATACAGAGATGGCCAGATTCCTGACGGTGTCGATCCCGAGATAGATCACAGCCTGTTCGATGTCGCTGAAGGAAGTCCGGGTTCCAAGGAAGGCTGAATTGGCCAGTTGCAGAATTCGGGCGCTGATTGCGGCGTCACGGCAGACAATGTTTCCCACTGTCTGCAGATCAACGTCCCGACTATTGCAGGCGTCGATGAGCTCGATGAGAATTTGGGGCAGTGAAGGGATGCGGGTCAGGTCGAGGATAGCCGCTGTCTGTTGGGGTGTTGGCTGCATTGTTTTGGTACGTCGTTGGAATAATCTGGAAATGCATTTCAATACCTCCTGTCTAACAGAGGAACACCTGGAAATTCAAGGTATTTTTCGATGCTGAGGAGATAGACGGAGAAAAGGGAGATAGCGAATTTTTCATTCGGGTGAAAATGGCTTTGTTCTCTGGCTGAGGATGATTTTTGAAAAATCCGCCAGTCCCGGGCCGTGGCCTCTGGAAGACAATGAAGATCGTGTTTATGGTTGTCCTGTTTCAACGATATGGATGAATAGCTGTCTGACTGCTCGATTGGCTGGCGTATTCCGGACACTGTGCAAACCGCATTTTATTAACAGGAGGCAAGACAAATGAACCCCCGACTCGATTTCATTTTCACCCGGCGCAGTGTTCGCAAATATCAGGATAAAGATGTTCCGACGGAGCTGCTCAACGACCTTCTTGAGGCCGGTATGGCAGCGCCATCCGCCCGGGCCACCGACCCCTGGCATTTTATCGTCATTACCAGCAGGGAAACCCTCGACAAGATGGTCAAGGCCCTGCCGAACGGCAAGATGCTCCTCACTGCCCCTGCCGCCATAGTGGTCTGCGGCGATATGCACCGGGCTCTTGAAGGGTATGAATCCTATATGCTGCAGGATGTCAGCGCCGCCGTCGAAAATATTCTGCTGGCGGCAAACAGCCTCGGCCTCGGTTCGTGCTGGCTGGGTATTCATCCCCGGCCAGCCAGGATGGAAGGTATCCGTACCCTCTTCAAGCTGCCGGATCATATCGTGCCGGTGGCGGGAATCGCCTTGGGCTGGCCAGAAACTGTGCCGGAGGCCAGAACCCGTTATCGCGAAGAGTGTGTGCACCGTGAGACCTGGCGGAAGTGACTGTGGTGACAAATTCCTACTTTGTATTTCGTGATGAGAGAGTTCTGGCCAGAAAGGAGAGGGCGGCGCTCCTTCCTTTCTCGGGTCGCCAATGGTCTTTTCTGAAACCATTGGCAGAATCCATTCTGCCTATCGGCAAAGTTCCCGGCGGCCAGGGATTCGCTGTAGAAATGGCCAACGGTTTTGAAATCGGCGATGAATTTGAATGGTTGTCCCTGCGCGGTCTCGTCGGCATGCTGGATGATGAAATGTTCAACATCTGGGGCAGGGCCGCTCAACTCCTGCACTGGCAGAAAAACCATCGCTTCTGCGGGCGCTGCGGTGAAATGACGCAGCTGCACGAGAGGGAGCAGGCGCGGAAGTGTCCGGCCTGTTCGTCCGCCTACTACCCGCGTATCTCACCCTGCATCATTGTTCTGGTCACCCGTGGGGAAGAACTGCTGTTGGCCAGGTCCCCGCGTTTTCCTGAGGGGATGTACAGTACCCTGGCCGGTTTTGTCGAGGTTGGCGAACCGCTGGAAAGGACGGTGCAGCGCGAGATAGCTGAAGAAGTGTCGATCCAGGTGAGGAATATCCGCTACTTTGCCAGCCAGCCCTGGCCATTTCCGGACCAGCTGATGCTCGGCTTCTTTGCCGAATACGACGCTGGTGAAATTCAGATCGACGGGGAGGAGATCAGTGATGCCGACTGGTATCATCATCGCAGTCTGCCGATCATCCCCAGCGAGGGGACCATTGCCGGGCGGATGATCCGGCGGTATATTGAGCAGCTGAAGGTCTGCCGTTCTTGAGCC
>JAIFKM010000028.1 GCA_020049575.1 Desulfobulbaceae bacterium
CGATTCATTTGACGAGAAGGGATTTCATTTTGAAGTAGTCGATATGGACGGCAATCGTGTAGATAAGATCCTGGTGTCAAAAAAGTTGGAGCCAATAAAGATAAAAAATGAAACTCAGTAATCACCAATCTGCGTCCTGAGCAAAAAGCTTTAAGATAGCGCGCTATTTTCTCGAATGATTCATCGACATACGTTCAGCACAACACATAATATTCTCAAGAAATTCAATGAAAAAAACAACATTCGTTTCTGTTCATGGTGGCCACAGCGGCCAATTCTGCCTCCACGCCACTGACACGTTGGAAGAAATTATCCAGAAATACATCAGCAAACAATTTTCATGGGTCGGTATCACCGAACATGTGCCAGCAATCAGTGAAGAACTGCTTTATCCCGATCAGAAAGCAGCCGGCCTGACCCCGGAATTTCTCTATAATCGTTTTCGCAATTACATGAGGGAATGCCGAAGACTGCAAGAGAAATACAGTCCTGTTATTAAGATTTTTGCGGCGATGGAAATTGAGACTTACAGCGGTTATAAACAATTTATCCCTTCATTGATTCAGACATTCCAGCCGGATTATATTGTCGGTTCGGTCCATTTCGTCGACGACCAAGGATTCGACTATTCAAGGGAACAGTATCACAAAACGGCTGAAGCGATGGGCGGTCTGGATAACCTCTACTGCAAATATTTTGATCAGCAGTTCGAAATGATAGAGACCCTCAAGCCAGCGATAGTCGGCCATTTTGACCTGATCAGGATTTTTGACGAGAATTATCCAAGCAGGCTCGCAAAACCGGCGATTATGGAAAAGATCACCCGGAATCTCACGCTTATTAAAGATCTCGATCTGATCATGGATTACAATTTTCGTTCGTTATTAAAGGGCGCAAGTGAACCCTATATTTCCCGACCAATCTTGAAAATAGCCCGAGACATGGGAATCGCTGTAGTACCTGGAGATGATTCCCACGGTCTGCAATCTATTGGTATAAATATGGAAAATGGAATTGCCCTGCTACAGGAAATGGGATTCGATACCAACTGGCGACAGCCAAAGATATACACATATTGATCATACGCCTGCAATGCGCCCCGCCTGAGCGGCCTCACCCAAGAAAGATAATTTGAGCGTGGAGCCCCGCTATCCTTTCACTTGGCTAACCAGCAGGTCTTCCTTTTGAATATCCTGCTACTGAAGGGCAGGATATGGCCATCTTCTTCCTTGAATTCTGGGAGTTATTTGACATAAAATAATAACAGAAGATTCCACACCTCCCATCTCATATGGATTACCAGTGCGGATGGCCTTATGAAAAATCCCGAAACTCTGTGCCATCGCCGGTCGTTTTTCTGCCGTGCTGCAGATATGATCGGCAGGTGACATTTCATGTCCGCTGAAACGAACAAAAGTCAATGGCACCTGCGGACAAACCGTTCAGACGAGAACAGCCTGGAAGTCTCGTTTACCGGTCGATGGTGTCTGGATCAGGCTCTGCCTCCCCCTGATTTACTCATGGACGAATTGCCTGACGGCATCGTCCACATCATCTTTAGGACAAATCTCTCTTCTTGGGATAGCGGCTTTCTGGCTTATATCTCTTGCCTGATTAAACTCTGCGCCAAGAAGGGGATAGATGTCGAACAGGTCGGCCTGCCTGAAGGTGTCCGGCATCTGTTGGCGATGGCCGCCGCAGTTCCGGAACAGAAAAATGTCGGAAGGCCGCACGTTAAAAAAAATATTGTTTATCGGGCAGGTTCGGCAACGATCGAATTTCTGCGCGGAGTACCGGAAATGCTGCGCTTTCTCGGGGAAATTATCCTCTCTTTTGGCCGTCTGTTCACCGGCAAAACCAGGCTACGCTGGAGTGATCTGTGGTGGGAGATTGAGGAGGTAGGCCCAAGGGCTCTGTTGATAGTCTCCGTGATCAGCTTTCTCGTCGGACTTATCCTTGCTTATCTGGGTGCCGACCAACTGCGCATGGTCGGAGCACAGATTTTTATCGCCGATCTGGTGGCCATCGGCATGGTGCGGGAGATCGGCGCCCTGATGACCGGTATCATCATCGCCGGCAGGACTGGTTCTGCCTTTGCGGCCAAACTTGGCACCATGCAGGTGAACGAGGAAATCGACGCCTTCAGAACGCTTGGCATCTCAGCCGTCGACTTTCTTGTTCTTCCCCGGATGCTGGCGCTGATGCTGATGGTCCCCCTGCTGACGCTCTATTCGGGCTTTGTCGGCATGCTGGCCGGACTGCTGATCTCTTCTTCCATTTTTGATATCGGCATGTTCGAATACTACCACGAAACCATCAACGCCTTGGAACTCAAACATTTCATGGTGGGCCTGACCAAAGGCAGCGTGTATGGTGCAATGGTCGCCTTCTCTGGTTGCCTGCGAGGCATGCAGTGCGGTCGAAGCGCAGAAGCCGTGGGCGAGGCGGCGACATCGGCTGTGGTAACCAGCATTTTGCTGATCACCATCTCGGCATCGATTCTGACCATTCTCTTTTACCAGTTAGGTATCTGAAAACAATGGCGAAGCCAATCCCCATAGAGGTTCGCAACCTGACAATGGCCTACGGCGGTTTCGTTGTCCAACATGACCTCAACTTTTCAGTCAACAAGGGTGATATCTTCGTCATTATGGGCGGCAATGGCTGCGGCAAATCGACCCTGATGCGATCGCTGATTGGTCTGCAGCGCCCAACCGAAGGGACCGTCCTCTATGACGGCATCGATTTCTGGAATGTTGACCCCGACGAGCATGAACGTCTCAAACGCAGACTCGGCATCATGTTTCAAGGCGGAGCCATGTGGAGTTCTTTGACCTTGGCTGAAAATGTAGCGCTTCCCCTCAGGGAATACACCGATCTTTCATCACGGCTCATCGACGAAATTGTCTCCTTCAAACTCGGCCTGGTTGGGCTCGCCGGCTTTGAGGATTTTTATCCTGCCGAGCTCAGCGGCGGCATGAAGAAACGTGCCGGTCTGGCTCGGGCTCTGGCCCTGGATCCTGATATCCTGATTATCGACGAACCCTCCTCCGGCCTTGATCCGCTCACCGCTCGCCGTCTTGATACTCTTATCGTGGAATTGCGCGAGAGCTTCGGCACCACCATTGTTCTCATTACTCATGAACTGGCGAGCATCCTTGGCATTGGCAGTAATTCGGTCTTTCTCGATACCCAGACCCATACCATGATCGCCACCGGTAACCCTAAGGAAGCACTCCATTCCGGCGACCCCAAGGTCCGTCATTTTCTCACCAGGGGAGAAGCATGAGCAAACAGGCCAACCCAACCCTGATCGGCGCCTTTGTCTTCGGCGCACTCATCCTCGCCATTATCACCATTTTCCTCCTGGCTGGCGATCAATGGTTCCAGGAGCGCTATCAGCACGTCATGTATTTTGAGGAAGCGGCGCAGGGACTGCAAGTGGGGGCACCAGTTGTTTTTCTCGGCGTTAAAGTCGGAACTGTCAAACACATCCAGATCGGGCTGGAAAAAGAAAATAAGCACTTCAGGGTGCAGGTGACCGTTGAACTCGATCTCCAGATGATCCAAACCGATACCGGAGAAAGTATCAAGCCTCAGGAACAACTCACAATCCGGCAACTGGTGGATCGTGGCCTGCGGGCCAGATTGAAGATGCAAAGCCTGCTCACCGGTCTGCTCTACGTCGATCTGGGTTTTTACCCTGGAAAACTGGCCCACTTCATCAATGATGATCCGAATCTGAGCGAAATTCCCACTATACCTACGGCTGTAGAAGAAATCACGACCATGCTGGAAGAATTTCCGGTGGCTAAGTTTTTAGAAGATCTTGCCTCAATCAGTAATTCAATTAACAAGATTCTCTCTTCTTCCGCAATGAGTGCTATACCCGCCCGTCTTGAAGGCACACTCACGCACCTGGAATCACTGACCGCCAAACTGGATATCCAGAGTGGTCCACTTTTGAGTGAAGCAGAGGCTCGTTTTAGCGAGCTGCGTATGGCAATCAGTGCAGTTCAGTCAGCTATGACAAAGGTTGGCAAGGCCGCTGATCATATGGATAAACTAGCGGATGAAGATTCCCGCATCTCCCGCAGCATCACCGAGGCAGGCACGGAACTGGCCAAGGCGTCCAGAGTTCTGCAGCAGCTTGCCGATGAAGAATCACCGGCGGTCCAGCGTTTCAATCTCTCTCTGCAGGAAATATCCCGCGCCGCCCGTGCTCTGCGACTGCTTGCTGAAAGTCTGGATCAGCAACCCGAGTCCATTCTCCGGGGAAAACATCCGGAGAAAAAATTTTAAGCATTCAAATTTCACTCATCCGAACTATTTCTACCCATCAAATACGATTTCCATTTATTAATCTGCAAGACAGAGAGGATTTGGCCATGTGAAAAAAAATGGTACATTACAAGATCTCTCTTGCTATCTTTTTTATAGCTTGCTACATATTCAATAGCGCATTTGTGTTTATTTCGAAAATCAAATTCAACCCACGAAAGGAGATCCAATCATGCCCGTTATTTCAATTACGATGGGAAAAGCCAGCAAAGAACAGAAAAAAGCGCTCGTCGAAAGGTTAACCTCGGTAGCCATGGAAGTGACTCAAATTCCGGCAAATCACTTTGTCGTCACTATCAACGAACTTGGTTACGATAGTCTCGGTCTTGGCGGCAGAACAGTTGAGGAGATACGGTTGGACCAGAGTTGACAACGTCTTTTAGTTCTTCCCTTTTTTTGCCTTGGGCGCTACTATAATCATAGCACCAGAGGAAGAATCCTGATCGCGCCGGACAACCATCCTTCCCCCCAACCAACGGCAAATACAAGGCAAGAGCAATGAAGATTCCACGTCCCGGCAATCCTGTGCGGGGTTCCCAGTCAGGAGCCCCGATCATGGCAATTTTCGATCTTTTGGGCAGACGATGGGCCATGGGCATCATCTGGAACCTGAGCAAGGGCCCGGCGACCTTCAGAGCCTTGCAGGGTTGCTGTGAGACCATCTCTCCATCGATCCTGAACAGCCGGCTCAAAGAACTCAGGGAAGCTCAACTTATTGACCGCTCCTTGGATGGCTATCACCTCACTTCCATGGGGGAAGAGTTGTTCCTCCTCCTCAAGCCTTTCGGCGCCTGGGCTATCAACTGGGCCCAGCAGATTGGTCCCGAGATAGGCAGCAGGTGACAATAAAACCGGCATGACTTTAAAAATGCCGAGAGCAACTCTTGCTGACAATCACAGAGTTGACAAAGACCGTTATCTTTTCTATAAACGAAACTATCGCTAGGGGTGCAGTTTTCTGCTGAGAGGAATTTTTCCAACCCTATGAACCTGATCTGGATAATACCTGCGAAGGGAAGCGGCTCATAACGATGAAATCTGGTTACATCCAGTTTTCTGATAAAAAAAAGCCGCCTGCCCTTATGATAAAGAGCAGGCGGCTTTTTTTATTTTAAGGAAAGAACGATTTTCATGGAAATTCTGATCAACGGAAAGCGAGAGGTCTGCACCTCCAGAACCATCGCCGAACTGCTCGCTAAAAAAGGCATCCCTTCTGATGCCTTGGTGGTGGAGTTGAACGGTTCCATAATAAAACAAGGGCAATGGCCTAATATCATGCTCAAGGACAACGACATACTTGAGTTGCTCAATTTTGTCGGGGGAGGCTGAATCATGACGAAAGATCTGCTGCATTTGGGAAATGCATCCTTCTCCAACCGCTTGTTCACCGGCACCGGCAAGTTCGCGGCCAATGCTCTGATCCCGAAAATGCTCAAGGCCAGCGGCTCCCAGATGATCACCGTGGCCATACGCCGGATTGACAGCACTGCACGGTCGGAAAACATCCTGAACTTTATCCCCAGCGATGTGACTCTACTGCCGAACACCTCCGGCGCCCGGAACGCAGAGCAGGCGGTACATATCGCTCGAATTGCCCGCGAGGCTGGTTGCGGCGATTTTATCAAAATCGAAGTGATCACCGACATGAAATACTTGATGCCGGACAATATCGAGACACTCAAGGCCACCGAGATCCTGTCCAGAGAGGGTTTTACCGTCCTCCCCTATATCCTCCCCGATCTGCCGCTGGCAAAACGTCTGGAATCGGCGGGTGCCGCGGCGGTGATGCCGCTGGGTGCCCCGATCGGCTCCAATCGAGGCCTGGAAACCCAGTCCCTGATTGCTCTGCTTATTGAAAACTGCACGCTCCCTGTCATCGTCGATGCCGGTATCGGTCGCCCCTCCCATGCTGCGGCTGCGATGGAGATGGGCGCCGCAGCAGTGCTGGTCAATACCGCAATTGCCACCGCCAGCGACCCGGAAGCCATGGGGCGGGCCTTTGACCTTGCAGTCCGGGGTGGCAGGGCCGCTTTTCTCGCCGAACTGGCTGACCAATCGGCTGCGGCCAGAGCCTCGTCACCTTTGACAGGTTTTCTTTATGAAAATCCCTCTACGCTGGTTGATTCCCCTCAAGGATAGCGGGCATGTCTTTTTATACATATATTGAACAATATCATGAATTTGATTTCATCAAATTTTTTTCCGGGGTCACCGACGAGGCAATCTTTCGAAGCCTGGCCAAAGATACCCTCAGCTCCACCGATTTTCTCACCCTGCTCAGCCCCAGGGCCAGCGAACACCTTGAAATAATGGCTCATAAGGCGCATCGCCTGACTGTTCAGCATTTCGGCAGGACTATCCAGCTCTTTATTCCCCTCTATCTCTCAAATCAGTGTACCAACCAGTGTGCCTATTGCGGTTTTAACCGGAACAATTCCATCATCAGAAACACACTCAGTCTTGCCCAGATAGAGGAAGAGGCCGTTGCTATCGCGGCAACCGGCATGCGGCATGTACTTTTTCTGACCGGAGAATCTCCCCAACATACCCCGATAAGCTACCTCACCGCTGCAGCCGAGATTCTCAAACGCCATTTTGCCTCGGTATCCATCGAAATTTTTCCGCTGGACAAAGCCGACTATCATCTCCTGCAACAAGCCGGCGTCGATGGTATGACCATCTTCCAGGAAACCTACGATGAACAGATTTACCGTCGAGTTCACCTTGCAGGCCCGAAAATGGATTATCGTTTTCGCCTGGATGCACCACAACGAGGCGCCTCGGCAGGACTGCGCGCCGTAAACATCGGTGCCCTGCTCGGTCTGAGTGAACCGCGCCGGGAAATATTCCTCACCGGCCTCCACGGTCGCTACCTGGAATTCACCTGTCTGGATACTGAAGTCTCGATCTCTCTGCCCCGCTTCAACGAGGCAGAAGGCAATTTCCAACCCGAGTATCGTGTCGACAACCCGTCTTTTATCCAATTCATGTCAGCCCTACGCCTGTTTTTGCCGCGCGCCGGCATAACTATTTCCACTCGGGAAAACGCCCGGTTCAGAGATCGCCTCCTGTATCTGGGAGCTACCCGTTTTTCCGCCGCTTCAAGTACCTGTGTCGGCGGCTATTCCGGATCAACAGCACAACAGAGTCAACAATTCGAGATCACAGATAATCGCAGTGTCGAAGAGGTCGTTGCCGCAATCATCGCCAACGGTTATCAGCCGGTCTTTAAAGACTGGGATATGATCACATGAAGATAGGTATTGCTGGGGCAGGTGGAATCGGCTCCAACGTTGCGGCCAATCTGGTACGTAGCGGTGTAACCTCACTCAAAATTGTCGATTTTGACCGCGTTGATTCAAGCAACCTTAACCGCCAGTTCTATTTTTTGGACCAGATCGGACAGCTTAAAGTGGCAATGCTGGCAGACAATCTGCGCAGGATCAGGGCGGATATCAACATCGAGATTGAGACCACCCGGATCGATGCGTTGAATTGCTCCGCTCTCTTCGCCGATTGCCCTATCGTTGTCGAAGGACTCGATCAATCCACCGACAAGAAAATACTGCTGGAAGCCCTTGCGGACAAAGGACGAATCATCGTTTCGGCCTGCGGCATCGCCGGTCACAACATCCAGGGTATCCGGGTACAGCAAATGGGTAACTGTTTTATAATAGGTGATTTTTTGAGTGATTGCGCCCAGGTTCCCCTCTTTGCCCACAAGGTGTTAGCCGTGGCTGGCAGGATGACCGATATCATCCTCAAACAAG